>NZ_JAKKRZ010000001.1:0-469536 GCF_025653725.1 Shewanella sp. SM74 | reverse complement strand
TTGATGGTTCAATGCCTGTTGTGGCTAGTTGGTTTACACGCACAGCAACAGGGCTGGGATAAGCATTTTCAGGCCAATACCATTGGGCATCGAACGGTACTCTCAACGATTCGCTTGGGATTGGAGGTACTCAGGCGGCCTGATTATCAAATCACGGAGAAAGAATTGCTGGCGGCCTGGGTATTATTCGCCAATCAGTTGCTCAAATATGGCTATGCTATGGCTGATTTATGAGGGGATCCTTCAGCATTTTGTTTACATTAGTAAGCTCGTTGTCGATCCGCTGTGCCTTTTTGCGTAATCGGACTAATTCATTTAGTTGTGTTACCAACTTAGTATAGGAAACCGTTTGTAACTCAGCGTCACAAAACCAATCTGGTTTAGATGCCACAGCTTCAGGATTGATAAGGCGATAAATTAAGGGTAAGGCAAAAATTAATTCGGCTTCCTCAAGCAATAATAATTTTCTTCCTGCTGTCGGTTTGTCTTGTTGATATATCCAAGCTTGCGGTTCCATAAATACGTTTCTTTAGTTAAGCATGCGTTTAATGCGGATGAAATAAATGGGACCTCATGCTAGTACAAATCGATAAGTATTAATATATGGTTCAACCATTTTATTGACTGGGAATCGATCCCTTATGCTTCATTTTGCCTTTGGCAGAAATAGCTCAACTCATAACAGGCTAAGAACCCGATAAGCGGTTGTCGTTATTAGCTTAAATTTCACCCAACACGCAAGCCTAGTTTAGCGGCATTCCATTCAAGAAAACCAATAAAATGGTTAAACCATTCTTTAAAATTATGCATCTGTGACTAACTAAGTTCGAAACCACTGCATAGAGAAAGTACGAATTTCATACTATCATTGCCTTTAATTTTATATCCGCTTAATTAATCGCCATTGTTAGAATAGGTTTATCTTGGCTGTTTTTTAAACTAAATAATCCAGCTAAATGTTATTTAATGCCCCCTCCTCTGATAAAAGAAGATTATTTAAACAAATAAGCACTCTACCAGTGATAATGACGATTATCACTGGTAGATGTAGGCGTGATTTGCGTATAATTACGCCTTCTTAATTCGATATCAGGTGACTTCAACGGCATGTCTAAAATGATCCGGACAAATAGTAATGCTCAAAATAACACCAATGTAACGAATGAAAGAGTGACAGGATCAGATCATCACAATAATAACCGTGCTGAACAGCCACGTTTTTTTGAAGAGACTTTCCTGCCACAATCTGTTCGAAGTGATTATTTAAGTGCTGCCGAAGAAACTGAATATGAAATTTCAGCCAACACCCGCCGTGTTTATAATACGAGCTTTAGTCTATTTAGCCGTTATTGTGCCGAACACCAACTGCAGGCCCTGCCCGCAGATCCAAGAAGCGTAATTTCATTTATTGGTCATCAAAAAGAACTGATCCAAGAAAGCACTGGCGTTCAACTTTCAAAGCAAACATTAACCACAAGGTTGGCAGCCATTCGCTACCATCATATTCAAGCAGGATTCCACTCGCCTACCGAACATCCACTGGTGATCAGAGTGATGCGCGGTTTAAGCAGAAATCAATCTCGCCATGTGAGTGATTATGATCAACAACCGATTATGTATGATGAAGTGGAAATGCTCATTCAAGCTATCGATGAACAAGTGCAGCCATTAACCCGAGCAAGAGACAAAGCCATTATTCAGTTAGGATTACAAGGTGGGTTTCGCCGTTCTGAACTTGCAGATATAAAAGTTCAATATGTCAGTTTTTTACGCAATAAGCTAAAAGTGCGCCTACCTTATTCGAAGAGTAATCAGCAAGGTCAACGGGAATGGAAAGACCTGCCGGATCATGAACCTTTTGCAGCACTCAACGCGGTAAAAAATTGGTTATCACTCGCCAATATAGAGGATGGACATTTATTTAGATCGCTTTCCCGTGATGGGAAATATTTACGCCCTTATCAAATAGTAGAACATCACTCTGAAGCTAATTCAAGTTTACATAAAAATAGTGGTTTTCTCACGGGAGACGATATTTATCGCATAATTAAAAAATATTGCACAAAAGCGGGCCTACCTGCAAAGTTTTATGGTGCCCACAGTTTGCGTAGTGGTTGTGTCACTCAACTCCATGAAAATGATAAAGATCATTTATACATTATGGCTAGAACTGGCCATACCGATCCGCGCTCACTTCGCCATTATTTAAAACCAAGAGACTAAAACCCAAAAGACTAAACTAGATCATGACTCGATAAGAATCAGTTAGTCTTTTACCTAAAATAAAATAGCAATTTTAATGTTAAATATAAATCTATCATGTTTATGAATAAAAATGATATTCAGTAATTTATATTAACATTATTTCAAATTTTAATTTTAAAAATAATTAAAACAATAATTTCACATTATATATTTTTATCTTGGATACAAGATTTGACATCATAGCAGAATAAAAATCCTAATTGAGCTACTTTGACCTCAGCAGCTTAGACCATAGCAAACTGCTGGTTAACATTTTTATAGCATATCGGGTTTATTGCTCACTGCAGTATTATTGTAATATAAAATCATCTTTATTGTCATATTGATACTTTAGCCTTAGTCACGAAATTTAATCCATCGTACTAGCCGGAGTAATATATGAGTAAGGCCACCTTTGATCCTACACTTTATAATAAAAGTAATAACGAGCCATTTAACCAAGTGTTGGATAAACATTTATCTCGCCGTAACTTCGTCAAAAGTGGTTTAGGCCTCAGTGCTATGACAGCTTTTGCCAGTGTAGGTTTAACTGCTTGCGGATCAGATGACACACCCGTTACAAAACCTGTTGATCCTGTGACACCTTTGCCACCAACAAAAAGTACCGCCAAGCTAAACTTTACGTCAGTTGCGGGTTCTCGTTTAGATGCCGTCGTTGTGCCAGAAGGCTATACAGCGCAGGTACTTGCACCATGGGGTACGCCATTAAATGCAAAAGCAGCACCATGGAAAAGTGATGGTAGTAACACTGCCGATGACCAAGCGAACTCAGTCGGTATGCACCACGATGGCATGCATTTCTTTCCATTAAATGATACGGGTAATGACGGTTTACTTTGCATTAACCATGAATATATTGATGAAGTTGCATTACATCCTGCAGGACAAACTTTTGATCCTACTTCAGGTTTGCGCACGATTATCGATGAGGTACGTAAAGAAATCAACGCCCATGGCGTATCGGTTGTACGTATAAAACTGGTTAATAATCAATGGGAAGTGGTTAGCAATGATAACCATAACCGCCGATTCACCGGTGCGACTGTAATGGATATTAGCGGTCCTCTCGCCTACTCTTCTCTACTCGAAACCCGCTACTCTCCCGACGGTAGTCAGGCTCGCGGTACATTAAATAACTGCGGCAATGGTTACACGCCTTGGGGCACTTATTTAACCTGTGAAGAAAACTGGCCAGGCTACTTCGCTAACCGTGGTACGTTAACTGCCGAGCAAAATCGCATTGGGATCAGCAAAACCAGCACACGTTATGGCTGGGATGATCTTGCAGGTCATGATGAAGAACGTCTCGATGAATTCGCGCGTTTTGATGTCACACCAAAAGGTGCAAGTGCTCAAGATGACTATCGTAATGAAGCGAATGGTCACGGTTATATTGTTGAAATTGACCCTTTCAATCCAACATCGCGCGCAGTTAAACGTACCGCGCTTGGTCGTTTCCGCCATGAAGGCTGTACCTTTGGCAAATTAACCGAAGGTAAGCCAGTAGTGTTCTATTCTGGCCACGATTCACAATTCGAATACCTCTATAAATTTGTCTCGGCCGCGGCATGGGATGCAAAAGATGCTGACAGCAGCAATCGCATACAAACTGGCGATAAGTATATGAATGAAGGTACTTTATATGCAGCTAAGTTTAATGCAAATGGTGGTGGTGTTTGGTTGCCTTTAACCTTAGATAGCCAAACTACGGACGGAAAAACCCTAGGCAATACTTTCGCTAGCTTAGCCGAGATTATTTTGAACACCGCAGGCGCAGCGGATCTTGTTGGTGCAACACCGATGGATCGCCCTGAATGGTGTGCTGTCGATCCTTTCACAGGTTCAATTTATTTGACCTTGACCAACAACTCAAAACGAACTGAAACCAATCCAGCGAACCCAAGATTGAAAAACCACTTTGGCCATATTATTCGTTGGGATGAAAGTGACAAAGATACTGAATTTACATGGGATATCTTCGTATTCGGATCACCAAGTGATGGTAACGCAGAGACAAACTTATCAGGCTTAACGGATCTTAACCAATTTGCCAGCCCAGACGGTTTGGCCTTCGATCAACGCGGTATTTTGTGGGTTCAAACCGACAATGGAGCCAAGGAGGTCGCAGAAGAAACCAACGATCAGATGCTAGCAATAGTGCCTTCAACGCTTGTTGATGGCCAAGAGAAACAGCTCGGCGTAACGGCTGATAACCAAATGGAATTAAAGCGTTTCTTCGTTGGACCAAACGACTGTGAGGTTACGGGTTTTGCTATTAGCCCTGATTACACTTCTGTTTTTGCTAACATTCAGCATCCCGGTAATTGGCCTTATTCGTCCAATGCCGCTGAAAAAACGCCTGCGGGCACGACATTACGCCCTCGCGCCGCTACGGTCGTTATCCGTAAGTTAGATGGTAAAGAAGTCGCGGTATAAACAATTATGCTTGTGCGAGGTATCTTCTTAAATATGAAGTTCCTATAAGTTAATTGCTACACATAAAAAATCCCCTTACTGTAGGGGATTTATTATTTAAGAAGATAGTTAACTAGCCTTTTTCAAAATAGATTAAATCCAACATCTATTAACTCTTACTACGACTTGCTTGTTCAAAGGCCAGTTCAAAAGCATCGGTAAAATCTGTAATTGGCAGAAGGTCCTCACGGCAACGGCGATTGCGGCCAAGTAAGGAAGATTCAACAAACAAATCAAACCAAGTACTTAAGGCTTTGCCATTAGCCGCTTCTCCAATCGCTCCTAAAGCCAATGATGCCACCTCGGCGGTGCCAAGTTGAAAATCATGACTACCTTTACGCAATGCATAGGTCGCGAGCGTGTCGGGATCGAAGGAAAGCAACGGCAGTGAGTGTAAGTAAGGACTCTTACGGAACATTTTAATCGCTTCACGCCAACTGCCATCAAGCAGAACAAGTAGCGGCCGTTTGCCTTCGGCCAATGTCGACATCGGCACTTGGTTCAGTACGGTTTGCCCTTGCTCTGCATACTGGGCAGGAAACACTAAATAGGGTTGATATTGCGGCGAATTCAGCAAAGCAAGCAACTCAGCTTCAGGTTCTGTACGTGACCAAATATAGGCGTGGGTATCAGGAATAAGATCCGCGATGAGTCGTCCGCTATTAGTCGGCTTTAACACCTCATCGTTATACATAATCAGCAGAAAACTGGCGTGAGTATCTAACTGACGGCGTAGCGTACAGGTACAGAACTGCTCACCTAAGAGGCATAATGGACAGCGGATCAGTTTTTTACCGCGGGCACCAAAGGGTTTAGTCGAAATAGACTTACGGTACTGATATAAATGGTGCACTGCATGGGGGGCTAAAGCCATAAAAACCAATTCTCTATCAAACTTATTAAGGATCGCGACCACATCATTTAGCACTTTTTTGTCGCGGTGGCGCAGTTTATCCCTTGGCCATCAATGGTGCAATCGCGTAATACATTATCGTGATAAAAGGCCGGTGTCAGTGGTTGATGGTTTCATCTGCAGCCTAACGTCAGCGAGATAATTTTAGAGCACCGAGCAATTATCTCTTAAAAAAGCTGTAATGTATTAATCTGTGTTACCACTTAGTATGCAATAGCGTGCAACACTAAACCGACCAAATTAACGTTTAACTTACTTATTGGGGGAGTATTTAAGCTAAATATCAGTAATGACTTAACTTAGTGTGGAATTGCCCTAATATCATGCGAAAATCTACTCTACAAATACAGTCTCAATGAAAGGTCAATTATGCACCCAAAAGCCCCGTTCGCTTTAATGCCGTTATTAAACGGCATCCTCATCTCTGCGGCCCTATTCTCTCATGCCACTGCCGCCAAAACACTTAATACCAAAGAAATACAGACTCTTGTAGATTCGGCGGTGAAACCTTTGATGGCTGAGTACGCTATTCCCGGCGCAGTGATTGGCGTCACCATAGAGGGTAAACAGTATTTTTACCAATATGGCGTCAGTTCTAAAACCTCTGGGCAAAGTGTGACTGAAGATACCCTGTTCGAGATTGGCTCTATCAGTAAAACCTTTACCGCAACACTGGCTAACTATGCACAGGGCGAAGGTAAATTAACACTCACGGATATGGCCAGTGATTATGTTTCAGCATTAAAAGGCAGCCATTTTGATAAGATTAGTCTCATCAATTTAACCACCCACACAGCGGGTGATTTGCCGATGCAAGTTCCTGATAAGGTCACTAATAACGCAGAGTTAATGGATTACCTTAAGCATTGGCAACCGTCATTTGCCGCGGGGACCCACAGAAATTACGCCAATCCGAGTATTGGGCTGCTCGGTATGATTGCCGCGCAGAGTTTAGGGAAAACTTTTCCACAAGCCCTTGAGCAAACACTATTTCCACAATTGGGTATGACAAGCAGCTACATTAACGTTCCGAGCAGTAAAATGGCCGATTATGCCCAAGGCTATGATAAGCAAGACATGCCAGTGCGAGTCAATCCCGGTGTATTAGCCGATGAAGCCTATGGCGTTAAAACCTCTGCCAAGGATTTACTGCAATTTGTTGAGGCCAATATGCAAATGCACCCGCTTGCCAAACCACTGCAAACGGCACTCGATGAGACCCACACGGGATACTTTGATGTGGGCATGATGACCCAAGATATGATTTGGGAGCATTACTCATATCCTATTGATCTTGATAAAATACTTATGGGCCATACTCAGGAAGTCGTGTTTGGCAGTACACCCGTTAAACCCATAGTGCCGCCCCTCGCGCCGCAGCAAAATGTGTGGATCAATAAAACAGGTTCTACTGGCGGTTTTGCCGCTTATGCAGCATTTATTCCCGCGCAAAAGCTTGGCATAGTATTGTTAAGCAATAAAAATTATCCCGTACCGCCTCGGGTGACGGTGGGGTATCAGATTTTAACGGGCATAGAGAAATTACAAAAATAGCATCTTGCTAGTCGCGACTATTAAAGGAGATAAGGAGATAGGCCGATTCGCAATCTCCTTTCTTATTTGTTCCTTTTAGCGTGATTTTTTTAGGGTGGCTTGTATTAAGCACCTTATCCACTTACTTACCTCCAATCTCTTAATAGCCAATATTTTTAAGCAAACTCCCATGTAAGAAAATAGGCAGTGAAGGGTTAATCTGAGTATTAATTCATTTGCAACTCATCGACCTAGTTAACAGACAAATAACCTATCGTAAGTTTAGCTTTACAGCTTAAAATCAGGATAAAAACTTATGCATCGCATTAAAAATTATTTCGTTAAATCAATATGATTGACACTTGAAGTTACGCTTTTAGGGAGTAAGATGCGCGCAAATACCTTAAGTGACCTTTTTCGGAAATATCATGTCAGGCACGCCACATTCTCCTATTCATCACGATGTCGCTCCAGCGGCGAGTCAGTCTAGCCTACTGTTAATGATTGTCTTTATGGTCGCCTGTGGCCAAATGGCGCAGACGATTTTTGTACCTGCCCTTCCACAAATCGCACTCGGGCTCCATGTGGACGCCAGCCAACTACAAGCCGTGATGGCCTGTTACTTACTCTCCTACGGGATGTTTCAATTTGTGTATGGCCCAGTGTCAGATCGCGTTGGCCGCAAAATGCCACTCGTCGTGGGTATCGCAATTTTCGTTCTAGGCGCTGTATTCGCGGCGAAGGCCACAAGCTTTAACCAACTAATTATGGCAAGCCTTATCCAAGGATTAGGCACAGCCAGCGCAGGCGCATTATGCCGTAGCATTCCCCGCGATCACTACTTTGGTGACCGACTGGTAAAATTTAATAGCTATGTCTCTATGGCTGTAGTGTTTTTACCTTTGCTTGCACCATTTATCGGCAGCGCCACTGCGGCCTATTTTGGCTGGCAAGCCGTATACTGGGTATTAGCGGGATTCGGTGTCGCGGTCTGGCTGTTGTTAATATTCCTCTTTAAAGAGTCTTTACCCAAGACGCAACGGGAACATCAAGCCGTTTTCAAATCCTATAAGCATGTCCTACGCCATAGAGCGTTTCGCGCTTATTTATTTTCATTGATCGCCACCTTTGCCGGTATTGCGGCGTTTGAAGCCATTGCTGGTGTACTCTATGGCCAATATCTCGGACTGACACCTTTTATGGTCAGTTGCTATTTTGTTGCGCCAATTCCTGGCTACTTACTGGGGGCACTCATCGCGGGCCGACAGAATAAGCCACAAAGAGTTGTTTACCAAGGTGTTGCGTTACTCGGTGCTGGCGCATTATTTATGTTGATCCCAGGTCTTTTTAATTTAGTGGTTGGCTGGAGTTTACTTATTGGATCGATTTTATTCTTCAGTGGCGCAGGCATGCTGTTCCCTACCCTAACATCTGCTGCGTTAGAGCCATTTCCACGTCAGGCGGGGATTGCGGGCGCATTACTGGGGGGATTACAAAATTTTGGCGCCGGACTTGCCGCATTAACTATGTCTTTAGTGCCTATGGGCGGCCAGTTGAGCATAGGTTTATTAAGTGCTGTGATGGTGGTTTTAGTGATCCTGTCTCTGTATTACGCCAAAGATCAAAATGATACTCACCAGAATTTAATGCCACAGATTTAATGGATATGATTTGAAACTACAATTCTTGGTTTAAGCTAAATCTATTACCATCAGTCAATAAAAAGCCCACATTGTTGTGGGCTTTTTAAATCGATAAGACACTGTAATAAATCAAAAATATCGATTAATTTATTGCTTCTATAGCTTTAATCGTTACAGAATGCGACGCAGTAAAAAATCAGCTTTAAGGCGACGAATTCTAGTCATGATCTTCTTCACTGGCGCAGGATAGCTCTGTAAGGTGTCCACTTGGCTGTAGTGATATAACCGCTGTGTGTGTTCCAGAATATGTGCCTGCTCGGCTTCAAACTGGGCTTTCCAGCAGCCAATTTCATCTTGGATCAACAAACCATTCTCAAGATCCAGCGCCCAAGCTCTTGGATTCAGGTTAGAGCCGGTGATCAAATGCTTATTACCGTCGGCACTGATGCCCTTGAGGTGATAACTGTTGATACCGTGTTTCCACAGATGGATATTCAGCTGGCCATTATCAATCGCCCACTGTTGGCGTTTAGCGAACTTACGCAATGATTGCTCATACATATAGGGCAAGGCACCTATGGTTGAGAAATCCTGCTCTGGCGGAATAAAAAAATCGTTAGCCGTCTTGTCGCCCACAACGATATCAATACGTTTGCCATTGCGTAAATGCTTAGCTAAAGCGCGCACTAAAATGTACGGCGGATTGAAATAAGGTGTGCAAATAAACAGCGAGTCTTTTGACTCTTCCACCAAGGCGACAACCACTTTATTGAGCAAGTTTTTCTTACGTCCTAGCCCAAGTAACGGCGTGATGCGATTGCCATCACGGGTCTCCTTAAACTGATACTCAGCGTCAGACAGTCTCAGCTTAAAGCTACGCATGTCCGTCTTTGGTGGTAGCACTTCTTGCTCAGCATCTTGCGTTAATGAACACACAGCTGGATCAGAAATGATATTTTTCTGGATCATCGCGCGCATACTGCGCGCTAATTCGGCAGACTCAATCAAGTGATAACGATCGAAACGGTACTTATCGTGTTGTTGCAAATAGATATTATTGAGACTAGCACCGCTATAAATCACGGCATCATCGATAATAAATCCCTTAAGATGCAACACCCCCATAAATTCACGGGATTTGACGGGTACACCTAAGATATCGATGGGATGTTCGGCTTCAGCCATAACTTTGCGATACATCAAATAGTTACCGCTATCACCTTTATGGCCAATCAAGCCACGTCTTGCACGGTGAAAATCGACTAACACTTTGATATCAAGCGTTGGATTTGCTGCTTTGGCATCCATGAGGGCTTGTAATATCTCACGACCCGCTTCGTCATCTTCTAAATACAGCGCCGCAATATAAATACTGTGCTTGGCGCTCGCAATACGAGCGAGTAATTCTGCCTTGAAACGGCATGGCGTGAGCAACCACGTTAAAGCCTCGGGTTGAACGGCTATTCCACCAAGCTTATCTAGCAAGGCATCCTCCTTTAAACATGCTGACCACCCCGATAGGAAGCACTGGGGTTCAGTGATAAAAACATCACAGCAATATGTGTTAACTCTGGATAGGCCTCTGTCACTGCCAACCTGATCGTTTGTTCTACTTTAAGATGTATATCAGGGTCCTTAGGGAACCAGAGTAACTCAACTTGGACAAAGCGTTGATCAATTTTTCCATTTCGAAAACTGATGCTTGGGATCCAATCTAATGTGAAACTCTCTGCATTACCTTTACATATATCCGCCAATGACTGCAGTAATGTTTGGCTGAACGCTGCAACGACCGCTTGTGGTAAGCCGCGCATACTAATATGTGGCATGGTTTAGTTGTTACCTAAGAACCTAAAATCGTAAGGGGTAGAAATTACCGACTTCACCTCGTCTCGGCAAGACTTTTCTCCCAAAAGTCTTGTTAAACCTAACGGTTTTGCTGGTAATTTGACCTCACGCGATTTTATTCCACTTCAGTGCACCGATTTGCCTAAAAATCTTCTTCATTTACCCTTGCTTGAAATCGCATTTTACAGCGGGTATTTTCGGCATTATTTGCCCATCCACACAATGTTTTGCCCCTAAATAGGGTGATTCTTAACGCTACAAATCAGTCCAAATTTCACTGAACTGCACCCAAAATGTCTGCCAAATCACAAAATAATCTTCAAACCCATTTCATTCCCCCCGAATCCAGTGATTTAGCGTAAACTAAACCGCCTATTTGCGATTAGACCACACGATACAAGATTAAAACTATGAACAAAAAAATTCTGCTGACGTTAACACTGACATTGCTGTTTGCTTGGGGTATTTTCCATTTTAAAACCCAGTTAGGGTTACTCATCCTGCCGTTGTTTATTGGGCTGGTATTGTTTGTTACCCTACGTTTATATCGCTTGATGGAAAAGGATGACGGCAGCAGTGAGGATTAACCGCACACAATACCAACCTAATCTTAATGATGTTTTGATAAAAATGGTCAATAGCTAACATGGAAACGTTACTGAAAACCACTCTATATGCCGGCCTGCTCCTAGCCGCAAGTCATAATATGGCCTATGCAGAGCAACATGATTCTAGGCCGATAAGTGCCCAAACCACTTCGCTTAGCCAAGCAATCAGCAAGATCAGCCCTCGACATTCACAAATCGCCTTACTGGCAATGGATATGTCGAACAATCAAGTGATCTATAGCCAACAAGCTGAGACCTTGTTTATTCCAGCCAGTACCCAAAAGCTGCTCACGGCAGTCAGTGCTATGGCTCAGCTTGGATCTGATTTTCGTTATGTCACACAATTATGGACAGATGCACCAATACGCAAAGGCCATATCGCAGGCAGTGCTTATCTGCGTTTTAGTGGCGATCCCACGCTGACTCAAGCCGATCTCAAGGCCATTTTTGCCAATCTCGTAAAACAAGGCATTAATCGCATTGACGGGCATCTGTATTTGCTCGGCGATAAGCAGGAACAATTGCAAGCTCCCGGTTGGGTATGGGATGACTTAGGTATTTGTTTTGCTGCGCCTGTATCTAGCTATATTATCAATCAAAACTGTGTCTATGGTCAGTTTAGCCCCAGCTCTACCAGCAAACCTTCACAGGTAAGTCTGCGCGCGGGGAGTTATGGAGTCAAAATCAGCAGCGATGCGGTGTTTGACCAAAAGGCGAGCCGCGAATTTTGCCAACTTGATATGGTCAGATTAGGTCAAAATAACTACCATTTACGCGGCTGTTACCCTGGCGGTGAGGCGATACCACTGGCGATTGCGGTCAGCGATCCGTTCAAATTTGCCCAAGATAACCTCACCTCTCTACTTAAAGGCGAGATGTCTCTTGCGGGTAAAGTACAACTCGGCACTAGCTTACCCCAAAAGGCAAAACTAATTGCCAGCCATAGCTCGGCGCCCTTACCTGAGCTGCTCGAGACTATGCTGCTCAAGTCAGATAATTTGATTGCCGATAGTCTTTTTAAGCAACTTGGTAAAAGTTACTTTAAAACCCAAGGCAGCTTTACCAATGGTGCCGCTGCCATGCAGCGAATTTTAACGAATTTAGGCATAGATTTGAGTAACGCCAATATTGTGGATGGTTCAGGATTGTCACGCTATAACTTGCTCAATGCCAAGCAGTTAGCCGCGGTGTTGGCGCTAATCCACCAAGATAGCCGCTTTAGTCCGTTAATCACGAGTCTGCCACAGGCGGGGATCAGCGGCACCTTAAGATATCGTATGGGCTACAACAAACCGCCGCTTAAACAGCAAATTTTCGCTAAAACAGGCTCGATGCAAGGCGTGTCTAACTTAGCGGGCTTTATCCGTTTGCCCCAGCATAACGATACCCTGTTTGTAATCCTTGAGAATGGCATGAGTTCTGAATTGAAAAATCAGCATAACCCCTCATTCAATGCCGAGTTTCTTAAACAATTGATTTCAGTACTGCAACCGTCATCAACCACTGCGACTGTGAATACTGCGGCTCACTAGAGTCATTAATTAATCACTACAGAGTAAAAAACTTGCACAAAAAAGCACTGAGTCATCAGTGCTTTTTAAGTTTTTATCTAAACGAATATACCGAAGCCTTGTTAAAACAACTCCGCAGGCATCGCCATAGTCGTCGCATCACCAGCTCTGACTTGAGCGATATGGTAATCCGCTTTTGGCAATAACTTATCAAAATAGAACTTAGCCAAATAGACTTTCTGCTCGGCGAAAGCTTTATCTTCATGATCCGCGACCTTATCGACCATAGCCAACCAGTAGAAACCATACAGGGTGTAACCAAAGGCATCTAAAAAGTCGACCGCACACGCATTAATAAGTGCAGGCTGAGCCACTTTGTGATCATTAACTGACTCGGCAACGATGACCAAGGCATCTAAACGTGCGCATACTGCCGACACTTTCACCGCATCAACGTGAGTAAATGCGCGCATTTGTGCCTTCAAGTCAGCCACAAATTCATTTAATGCGGCTAAGTTATCGCCAGTGACTTTACGACCGAGGAAATCGATGGCTTGAATGCCATTGGTGCCTTCATAAATCTGAGCGATACGGGTATCACGAACTAATTGCTCAATACCTGTTTCACGAATATAACCATGTCCACCAAAGACTTGTTGCGCCATGATAGTCGCATCTAGACCCCGATCGGTTAAAAATGCTTTCGCCACTGGCGTTAATAAACCCACATAACGCGCCGCTTTGGCCTTAACCTCATCTTGGGCATATTTTGCTAAATCCAGCTGTTGTCCTGTAAACACAGACAAAGCACGGCCCGCTTCTGTCATCGCACGAATGGTCAACAGCATACGGCGCACATCGCCGTGGACAATTATGGGATCAGAATCACTGCCCGTCGGTGAGCCGCCAGCGGCGATGCCTTGATTACGCTCTTTAGCGTAATCGGCCGCCATCTGGTACGCCGCCTGCGCACTGCCAAGTCCTTGAATACCAATCGCTAAACGCTCATAGTTCATCATAGTGAACATGCACACTAGGCCGCGATTAGGCTCGCCAATCAAGAAACCTTGGGCATTATCAAAGTTCATCACACAGGTCGCAGAACCTTTAAGGCCCATCTTATGCTCGATAGACCCCACTGATACACCATTGGCATTGGCTAAGCTGCCATCGGCATTCACCGATATCTTAGGTACCAGGAAGAGTGAAATCCCTTTACTATCCGGCAGCTTAGCAAGCACTAAATGGATAACGTTTTCAGTTAAATCATGATCGCCACCCGTGATAAAAATCTTGCTGCCCGTGATGGCATAACTGCCATCATCCTGCAGTAAAGCTCGAGTGCGAATATTACGCAGATCAGAACCCGCTTGCGGCTCCGTCATATCCATAGCACCCGCCCATTCGCCGGAATATAACTTAGGCAAATAAGCTTGTTTCAATTCTTCGCTGCCGTGGGCATTGATACATAAAGCCGCCCCCGCGGTTAACGAGCCATAAAGCGTAAACGCATTACAAGCACTGTAAGCCATTTCGTCGACTAAGATCCCCAGCATCTTCGGCATCCCCATGCCACCAAATTCAGGATCGCCACACAAACCAATCCAACCGCCCTGGGAATACTGCTCATAAACGGCTTTATAGCCATCAGGGGTAATCACTTGATTGTCTTGATGCAACACGCCCTGCTCATCGCCCGTCCGGTTCAGCGGATGGATCAACTCACAGCTGATCTTGGCTGCTTCTTCCAAAATAGCATTGGCCGTGTCGATATCGACCATTTCAGCAATCTCAGGCAATTGTGCCCAAGTGTTTGGGGCATCAAATACCTGTTCCAGTAGGAAACGCATATCCGTCAACGGGGCTTGGTAAGGATTCATTGGTAGACTCTTAAACGTAGGATTAAAACAGTTGTTTTAATTTATACCAGTTCACTGTAGAAAACAATCTCATTACAAATACAGCTGTGAATAATATAAAAGTATGCGAGTGTGCGAGCTAAATATAAATTTAACCCATAAAAAAACCCTTAAGCTTGAACTTAAGGGTCTCTATTTTATAAGCTTTACAACAGGATTGTCTTAGCGTTAGGTCACAGGCTTGTGGCAATTACCACATTAAATCATCAGGAATTGCGTAATCTGCATAGGGATCATCTTCAACGACCACAGCTTTAGATTCATCCTGTTGCCACAGATAACCACACCACTGCGGCACCAGCAGTTTCACTCGCTCGGCTAACTTATGTGGTACTAAGTAACTCTTATCTTCGTAACGCACTATGCCTAACTGCCCTTTAAGCAATTCTGCCTGCAGTTTTTCATCTATGTATAAAGAATAAATTTTATTATCAAGAGTATAGTTAAATTTCACTTCAGCATAAGCTGGGATCTTAATCGCAGACTTAGTGAACTCTGTGATTAAACCGCGCACCTGTCCACGCTCAGATGCCTCAGCAAAACGTTGCTCATTTAGCACTTTATCTTTTTGCGCCTGCAACCGTTTTTGCTCGGCCACTTCTTGCTTAAAAGCACTTGAGCCATCATCAACTCGTGATTTTTTGTCACGGCGTTTTTGAGTCTTAACGTCGCGAACCTTTTGTTTACTGGCAAGCCCTGCTTTGAGTAGCTGCTCTTGTAATGCATTAGCCATGGATCATTACCTGCTTAATTTCTATAAAATCAAAGTTCTCGATTTTGAATATCAATAATCTAAAACCAAACTACATTTTTGCGACCAGTTCGCCAAGCTCTGTCATCGCTATACTGGCGCCGCCAAGTGACCAACCGCCATCAACCGGCAGCACAACTCCCGTAATATAGGAAGCTAATTCAGAGCCTAAGAATAGCGCGGCATTGGCGATATCCTGACCTGCGCCGTTGCGTTTTAGCGGAACGGATTGGGCAACCTTTTGCTGTAATGCGGCGCTGGGTGCAAGGCGATTAAAGCCTTCAGTGTTAGCTATGGGGCCTGGCATAATCGAATTAATTCTCAGCCCCTCACAGCCCCACTCTAACGCTAAAGTTCGCGTCAGCATATCCACACCCGCTTTAGCCGCACACACATGAACTTGCATTGGCATAGCGATCGAAGCCTGCGGCGCCGAAATCTGGATAATATTGCCATTGGGGCGACGCAGCAAAGGATAAGCCTGCTTTAGCACTTGAAAACTGCCGAGCAAATCAATGTCCATCACCGACTTAAAACCATTGGCCGAAAGCTTTGCGGCGCTGGCAGGGAAATTCCCCGCCGCGCCGCTTACCAGCACATCGATAAAACCAAACTCAGAAGCGATTTTATCAAAACCGACTTCAAGGGCGCTAAGATCGCGCACATCAAAACTCACACCCAAATGAATACCGTCAGGATTGGCCTGTTGCAACTGCAATACCGCGGTATCGATTTTATCTTGACTGCGGCTCGCAACGGCCACATTTGCGCCAGCCTGTGCGAACGCAATGGCAATCGCGAGATTTATCCCACTGGTACCACCAACAACGACAACATTCTTACCTTGATAGTTAAACATCGTAGCATTAAACATGGGCGTTCTCCGTGAACAGTGAGATATGCACTCAGGGTGTGATTCATTATTCTATGCTGTCATTCAAGATACTATTTCAATTTTTATCCATCATATCAAGGATACCAACAAGCGATTCCAAGCCTTTTTTATTTAAACGACGGTCAAACGGCTTTCAAACCGCGCTTTAGACGGCTAGTGTGGCGTCTATGCCAATGATTGGTGAATCGCTTGCAATGCCGCTAACGGATCGGCGGCTTTGGTGATTGGGCGGCCAATCACTAGGTAATCAGAACCCGCTGCTATCGCTTGAGGTGGCGTCATCACGCGATGTTGATCGCCAGCATCACTGCCAACTGGGCGGATCCCAGGCGTCACGAGCTTGAAATCCTGACCTAACAGTGATTTCAAGGCTGTCGCTTCTTGGGCGGAACACACCACGCCATCGAGTCCCGCTTGCTGCGTGAGCTTCGCCAAACGTTGCACATGCTCAAACGCAGGCACATTGATGCCGAGTAATTTAAGATCGTCATCACTCATCGAGGTTAATACCGTGACCGCGATCAGCATAGGCGCTTTGTCGCCGTATGGCAGCAAGGCCTTTTTGGCCGCTTCCATCATGGCGAAGCCACCGCTGGCATGTACGTTCGTCATCCATACGCCCAGCTCAGCAGCAGCGGCCACGGCTTTGGCGACAGTATTGGGAATATCGTGAAATTTCAAATCAAGGAATAAATCAAAACCACGATCATGGATATCTTTCACCAGTTGCGGGCCAAACAAGGTAAACATTTCTTTGCCAACTTTAAGGCGGCACATGTTGGGATCGAGTTTTTCTATCAGTTGTAAAGCATGGTTTTTATTATCGTAATCAAGCGCTACGAGGATAGGTTTAGTCGTCATCATCTCTCCAACGGGGTTACACAAACTGTGTATTCTTCTAATAGATTATTCGCCGTCTAGGCCTCGGATCCGTTTAATGCTGCCCCAGTTTTTACAGGAAGGACAATGCCAGTAAAGCGCATGGGAAGGAAAACCACACTCCTTACAACGGTAACTCGGACGGAATTTAATTTGTTGTTCAACGAGCTGCTCTAGCATAGTTAAACTTTGCTTAGCTTGCCCTTCTTCGGCTTGGCGCAAATGCATCTGCATCAAGTGCTGAAAACCTTTCATGGTCGGATGGCGATATAACGCATCGAGCACTATGGTCTCTGCCGCTTTAATCTCATCAAGACTTATCATGTGCTGCGCTAAGGCGACCACCACAGAAGCTCCAGCGCCATCGGCCATGGCGCCCGCGAGTAATTCTTGAAAACCTTCTTTATCTTGCGTGTCGCGATAAACTTGTTTGGCCGTTGGAATCGCATCGGCAAAAAGCTCGATATCGGCTTTTTTCAGTTGCAGCAGCATTTGCTTACACTGGGCATAATCTTGAATATCGAGGAATTTTTTCGCTAGGGTCAATAATGCACGACCGCATTGGGGATCTTGCTTCAGCGCTTGCTGTAGCAGTTTAATTTTCTGCGCATCATCACTGGCTTCATCGGCTAACTGGCAATAGAAATGCGCCGTTAACGGCTTTAAAACTTGCTGACGTTTACGACTCAAACGCTTAGTGATATCAATGGCTTTTTGCCACTCTTTAATCACTTGATAGATAGCAATCAGCTGTGTTTCAGATTCTTCACTGTGATCGTCTTGGCTGACCAAGTTAATAAAGATTTCTTCAGCTCTGTCGTAAAAACCTGCTGCTAGATAATCTTTACCCAGCTCCATCATAGCGATGTCACGCTGCTCATTGGTTAATGTAGGCCGCGCGATTAAATTTTGATGGATACGAATAGAGCGGTCGACCTCGCCTCGCTTACGGAACAGCGAACCGAGTGACAGATGGGTATCTATGGTTTCATCGTCAACATCTAGCATACTGATAAACAAATCGACGGCTTTATCCGATTCGTTCGACAGTAAGAAATTGAGGCCAGTAAAATAATCCCGGCTCAATTGTTTACGTTGATTACTTTGATTCTGCCTTATGCTCCGTCGCCCCATATACCAACCATAGGCGGCAGCAATGGGAAGCAACAGAAAGAGGATCTCAAGCATATTAGGCGTCTACATCCTGAGGGATTTTAGCGATCACTTGATTTAGTTTCTTTTTAGTTGCCGCTAAACTTAATTTCAAGCGAACAATATAGTAGCTAGCAAATAACCAACTCAAAATAAAACCAGCAAAAAAGACAATCGCTAAGACAACAGGTAAACGATATTCACCCTGTGCGACAAAATAGCTGATGGTCACCACTTGTTCGTTACGCGCGCCAAAAATCAACGCCAGAATAAATAACAGTGCCACAAGCACAGTTGCTACAAATGATTTCACGCTGCACTCCCTAAACGCGTTTCAATTTAATGATTATCCAAGAAATTTACTAAGCTGACCAGCATTGCCTTGCAATAGATACAAAAAAGCCTCCTAACGGAGGCTTTTTACTATGCGGTCAATCACACATTAACGGCGTCAACACGCTCGCGCAGTTCTTTGCCTGGCTTAAAGTGCGGGACGTATTTACCTTCCAAATCGACTGATGAACCAGTCTTTGGATTACGGCCAGTCCGCGGTGCACGATAGTGAAGCGAGAAACTACCAAAGCCACGGATCTCAATACGATCACCGCTTTCTAATGTTGTTGCCATTTGCTCCAACATTTCTTTGATTGCGCCTTCAACCTCTTTCGCCGACAGCTGCGACTGCCTGGTGGCGAGTTTTTCGATAAGTTCAGATTTCGTCATCCTAGCTATCCCCTATTATCAAGCCAAACACAGTCGCCTAATGGGGAGAGATGTCTCCCCAAACAACAGGCGATTATTTACGAGCTGCTTTAAACGCTTCAGCCATTGCATTGCTAATAACAGCGTCATCTTGTTTGTTCAGAGTCGCCATTACTTCTTTCTCTTCAGCTTCGTCTTTCGCTTTGATTGACAGGCTGATAGAGCGGTTCTTACGGTCAACACCCATGAACTTAGCTTCGATTGCATCACCTACATTATAGACAGTAGATGCATCTTCGATACGCTCACGTGAAATGTCAGCTACACGGATGTAACCTTCAACAGTGTCAGCCAGTTCAACAGTCACACCTTTAGCATCAACAGCAGAAACAGTACCGTTTACGATAGTACCTTTCTTCTTGTCAGCCAAGTATGCGTTGAATGGATCATCTTCAGTTTGCTTAACACCTAAGCTGATGCGCTCACGCTCTGGATCTACAGACAGAACCACTGCATGGATTTCATCGCCTTTCTTGTATTCAGAAACTGCGTCTTCGCCAGTACCGTTCCAAGAAATGTCAGACAGGTGAACTAGACCATCGATACCGCCGTCAAGACCGATAAAGATACCGAAGTCAGTGATTGACTTGATCTTACCAGAAACCTTGTCGCCTTTGTTGTAACGAGTTGCGAAGTCATCCCATGGATTGGTCTTACATTGTTTCAGACCTAGAGAAATACGACGACGCTCTTCATCGATGTCCAGAACCAGAACTTCAACTTCATCACCTAAGTTAACCACTTTAGATGGGTGAATGTTCTTGTTAGTCCAATCCATTTCAGAAACGTGAACCAGACCTTCAACGCCTTCTTCGATTTCTACGAAGCAACCGTAGTCAGTTAGGTTAGTAACGCGACCAGTTAAACGTGTGTTTTCTGGGTAGCGTTTGCTGATTTCTAACCATGGATCTTCGCCAAGTTGTTTCAGACCTAGAGACACACGAGTGCGCTCACGATCGTACTTCAGTACTTTAACGTTGATTTCATCGCCAACATTGACGATTTCTGATGGATGTTTAACACGTTTCCACGCCATATCTGTGATATGTAGCAGACCGTCAACACCACCTAAATCTACGAATGCACCGTAGTCAGTCAGGTTCTTAACGATACCCTTAACTGCTTGACCTTCTTGCAGGTTTTCTAACAGTGCATCACGCTCAGCGCTGCTTTCTGATTCGATAACTGCACGACGAGAAACAACAACGTTGTTACGCTTCTGGTCTAGCTTGATAACTTTGAATTCTAATTCTTTGTACTCTAAGTGAGCGGTGTCGCGAACTGGGCGCACGTCAACTAGAGAACCTGGTAAGAAGGCACGGATACCGTTTAATTCAACAGTGAAACCGCCTTTAACTTTACCATTGATGATACCGATTACAGTTTCAGCATCTTCATAAGCTTTTTCCAGAACGATCCAAGCTTCATGACGTTTCGCTTTTTCGCGAGACAGTTGAGTCTCACCGAAGCCGTCTTCAACAGAGTCAAGAGCTACGTCAACTTCATCGCCAACTTGAATTTCTAAAACGCCTTGAGCATTTTTGAATTGTTCAGCTGGGATTGGGCTTTCAGACTTCAGACCCGCGTCAACCAGTACCATACCGTTTTTGATTGATACAACAGTACCACGAACGATAGAGCCTGGACGGAATTCCAGAGTTTGAAGGGATTGTTCAAATAGATCAGCAAAAGATTCAGTCATGTTTAGGTTACTTTCTTTATTAAACCACTGTCCGTCCTAGACGTGGAGTCAGTCAAATTATCCGTATCATCCTTAATACGAATACCTATCCGGTGGACTAACTTAGTTAGTGCCGGATAATTTTTGGTTGATAAAGTTAAGCGCAAGCGCTAGCACTTCATCAATACCCTTACCGCTAGTATCGATAATGAGCGCGTCATCGGCGGGGACTAAAGGAGCCACCGGACGATTCATATCGCGGTCATCACGTTCGATAATTTCACTTAAAAGGCGCTCGATATTAACATCGAAGCCCTTGTCCTGCAACTGATTATAGCGTCTTTGGGCACGCTCTTCAGCTGAGGCGGTTAAATATAATTTTGCCGGCGCACTTGGGAAAACCACTGTTCCCATGTCACGACCATCGGCAATTAATCCTGGCGCCGTTTTAAAGGCCCGTTGGCGACGTAATAAGGCTTCTCTCACCCGTGGAAAGGCAGCGACTTTTGAAGCGGCATTCGAGCACTCTTGGGTGCGAATGTCGTTGGTGACGTCTTCACCTTCCAATATCACTTGAACCGGATCTTTATCATTGCCTGTTAGAAACTTCACATCCAGATGTGCCGCTAACAACGTGATAGACTCTTCATTTTCCAGTTCAACGTTATGATGAATTGCTGCAAGCGCAAGAACTCGGTAAATGGCACCACTATCAAGTAGTTGCCAACCTAGATGCTGAGCCAATAATTGACTAATTGTACCTTTGCCAGCACCACTTGGGCCGTCGATTGTGACTACAGGAGCCCGTTCAGACATACATTCCTCCGCAAAAAATAACCATCATCCGTGAGTTCATCAAGTGAGCCCCCGAAAATGAGCGCGCCGCATTGTACAACAAAAGACAAACAAAATCCGTGGATTTTTTATGAAGAATAGAAGCCGCACAAATACGGCTTACAATTCTTGACATCGATGGTTGTAACAATGACGAAACAAACAGACTTAGCCTTGCAGGCTCGCAAACTGCTTAAAGTAGTCAGGGAATGTTTTAGAAGTACAATCTGGATCATTGATGGTGATACCGCAATCGGCAAATGCCAGCATAGAAAAGCACATGGCCATGCGGTGATCATTGTAGGTATCAATTTCAGCGGTGTTAATCACGGCTGGCGGGGTGATTTTAATGTAGTCATTGCCCTCTTCAACCTCGGCGCCCACTTTTCGCAGTTCAGTTGCCATAGCCGCTAACCGGTCGGTTTCTTTAATACGCCAGTTATAGATATTGCGAATAACCGTCGTGCCTTTAGCAAATAATGCGGCCGTTGCAATGGTCATGGCCGCATCGGGAATATGGTTCATATCTAAGTCGACGGCCGTTAATTGGGAGCCGCGGGCAATAATATAGTCATCGCCCCACTCGATATCTGCGCCCATTTTTTCGAGCACATCGGCAAATTTTACATCGCCTTGGATACTCAAACGACCCACACCCGTGACTTTGACTTCGCCGCCCTTAATCGCCCCAGCCGCGAGGAAATATGATGCCGATGACGCATCGCCTTCTACCAGTACTTTACCTGGTGATATATAACGCTGGCCTGCAACAATCTCAAAACGCGCGTAGTCATGGTTAATGACGTTAACGCCGAACTGCGCCATCAAAGCGATAGTAATATCGATATAAGGCTTAGAGACTAACTCACCTTTGACATGGATATTGACGCTGCCCTTAGCAAGCGGCGCCACCATCAACAAAGCCGTTAAAAACTGGCTCGATAAATCGCCTGCAATTTCAACATCACCGCCATTAAGGCCAGTGGCATTAATCGTCAGTGGCGGGAAACCGTCATTTTTAAGATAAACAATATTGGCACCGAGTTGCCTTAAGGCATCGACTAAATCGCCAATCGGACGCTCTTCCATACGTGGTTCGCCCGTGAGGGTAAATTCACCTTGGCCTAAGGTTAAGGCGGCGCATAAGGGGCGCATTGCGGTACCCGCATTGCCTAAAAACAATTCCTGCGCGGATGCTGAGGAAATCACACCACCTAAACCATCGAGTTCACACACAGTATTGTTTTGCGATAAACGGTAGTTAACCCCTAACTGCTTGAGGGAGGCCAGCATGTGGCGGATATCATCTGAATCGAGCAGATTGGTGAGCGTGGTCGTACCTTGGGCTAAGGTGGCCAATAATAAGGCTCGATTTGAAATACTTTTTGAGCCCGGAATATTGATTTCACCGTGGACTTGCACAACAGGTTCAAGACGTAATTGCTTCATGAATAAATCTTCTTTCTCTATAGGGCGTCATCATCACGATCACGCGGACTGAATACGCAAAATGGCAACTTCACGCTACAGCGCGTCAAGTTAAGATTACAAATAAAAGGAGATTGGGGCCTTGTTGGTGCTTCGTCATTATAAAATTACCGATTGTCGCTAAGGATTCAACCGTTTTTTCGAGAAAAATGGCATTTTGGTCAGATTATTTGCTGAGATCAGTGTAAAAATAACAAAAACGCAAAATTTAAGCGGTTAATTTATGATTTAACCGTATTTTTGGCAGGCTTTTTTGCCAAGATAACTGGCGTGTAATCACAGTTTTCACTTTAATTACTTTACCTTTCCGCGCTATTCTACCCTTTAAACGATAAATAACGCATATCTGATACGAACAATCACGTTTGCACTATAACCAGAAAGGTAGATGGAGCTATGTTTAACTCACTCATCGCAATGCCAGCGGACCCCATCCTTGGCTTGTTAACTCAGTACCGCGAAGACTCTCACCCACAAAAAGTGGATTTAGGTGTGGGCGTTTATAAAGATCCTACCGGCGTTACCCCTATTCTAAGCTGCGTGAAAAAAGCGGAAAAATTCCGTCTCGATACCGAAACCACCAAAGTGTATATCGGCCCAACAGGCTCACCACAATTCAACACCTTGATGACGGAATTAGCCTTTGGTGTTGGCCACAGTGCCATTATCGCTAACCGTATCCGCACAGTTTCAACACCCGGTGGTACAGGCGCGCTGCGCGTGGCGGGTGACTTTATCAAACGCTGCAACCCGAATGCCGTGTTATGGGTAAGCGATCCAACTTGGGCAAACCATATCGGTTTATTCGAAGCGGCTGGCATTACTGTTAAAACCTATCCTTACTATGACTACGATAGAAAATCATTGAAATTTGATGAGATGCTTGCTGCATTATCGCAAGTAAGTACTGATGATGTGGTGTTATTCCACGCCTGTTGCCATAACCCAAGCGGAATGGATTTAACCACAGAGCAATGGGATAAAGTGGTTGCCCTTACAAAAGAGCAAGGCTTTACGCCACTGATTGACATGGCCTACCAAGGCTTTGGTGATGGCGTTGATATTGATGCCTACGGCGTGCGTCATATGGCGGCAGCGGTCGATAATATGATCCTGTGCAGCTCATGCTCGAAAAACTTCGGTTTGTACCGTGAGCGTATTGGTTCCTGCTCTGTGATTGCCAAAGATGCCAATACCGCCAATATCGCGCAATCGGTACTGCTTTATGTGGTTCGCTGCCTTTACTCTATGCCACCTGCCCATGGCGCAGCGATTGTTGAGACGATTTTAGGATCAAAAGAATTAACCCAAGAATGGCTTGATGAGCTGAAAGTGATGCGCGATCGCATCAACGGCAACCGCGCCATTTTAGTGGATAAACTTAAAGCCAACGGCGTAAACCGTGACTTTAGCTTTATCGCCCGCCAAAAAGGTATGTTCTCTTTCCTTGGGGTGGCTCCAGAGCAAGTGGCGCGCCTACAAAAAGAATTCAGCATCTATATGGTAGGTTCAAGCCGCATCAGTATTGCTGGGATCAGTGAAGATAACGTTGATTACTTAGCCCAATCGATTGCTAAAGTGCTTTAAGCCGCTGAGTTTATCTGCACCGCTCACTCTGCTGTATTCACTCAATAAAGGAATACAGCAGAGTTCACTTACCGCCTCAAGTGTTAAATTTTTTAATCATCCCACCCGATAAGTTTTGACAGTTTATTATCCTCTGTTGCATATCCCCGAATATGACAAGCAAGGTCACGTCTCACTGTTCAAGCATTTATTTTCAATCGTAAAACCACATTCTAGTGATTTTGGCATCGCGGCGTTATCGCAATAAGCCACAAATTGTGACCTCGGTCGGCGGATTTCCATTTCATTAATCAGGACTGCGGCTATTTTCACTTTTTAAAGCCAACGCCACTGAGTAGATTAGTGGTTATCATAGAACTTGTGGATGTTCAGCCATGTTATTACAAGATAAATTAGTGCAAATCGTTACTAGCCCTCAGCTTTCACCCAAGCAAAAATCCAACTATTTAGCATTAGAAGCGGAAGCCAGTTTGCCCTATATGTCGATATCGCCCGAGGTAAAAGCGGCGATAAATGACGGTACTCTCTGCGACATGTTTGAAGGCCACGCGCCTTTTAAACCACGCTATGTGTTGCCAGATTATGCCCGCTACCTTCAACAAGGCTCTGAATACTTAGAGTTATCTGCGGCAAAAAACTTTGACGAAGCCATCAATGCCTTAACGATTCTGTATCATCACGTGCCATCGGTGACCAATATCCCCGTGTATTTAGGTCAGCTGGATGACATTTTGATGCCTTTCGTTGAAGGAATGGATTCAGAAGTCCTTTATCGTAAATTAAAACTGTTCTGGATCATGCTCGACAGAACCCTGCCCGATGCCTTTATGCATGTGAATATTGGCCCTACAGATAACATCGTTTGCCGCACCCTACTGCGCATTGATGCCGAGTTAAAACAAGTTGCACCCAATTTGACTTTTATGTACGACCCCGTCGTCACGCCGGATGAATTGTTGTTGCTTGCGACCACCAATATTTGTCAGTGCAGTAAGCCGCATATCGCGAATTACCCACTGCATGCCAGTGCGTTTGATGAGCGCGGTTTTGGTATTGTCAGTTGCTACAACGCGTTGCCGCTAGCGGGCGGCGCCAATACCTTAGTTCGACTGAATCTTAAAGAAGTTGCGTTAAAGGCCAATTCTATAAACGATTTTTTTGATACTGTATTGCCAAATTACTGCTCACTCACCTTCGAGCTCATTGACGCGCGCTCGGCATTTTTGCATCAAGAATCACACTTCTTTGACAGCTTTTTAGTTAAAGAGCAATTGATTGATGAATCGCGCTTTGCACCCATGTTTGGTATTTACGGCATGGCAGAAGCCGTGAATATTCTGCAGGCATTAACGGCCAGTGGAAAAGTTAAGTCAGCTAAACACGCTAGATATGGTCATGAAACGGATGCAAATCAGCTGGGCTATCGTATTTCTGCTGCGCTCGATGCCATAGTGAAATCCACACCCGTCACACATGGTTACCATGGGCGGGCACTACTGCATTCACAGGGCGGTATTAGTATCGACAATGATGTGACTCCTGGCGTTCGCATCCCCTATGGCACTGAACCGAATCCCATCGCCCATATTCAAGCCCTAGCACAACATCATCAGTATTATACGGCGGGGATTAGCGATATTTTGACCATAGATGAAACCGTGAAATCCAATCCTCAAGCTATGTTCCAACTGTGTAAAGCCGCGCTTGAGTTAGGTTTTAGGGAGTTTACCGCCAATGTCGCCTCTAACGATTTAATGCGCGTGACTGGCTATATGGTAAAACGCTCAGATATTGAAGCGTTTAAACAGTGCGGCTCGCGTCTCAATACCACAGGCTTAGCCGCAGAAGCTGCGGTTAATACGGGAATATTGCAACGACAAGCACGCGTTATCGCCCATGAGCACTCCCCCCTGTGTTGTTAAATGAACCGGCCATAAATAAACAGGCAATAGTCAGTCAGCTATTGCCCTTTTCATGCGTCGACGGGCCTGGCAGCAGGCTCGTATTATTCCTGCAGGGCTGCAACTATCAATGCAAAAACTGCCATAACCCACATACCATAGGCTTATGTGATGCTTGTGGCGATTGTGTCGCCACCTGCCCTGAAAATGCGCTGACATTGATAAATCTCAATAATAAGCTTCACATTCACTGGGATAATGAGCGTTGTAGCCAATGCGATACTTGTCTTGCCGTATGCCCGAAACAAGCGAGCCCTAAGATCACTCGTTACACCGTTGAGGAGATACTGACGATTCTCCATAGTCAGCGTCACTTTATTAATGGTATTACGGTTAGCGGCGGCGAAGCGAGTCTGCAACTGCCGTTTATTATTGCCTTGTTTCAAGCGATTAAGGCGACAGAGTCGTTATCACACCTGACTTGTATGCTCGACACCAATGGCAGTTTAAGTCTAACGGGATGGCATAAACTGCTGCCCTTTTTAGATGGCGCTATGGTGGATCTCAAAGCGTGGCAGCAAGATACCCATAGGTACATTACTGGTCGTGATAACCATGCCGTGTTCAAATCAATCCAGTTATTGGCTAAACAGCAAAAACTGTATGAGGTGAGATTGCTGCACATTCCGAGCATCACGGATTACGAGGACGAAATAGACGCACTAGCGACCTATTTACTTCTGCTAGGCCCAGATACACGAGTTAAGTTAAATGCCTTTCACCATCATGGTGTTGTCGATGAAGCACTCAATTGGCCAAGCTGTAAACAAGCCGATATTGAACGCTTAGCCGCAACGCTTGCAAAGCGAGGCGTAACCAATCTCGTGTTACCTTCCATATACCTTTAACGACTGCAAAGCAAAATTTGCTCATAAAGCCAGCGTAGTGCGGGATCTTTCATGCTTTGACTATGCCAAACTAGGCTGTAAGCCACTTTGCCATATTCTATGGGTAAAGATTTAATCGTTAAGCCTTGAGCTTGGCTGGCGATGGATGCCCAGCGGCGCGAGCAGGTAAAAAGCAACTCACTGTGATGGCACATTAACGCCGCACTGCCAAAGTCTGGGACCGAAATGGGGACGGCACGTTTTTTAGATTGCTGGGCGAGCAAAATATCAAAAAAAGGCGTGCTCAGATCTGTGTCTGTAATGCCAATATGGCTAAAACTAAGGTAATCATCGAAGCCGATATGCGGCTGTTTAGCCAAGGGATGGGATGAATTCATCAGGCAGATCATTTCATCGCTAAACAAGGTTTCCCACACCAGATCGTCTTGAAGAGGATTAGGTTGACTCAGATCATGGGGTAACAGCACAAAGTCTAATGTACCTTTAAGCAATCCATCAAAACCAATATTGTCTTTGCTGTAAATATCGAGGCGGATATTAGGAGCCAAGCTCAGAATATGGGCGCTGAGCTTAGCGGCCAGCAGTTCAAAGGTACTTTCGCGCATCGCAAGCGAAAAACGCCCCTCAAAATGAGCAGGGTTAAACGCATCCTGACTCATGATCTGATTCATATCATTGATCATTTGCTGCACGCTTGGGCCTAATCGTCTTGCCAATGGGGTTGCGACCAGTGAGTTACCATTACGATAGAACAGTTCATCGTTCAAACTGTCCCTGAGCTGGCTTAAGGTTTTACTGACGGATGAGGGGCTTAAACATAAACGTTCGGCGCTGGCGGTTACGCTCAAGGTATCGAGCATCACATGCAAAGTGATCAAATGCTTCATACTAATCCGCGAAAGCTTGGCCAAATCCATCGGTGACATCCTATTGATTTATCGTGTACACGCATTTAAAGATACGTTCTTTTAATCATGATAAACAATAGCATACAACTAACCCAGCATCTTACTCAGTAATGCGCGTCAGCTCACAGGCTTTCTCACAGCGAGTGTTCTTGAAGGCATCTGGTCTCAACGTCATCTTGCTTAACGCCATTGTCGATAAATTAAAGCTAACAAAAAAGCGAATGCATTTGAGCATTCGCTTTTGGGATGGCTAACTGATGATCAACATTCAATAAGCATAACGTTGATATTCAGGCAGAAAAGCCTAGACGCTAAGCGTCGCAAGCTAATGAGTGACTCAATACAGCTAAGCCTAGCTATGCTTGTTTGCAAACTCATTCATAAACTTGACCAAAGCAACTACACCATCGAGTGGCATTGCATTATAGAGGCTAGCACGCATACCCCCTACGATACGATGGCCCTTTAAGGCAACGAGTCCAGCTATTTGGGCTTGCTTTAGGAACTCACTATCGAGCGCTTCGTTGACTAATTGGAAAGTCACGTTCATTTGTGAGCGGTTCGCTGCAACAACCCCATTACGGTAGAAAGCATTACCATCAATGCATTGATATAACATCTGCGCTTTTTGTTGATTAATTTTTGCAATACTCGCAATGCCGCCAATGGACTTAAGCCAAGCAAAGACTTCAGCGGCGAGATACCAAGCAAAGGTTGGCGGTGTGTTGAACATAGAGTCATGCTCAACGGCTAAACGATAGTCCATGATGGACGACTGCGGTAAACTCGGCAGTTTTAACATGTCATCGCGCACTATCACTATCGACAGACCCGATGGACCTATGTTCTTTTGTGCGCCAGCGTAAATCAAACCGTAGCGGCTGACGTCGATTTCACGTGACATAATGGTTGACGATAAATCGGCAACAATTGGCCAAGGTGAGTCTAATTCATCAAAAATTTCGATACCATCTACTGTCTCATTAGGGCAGTAGTGAACATAGCGATAATCGGCATCGATTTTATGTAAATCAGGCAAGACAACCGCATTGAGTCCATTGTGTTTTTCAACAATATTCAAGCTATCAATCTGCGCTTCACCCACGAGCTTTTGTGCTTCGGCTAATGCGGCAGATGACCATTGACCACTGACTAAATACAGGGCTCGGCCATGATTACCTAAAAAATTATTCACAACAGCGGAGAACTGTCCACGACCACCGCCGTGCATAAATAGCACATGGTAATTTGTGGGGATCTGCATCAGTTCACGTAAATCGGACTCGGCTTGTTGTGTAAGCGCGATGAACTCTTTACTTCGGTGGCTGATTTCCATCACGGAAACGCCTTGGCCATTCCAATCAAGTAATTCCTGTTGTGCTTTTTTCATTACCGCTGCGGGTAACATTGCAGGTCCAGCACAGAAATTATAAATCGCGCTCACTGACACTCTCCTTAATCCCAACCATGATGTAGGTATTGATAAATACGAAACCATTCTATAACGAACAATGCTATCAACATCAATGCCATTAAAAAAACGAGCGTCCAATTGGACGCTCGTTAATATGACACTTAATTACTCTTCGTCTTGCTCATCATCGGCAAGCTCATCTTCATCTTCGTCCAACTCTTCCTCGTCATCCAGCGCTTCTTCAAGAACCTCGTCGGCTAATTCGCCTTCGATAATGACAGGAATAATGGGCAAACCATTTTCATCCAGCTCGACTTCATCTTCTTCAGTTTGGATTTCGTCGATACGTTGTAGGCCGACCACTTTCTCGTCGCCCGCAGTACGGATAATCGTTACACCTTGAGTGTTACGGCCAATGATAGACACGCCGCTCGCAGGTGTACGCACTAAGGTACCTTTATCACTGATGAGCATCAGTTCGTCGTTAAGACCGACTTGAACAGCCCCAACAACAGCGCCGTTACGTTCGCTCACCTTGATTGAAACTACACCTTTAGTCGCACGGCTCTTCGCAGGATATTCAGACAGTTGCGTCCGTTTACCGTAACCGTTTTCAGTCACAGTCAGAATCGCGCCATCGCCTTTGGGTACGATAAGCGACACGACTTTCTGACCTTCTTCTAAACGAATACCACGAACGCCTGTTGCAGTACGGCCCATAGGACGTAAGGACAAGACTTCTTCGCCGGTTTCAGGATCGGTTTTCACTTCGCCTGTTTCAGAATCACGTACTTTCTCACCAAAGCGAACCACTTTACCTTCGTTCGAGAACAACATGATTTCGTTATCACCGTTAGTGATATCGACACCGATCAGTTGATCACCGTCTTTGAGGTTAACGGCGATAATGCCGTTTGCACGTGGGTTGCTATAAGCAGTCAGTGCGGTTTTCTTCACTGTACCGTGTGAGGTCGCCATGATGATGTACTTGTCAGCCGCGTATTCACGTACTGGCAGAATCGCAGTAATGCGCTCGCCATCGGATAACGGCAGCAAGTTAACAATTGGACGACCGCGTGCCGTACGGCTCGCTAATGGCAATTGATACACTTTGAGCCAGTACATCTTACCAAAATCAGAGAAGCACAAAATGGTGTCATGGGTATTGGCAACTAACAGCTTCTCAACGAAATCTTCATCTTTCACTTTCGTCGCGGCTTTACCTTTACCACCACGGCGCTGGGCTTGGTAATCGGTCAAGGGTTGATACTTGGCATAACCTAAGTGCGACAGTGTTACTACAACGTCTTCTTCGTTGATCAAGTCTTCAAGACTCATATCAACTTCGTTGGCATTGATCACTGTACGGCGCGCATCACCATATTCTTCAAGGATTTGAACTAATTCTTCCTTGATCACTTCCATCAAACGCTCAGGACTGCGCAAAATAAACAGCAGACCCGCGATAAATTCGAGCAGTTCTTCGTATTCGGCGATGATCTTATCGTGCTCAAGACCGGTCAAACGGTGTAAACGCAGTTCCAGAATGGCCTGAGCTTGTTGCTCAGTCAGGAAGTATTGACCGTCACGAATACCGTATTGTGGCTCTAACCACTCTGGACGCGCGGCGTCATCGCCCGCTTTTTCCAGCATGCCTTGAACGTGGCCTAATTCCCAACCTTGCTCAACCAATTTCACTTTGGCATCCGCAGGCGTGGGTGAGGCTTTGATCAGTGCAATAATCGGGTCAATGTTAGCCAGTGCAACCGCCAGCGCTTCCAAAATATGGGCACGCTCACGGGCTTTACGCAGTTCAAATACGGTACGACGCGTCACCACTTCACGACGATGCAGAATAAAGCATTCGAGCATTTCTTTAAGGTTAAACAGTTTAGGCTGACCATTGGTCAAGGCAACCATGTTAATCCCGAAAGAACACTGCATTTGCGTTTGAGCATAAAGGTTATTGAGTACAACCTCGCCCACTTCACCGCGCTTAATTTCGATAACGATACGCATACCGTCTTTATCAGACTCGTCGCGTAGACCGCTGATCCCTTCAAGCTTTTTATCTTTAACCAGCTCGGCAATCTTCTCGATTAAACGGGCTTTGTTCACTTGATACGGGATTTCAGTGACGATAATGCGCTCACGGCCATTATCTTCGGTTTCCACATCTGCCAGAGCACGCATGATCGCGCGGCCACGGCCAGTTTTATAGGCATCAATAATGCCTTTACGGCCATTGATAATCGCTGCAGTGGGGAAATCCGGACCTGGAATGTATTCCATCAACTGTTCAATCGACAGTGAAGGCTCTTCAATCAATGCCAAACAGCCTTTCACTACTTCCGTTAGGTTGTGTGGTGGGATGTTGGTTGCCATACCCACGGCAATACCCGATGAACCGTTAATTAACAGGTTAGGTACGCGTGTAGGTAATACAGCTGGGATCTGTTCTGTGCCGTCGTAGTTAGGGACGAAATCCACTGTCTCTTTTTCAAGATCGGCCAGTAATTGGTGCGCTAACTTATCCATACGGATTTCGGTATAACGCATTGCCGCCGCTGAGTCACCGTCGACCGAACCGAAGTTACCTTGGCCGTCTACTAAGGTGTAACGCAGTGAGAATGGCTGGGCCATACGGACGATAGTGTCATAAACAGCAGAATCACCATGGGGGTGATATTTACCGATGACGTCACCAACCACACGGGCAGATTTTTTGTAAGGCTTGTTCCAATCGTTCTTCAATTCACTCATGGCAAACAGAACGCGGCGATGAACCGGCTTTAAGCCGTCGCGCACGTCTGGTAATGCACGTCCCACGATAACGCTCATGGCGTAATCAAGGTACGAATTCTTTAGTTCGTCTTCGATATTAATTGGCGAAATAGATGATGCCAGATCAGTCATAAACTGCTCGTTCCCCTGAAAAATAGCCGACAACGTATAATCCGTATCATTGCCTAGCCCAAAAACGTGATTTGGCATTCTAACACAGTTATTTAATGTCGCCAGACCTATCATTATCGAATTGAGAGTCTGGTGGCTTAATAGATGAAAACACTGTCAATTTGGTCGTTTGTGCGATAAACAAGCGTTGAAATTCACGGCTTACGATGAGGAAAAATCGTCAAAGGGATAAAGTAAAAGGTCGATACGGAGCACAACAATTAACATAAAAGCAGATAACTGCTGAAAATTCACTCAACCACAAGGGCTTAGCTCAGTCGAGCACTTTGTTTATCAAACATAGTCGTTATAATAGCCGCACAATACAGCTTCTTCAGGTAATAGCATGCATCAGAATACCAATGTAGACCCACAGGAAATCGCAAAGTTTGAACGTATGGCCGAAACTTGGTGGGATCTCAACGGCGAATTTAAGCCGCTGCATCTATTAAACCCGCTGCGCTTAAACTATATCGATCAAACCGCTGGCGGTATTTTCGGCAAGAAAGTGCTCGATGTCGGCTGTGGTGGCGGCATTTTGTCTGAAAGCATGGCCCGCATCGGCGCCGAGGTTGATGGCTTAGATATGGGTGATGAGCCCTTAGAAGTCGCGCGCCTACATGCCCTCGAAACGGGCGTGAGCATTAATTATGTAAAAAATACTGCCGAGGCCCACAGCCAAGATCATCAAGCCTATTACGATGTGGTGACCTGCATGGAAATGCTCGAACATGTACCCGATCCACAATCTGTGATTAAAGCATGCTGTGACATGGTCAAACCCGGTGGTCATGTGTTTTTCTCCACCATCAACCGCAACATTAAATCCTACGTGCACACCATTTTAGGTGCGGAATATTTGCTAAAAATGCTGCCAGTTGGCACCCACGAGCATAAAAAATTCATTAAGCCTTCGGAGCTGATTGAGCTAGTAGATAATACCGATCTTATCTGTACCGATGCCTTAGGGATAAGCTACAACCCATTGACGGGCATTTTTAAGTACACGCCTAAAGTTGATGTGAATTACATGATAGCGACGCGTAAGGTTGATTAATATGAGTCTGGCACAGATCAAAGGCGTACTGTTCGATCTCGATGGCACCTTAGCCGATACCGCGCCGGATCTGGTGCAGGCCCTCAATTTAAGTCTTCAAGACGTCGGCATCGCCGCGCAGCCGTTAGCGGCCATGCGCTACGCCGCATCCCACGGCAGTTTTGCCTTAGTCGATGCCGCGATCCCTGATGCGGCAGAAGATCTTCGATCTCAAGTACAGCAAGGACTGCTCGCCCACTATCAGCGTATAAATGGCGATCACTGTGCGCTATTCACAGGCATAGCATCATTACTCGATTGGCTCGAGTTAACTCAGCTGCCGTTTGGGGTGATCACCAACAAGCCTGCCCGCTTTACCCGTCCCTTATTGCGAAAACTGAATTTACACTTGCGTATGCCCGTTATCATCAGCGGCGATTCTACAAAACACCCAAAACCCCACACTGCACCAATGCTGTTAGGCGCACAACAGCTGAACTGTGCTCCAGAGCACATTTTGTATCTTGGGGATGCCGAGCGAGATCTGCTCGCGGCCGAGGCTGCTGGCATGTTAGGCGGCGTGGCCCTATGGGGTTATCTGGGCGTGAACGACAAGCCGTTGCAATGGCCTGCGCACGCGCATTTTGCGAGCCCAACTGAGCTACATCAAGCACTAATCGAAGCATTGGCTTAACAACATCAACCAAAAACAGCGCCTACAATGCTCACGAATAAGGCATCCAATACGTAACTTCACTGACGGACATCAGTGTGTCAGCATACTATTTATGACCCACGGAAAAAGTCAGGCGGATAAAAGATCGGCACTCGTGAGCGATCGCGATCTAAAGAAAAGGATCGCCTAAAAATCCCCCATGAGTGTGACACGCTAACCTGAAATTGAGCTTCAAGGTTAGTCGTTACTAACGCAAAAGTTTATCCTCACGTTATCCACAAGATGTCCCCTGAATTCAGACTTGCAAATAGGGGCAAACCTCACTATCTTGTATCCCATATAATTTAAAACACCATATCTTGTGTATAGGTAACAATCAGACACACTAGAAGCTCGCCGCTTAATTGACTCGTTTTTAACCAGTCAGCTGTATTTAAGGGACGATTATTGATTGTTTTACAAGGATACGTACGGTGATTTTGCTCACCTAAATACATATAAGAACCAAGGCCTATCTCCAAATGAATAGCACTATGACAGTCACAAAACGCTGTGGCGATCGTGAGAATATCGATCTCGAAAAAATACACCGCGTAATTACTTGGGCAGCCAAGGGATTAAAAAACGTTTCTGTTTCGGAAGTTGAACTTCGCTCGCACCTACAGTTTTTCGATGGCATCCCAACCGAAGCTATCCATGAAACCATTATCAAGGCTGCGGCAGATTTAATTTCTCCAGAATCACCGGACTATCAGTTCCTCGCTGCCCGTTTAGCGGTGTTTCATTTGCGTAAGAAGGCCTTCGGTCAGTTTGAGCCGCCCGCATTGTATGCTCACGTGACTAAATTGGTTGAGCTGGGTAAATACGACCAACACATTTTAAGAGATTACACCCGCGAAGAGCTGGATGTGATGGATACCTATATCGACCATTGGCGCGATATGGACTTCTCTTACGCAGCGGTAAAACAGCTTGAAGGCAAATATTTAGTTCAAAACCGTGTGACCCACGAAATCTATGAGAGCGCGCAGTTCCTTTACATTTTGGTCGCGGCTTGCTTGTTTGCCCGTTATCCAAAAGAGACGCGCCTGAAATACGTTAAAGATTTCTATGACGCGGTATCAACTTTTAAACTGTCGCTGCCAACGCCAATTATGGCCGGTGTGCGCACCCCAACGCGTCAGTTTAGCTCTTGCGTACTGATCGAATGTGGTGACAGCTTAGATTCTATCAACGCGACCGCTTCGTCTATCGTGAAATACGTCAGCCAACGTGCGGGTATCGGTATTAACGCCGGTCGTATTCGCGCCTTAGGTAGCCCAATCCGTGGTGGTGAAGCCTTCCACACAGGTTGTTTACCTTTCTATAAGTATTTCCAAACCGCAGTGAAGTCGTGCTCTCAAGGCGGCGTGCGTGGCGGTGCTGCGACCCTGTTCTACCCTATTTGGCACTTAGAAGTCGAATCTCTGCTGGTATTGAAAAATAACCGCGGCGTCGAAGACAACCGTATCCGTCATTTAGACTACGGTGTGCAGTTGAACAAAGTCATGTATCAACGTCTGATCAAAGGCGAGAACATCAGTTTATTTAGCCCATCTGACGTACCTGGCTTGTACGATGCTTTCTTTGAAGATCAAAACGAATTCGAACGTTTATATGTGCAATATGAGCAAGACAGCAACATTCGTAAGAAAACGATAAAAGCCGTTGAGCTGTTTTCACTGATGATGCAAGAGCGTGCTTCAACGGGCCGTATCTACATTCAGAACGTGGATCACTGCAACACTCACAGCCCGTTCGATTCAAAAGTCGCGCCGATCAGACAGTCTAACCTGTGTCTTGAAATCGCCCTGCCGACTAAACCATTGAACAACATCGATGATCCTGAAGGTGAAATCGCGCTTTGTACGCTGTCAGCACTTAACTTAGGTTCTATCAAAGAGTTATCTGATATTGAGCCATTAGCCGACCTCGCCGTACGCGCACTGGATAATCTATTGGATTATCAAGATTACCCTATCAAGGCCGCGCAAATCGCCTCGATGAATCGCCGTACTTTAGGTATAGGCGTGATCAACTTCGCTAACTATTTAGCGAAAAATGGCATGAAGTATTCTGATGGTAGCGCGAACGCTTTAACCCACAGAACCTTCGAAGCGATTCAGTACTATTTACTGAAAGCCTCAATGAACTTGGCCAAAGAGCAAGGTGCGTGTCCGTTATTCCACGAGACCACTTACTCTCAAGGTATTTTGCCAATCGATACCTACAAACGTGACCTAGATAAAATTTGTGCTGAACCATTGCACTTAGACTGGGAATCACTGCGTAGCGATATCAAGCAATATGGCCTGCGTAACTCAACGCTGTCGGCATTAATGCCATCAGAAACCTCGTCGCAAATCTCCAATGCGACCAATGGTATTGAGCCACCACGTGGACTTATCAGCGTGAAATCGAGCAAAGACGGTCAGCTAAAACAAGTGGTACCTGATTTCGATACACTGAAAGATAGCTATGAATTGCTGTGGAAAATGCCAAGCAACGACGGTTACTTACAGCTGGTGGGTATTATGCAGAAATTCGTTGACCAAGCGATTTCGGCTAACACTAACTACGATCCTTCACGTTTTGAAGGCCGTAAAGTACCCATGCAAACCCTGCTGAAAGATTTGCTCAATGCTTACAAGTTAGGTGTTAAAACGCTTTACTACCATAACACTCGCGATGGTGCGTCGGATTCACACGATGACATCACCAATTTAGAGAAAGAAGATGACGGTTGCGCCGGCGGCGCATGTAAAATCTAGTCTTTAACTTTAACGTTAACGGTTTTATAGGGGTCCCTATTTAGTGGATCCCTATCCATTGGAAAAATAGCACCATGGCCTACTCTACCTTCTGTCAAACACCCAACGATGCCACCCGTGAACCTATGTTTTTAGGTCAATCGGTCAACGTGGCTCGTTACGATCAACAAAAATATGAAGTGTTCGAAAAACTGATAGAAAAGCAGTTATCTTTCTTTTGGCGCCCAGAAGAAGTAGACGTCAGTCGCGATAAGATTGACTACGGTGCATTGCCTGATCATGAAAAACACATCTTTATTTCGAATCTGAAATACCAAACCCTACTCGACTCGATTCAAGGTCGCTCGCCCAATGTGGCCTTTTTGCCGCTGGTGTCACTGCCTGAATTAGAAACTTGGATTGAGACTTGGTCTTTCTCTGAGACGATTCACTCGCGCTCATACACCCACATCATTCGTAATATCGTTAACGATCCTTCAGTGATCTTCGACGATATCGTCGTGAACAAAGAAATCTTAAGCCGTGCGACCGATATCGCCGCTTATTACGATCATTTGATCCAACTGACTCAGATATTCCATTTACTCGGTGCAGGAACCCATGTCATCGATGGCAAAGAAGTCATAGTCAATACCCGTACCCTGAAAAAAGCCTTGTACCTGTGCATGATGTCAGTCAACGCCCTAGAAGCCATTCGTTTCTATGTTAGCTTTGCCTGCTCATTTGCCTTTGCTGAACGTAAGCTCATGGAAGGTAACGCGAAAATTATTCGCTTAATCGCCCGTGATGAAGCCTTACACTTAAACAGCACTCAGCATATTTTAAGCATCATGCAAGGCGGTAAAGACGATCCAGAAATGGGTGAAATTGCTGCAGAATGCCAACAGGAAGCTTTCGATTTATTCTTCAAAGCCGCAGAGCAAGAAAAAGAATGGGCCAAATACCTGTTCAAAGACGGCTCTATGATAGGTTTGAATGAACAGATCCTGTGCCAATACGTTGAGTTTATTACTAATCAACGCATGAAGTCGGTGAATCTACCGCAACCATACCCAGAAATAACCAATCCATTACCTTGGATGAAAAACTGGTTAGAAAGCGATGCAGTGCAAGTTGCACCACAGGAAGTTGAAGTCTCTTCATACCTTGTCGGCCAAATCGACTCCGCGGTTGATGGTGATGAGTTCCTCGACTTCGATCTATAAGACACTTAAAAGTGACGTTACAAAATGGCATTAAAACAGTGACATCAAAAAAACGGCCACAAAACCTGTTTGCGAAAGCGCCAATCGTGCGCCTTCAAGGCCAGCCTGTGTTGCTCTTTACCGAGCAACAAGGCACCTTGCTGCAAGCGCTCGAAGCTAAAAAAGTTAAAATCTTCTCAGAATGTCGCAACGGTTTCTGCGGCGCCTGCAAAACACGCGTCATCAGCGGAAAAGTCAGCTACTTAAACGAACCCTTAGCCGAACTTAAACATGATGAATGTTTGCCCTGTTGCTGTGTGCCAACCGAAGATTTAGAGCTGGACTTGTCACCTGAAGGTGCAGCTGTGGTCAGCTATGCGTGTCAATCTCATCAGAATAAAGCCAGTTTGGCTAAGCCAAAGCAAACACAAAATGTAGCAAGTGACACACGCACGCAGAAACAGGCAGTGTTTGAAGACTCATAACGGTGAGACTCGATTGTTCAATAAGCTGCTTTAAACAAGATGTGGCGTTAAAACCCAAAATCGCTTTAAAACAAAAATGAGCTTTTAAACAAAGAGTAGCTTTAAGACAAACAGCCCCTTTCAATACTGCCTTATTCAATCCGCGCCATTAGATACCAAACGTTTTAAAACCCACTATTTTCCCTTCTCTCTATTTTCAATGCATTCACACAAATAAACTAAAACAAAAAAGCCTGAACACAAGTTCAGGCTTTCAGGATCTAACATTGAATACTTAACGCTTAAAACGTAAGGCTTATCGACTTTCTATAAACGCATTGCCAGTTCAGCGCCTTGGCGGATTGCACGCTTAGCATCAAGCTCTGCCGCGACATCTACGCCACCAATCAGATGCACAGGCAGGCCCGTTGCTTTCATCTCATCTACTAACGTGCGATTCGATTCTTGCCCAGCACACAAAACGACATTATCAACGGCCAGCACTTCAGCGGTTTCACCCACGCGAATATGCAGTCCTGCATCATCAAACTTGTCGTAACTCACGCCCGTTTTCATCTTCACATCATGTTGCTTAAGCACAAGACGGTGGATCCAGCCTGTTGTTTTGCCTAAGCCTTTGCCCATCTTCGACGTTTTACGTTGCAGTAAAAACACCTTACGATGATCAGTATTGTCGGAATGAGGTTCAGTTAGGCCGCCCGCATGCTGGTAAGTTTTATCTATGCCCCACTGTTGTAGCCATTTATCGGGGTTCAAGGTGCTCGACTGGCGCTCACACAAAAAGTGCGCCATATCGAACCCTATACCGCCGGCGCCAATCAAGGCCACCGTATTACCGACAGTCACTTCACCCGAGAGCACTTTTTGATAATCGACCACCCGTGGGTCGTCAAAACCGGGTAAGACTAAACCACGCGGCACAACGCCTGAGGCGATTACCACTTCATCAAACTTTTCGGTCGCCAGCACACTGGCATCGAGGCGAGTATTTAATCTCAGCTCCACCTTATGCAACTTAATTTGGTTAATGAAATAACGAATAGTCTCGTTAAACTCTTCTTTCCCTGGGATTTTACGGGCGAGATTAAACTGACCACCCACCTCAGATTTCGCTTCAAACAAGACAACGTCATGGCCACGCATGGCGGCATAAACAGAAAACGCCATGCCCGCAGGACCTGCACCCATCACCGCAATACGCTTTTTATTGGCTGTGAGTAAGAAGTTGATTTCAGTCTCATAACAGGCGCGAGGATTCACTAAGCAGGTTGCGCGCTTGAGGGAAAAAGTATGATCAAGACAAGCTTGGTTACAGCCAATGCAGGTGTTGATAAGCTCCGGCGTGTTCGCCGCAGCTTTATTCACAAACTCAGGATCAGCAAGGAAAGGCCGCGCCATCGACACCATGTCAGCTTGACCAGAGGCGATAATCTGCTCACCAATCTCAGGGGTGTTAATGCGGTTAGTCGCAATTAAGGGAACGGAAACAGATTGTTTGAGCTTTTCCGTCACCCACGCAAAGGCGCCACGGGGCACGCTTGTCGCAATGGTCGGTACTCGCGCTTCATGCCAACCAATGCCCGTATTTAGAATGGACACGCCAGCTTGCTCTAACCACTGCGCCAGTTGCACCACTTCATCCCAAGTCGAACCGTTATCCACCAGATCGAGCATAGATAAACGGAAGATAATAATGAAGTCTTTACCGACTTTTGCCCGTATCGCGTTAACAATCTCAATCGGGAATTGCGCCCGTTTTTCAAACGCACCGCCCCATTCATCGGTGCGAGTGTTGGTGCGCGCACTGACAAACTGATTAATCAAATATCCTTCAGAGCCCATCACCTCTACACCATCGTAACCCGCTTTCTTGGCAAGGGCGGCCGAACTGGCGTAATCCTTAATGGTCGAGCGCACTTGGCGACTAGACATAGCAGACGGCGTAAAGGGTGTAATGGGTGACTTAATCTTACTTGGTGCTTGGGAAAAAGGATGATAGCCATAACGTCCTGCATGCAAAATTTGCATACAGATCTTACCGCCAGCCTCATGCACCGCCTGCGTTACCACGCGATGCTTACCCACTTGCCAAGGAAAACTCAGCTGACAGGCATGGGGCGTAAGGCGACCACGAAGATTGGGGGAAATACCACCCGTCACAATCAAACCTACACCACCCAGAGCGCGTTCTTTATAAAACGCTGCCAGTTTCTCAAATCCGCCCTTTTCTTCTTCCAAACCTGTATGCATTGAGCCCATAAGCACACGGTTTTTGAGCTGGGTAAATCCCAGATCTAAGGGTTCTAATAAATGGGGAAACGACATTCAAACATCCTTTTAAAACAAGTGATTTAAATCAGCATACCTTGTGTCAAATCTAAGCTCAACCGTTGGATCGAGGCCATCAGTCAAAATCCTTTACAATTGTGTTTAGCCTGTAGCGCCATTTTCAGTTAGCATTGGCAGATTGGACTTATAAAGGAGTGGCAGATGTCCGCTAACCCATCGTTTTTCAAGAGAATATGTTTGTTTATTTGGCACACCCTGAACGGGACGCGTAAACTCATCCTCAATCTAATCTTTTTTGGACTCTTAGCCGCGATCATTATCTCCATTGGCAGTAGCGAAGATATCCAAGTTGAAGATAATTCGGCACTGGTGCTTAATTTAGCCGGCTCTATTGTCGATCAGAAACAACAAGTCGATCCCTTAGAAGCCGCATTCAAACAAGGCCAAAATGCCAACGCCGATGGTGAAATCCTACTCGCCGATGTGCTTTATGTCATTGACAATGCAGCGCAAGATCAACGTATTAGCGTACTAGTGCTCGATCTGGTCGATCTTAAACGTGCTGGGATCAGCAAACTACAATCTATCGGAAATGCACTCAATCGCTTTAAAGAGAGCGGTAAAAAAGTCATCGCCATCGGCAACTACTACGAGCAAAATCAATATTTCCTCGCCAGTTTTGCCGACACCATTTACCTCAATCCCCAAGGCGGTGTCTCGCTTGATGGCCTGAGTATGTACAACCAATATTTCAAATCGGCCTTAGAAAAACTCAAAGTCAAAGCGCATATTTTCCGCGTGGGGACCTTTAAATCTGCGGTTGAACCCTACATACGTGACAATATGTCAGATGCTGCGCGGGAAGCCAGTAGTGCACTGTTAGCCGATGTATGGCAAAGCTACACACAAACGGTTGCTGGCAATCGCAATATCGAACCGAATTCTCTGGTGCCCGACGCAACCACTTATTTGGCAGAGCTTGATAAAGCCAATGGCGATTCAGCCACAATGGCAATCAACATGAAATGGGTTGATAACCTAGCGACCACAGAAGATTTTCGTAAAACCATGCTAGAAACCGTAGGAAAAGCCAGCAGTGGTGACAGTTTCAAACAAGTCAGTTTTTATGATTACTTAACCTTAGTGACGCCATTACCCAGCTTTGTAGAGCAAGACAGTGTTGGTATTATTGTGGCAAGTGGCACAATTTTGAACGGCACTCAACCTGCGGGCCAAATTGGCGGTGAAAGCACCGCCGAGCTGCTACGTAAGGCACGTTTTGATAAACACATTAAAGCCTTAGTATTACGCGTTGATAGCCCTGGCGGTAGCGCCTTTGCCTCTGAGCAAATTCGTCAAGAACTACTGGCACTTAAAGCAGCGGGTAAACCCGTGGTTGTGAGTATGGGCAGTTTAGCAGCATCCGGTGGTTACTGGATTTCAGCCAGTGCCGACTATATCTTCGCAACGCCAACGACGCTCACGGGTTCGATTGGGATCTTTGGTATGATTACTACCTTTGAAGATTCATTGGCCAGTATAGGCGTGCATACCGATGGCGTATCGACCTCAGAATGGGCAGGATTATCAGTTACCCGCACACTTTCCCCCCAGATTGAAGCGATTATCCAACGTCATATTGAACGCGGCTATTCGGACTTTATCTCCCTGGTCGCTAAAGAACGTAAGATGACCATAGAACAAGTCGATAAGATTGCTCAAGGCCGCGTTTGGAGCGGTAAAAAGGCTCTTGAACTTGGCTTAGTCGATGAACTGGGTGATGTAGATGAAGCCATAGCTAAAGCCGCTAAACTCGCGGATATGACGCTATTTGATACCCGCGTCATCGAACAAGAGCTGACACCCGAACAAAAATTCATGCAGCAGATGTTTGCCTCAGTATCGAGTTACCTGCCCGCCTCACTAAGTCAGTCATCGATGTTAGAGCAAATGCTACAACAGTGGACTAGCAGTTTGAAAACGTTAACCTCTTTTGATGATCCAAATAACGTCTACATCTACTGTGATAGTTGCAATATGATGAACTAAATCTGCTAGCGTCTAGGTTGCTGCTCGCAACGTCAAGATGATGACAAAGACAAAGCCCGGATCTCCGGGCTTTTTTATTGGGTTTATGTCAGTAAAATCGTATAATTCGGCCACTTGAAGCTAAAGAAAACGACAAGAATGACTAAACGCTCCATTTATGTTGCCTATACTGGCGGCACCATCGGTATGCAAAAGACCGATAACGGCTTTGTCCCCGTCGCGGGATTCCTGACTCAGTGCGTGCAATCTATGCCTGAGTTTTACCATGAAGAAATGCCGACATTTGTGATCCACGAATACTGCCCGCTTATCGACTCTTCCAATATGGCACCAACCGATTGGCAGATGATCGCCGACGATATACAAGCCAATTACGATAAGTACGATGGCTTTGTAATCCTTCACGGCACAGATACCATGGCGTACACGGCTTCGGCACTGTCGTTTATGCTGCAAGGCTTATCAAAACCTGTGATAGTGACGGGCTCGCAAATTCCCCTCGCACAGTTGCGCTCAGACGGCCAAACTAATTTATTGAACTCACTCTATATTGCGGCGAATTATCCAGTCGCTGAAGTGTGTTTATTCTTCAATAACAAACTCTTTAGAGGTAATCGCTCGACTAAGGCCCACGCCGACGGCTTCGATGCTTTCGCCTCACCCAACTTCCCGCTACTGCTTGAGGCTGGGATCAAAATCAATCTGCGCGCAGGCAAGATCACCGTCGCCAACGATACCCCATTGGAAGTGGCGCATATCAGTCCGCAGCCTGTGGGTGTGGTGACCTTGTATCCAGGGATCTCAACACAGATTTTTGAGAACATTCTGCAGCAGCCAGTTAAAGCCCTCATACTACTGACATTTGGTGTGGGTAACGCGCCGCAGGATGCCGCCTTACTCAAAACCTTAAGGCAAGCAGATGAACGTGGCATAGTGCTGGTGAATCTAACCCAATGTTTCCAAGGTAAGGTGAATATGGGCGGCTACGCCACAGGCAATGCATTAGCCAAAGCAGGCGTGATCAGTGGCGCCGATATGACTATAGAAGCAGCCTTAGCAAAACTGCATTATTTGCTATCTAAAAATTTGCAACCAGCTGAGATAAAAGCGGCCATGTTACAAAATCTAGTCGGTGAACTGAGCATAGATTAAAGATAGTGTCTTTTAATCTGTTTGTTGCCCTCAAACGCTAGCAACAAAAAAAGCCCATATTTGATGGGCTTTTTTGATTTAAACTCAGACTAGATTTCAGCTCAGACTAAACAGCACTAAATGAATATTTATTTTAAGACTTTTGCGGACCAAGATTTGCATTGAAGTTATTTGATATCAAATCAATGTTAGTCTTGATATCACTAACAAAAGATAAAATGCCAATCCCCTTGCCAACCTCAGACTTACGCCTAATACCTATAATAAAACACCCCTTACATGCCAATCAGTGCGGCCAGTCAGAAATTATAAATCCTGCGCTTTAAAGCCGGCAATTGGCTCACCACGGAATTGCTTTTTCAGCTCGGCCTTAGACAGCTCATTAATTTTACCGTCAGATGCAATAGTGAAATGCTCTGTTTGCTCAAGCTTACGTGCTTGATACAACATCACCACCTGCAGAGTCGATTCACGCTGAGTCTCACTCAACACAGTACCATCCTCCCACTTACCCAGCTCTGCAGCACTGCGAAGCCTTTCATAGACTTCAACGGGCATTTGGTCGATCACTTGATTGATATCCGTCATACACTTTTCCGCTTATGTAACACGATTCTGACTCGTGTTACGAGATAACCTACAAAACCAAACACAAAGCATATTCCGGCGATATTCGCACGCATACCTTCAGCGGGTTCCCCACCCCAAAACCAAATCACCACACCAGCAATGAACAAGGTCATAGCAACGAAACTCTGATTCATTAAGCTGCTGGACTTTTGAATATGGCTAATGCGCGATAAGGACTCATTGTCGCCATCGGTTTTTGCTTGGCAATGGGGGCATGAAGGCGCTTTGCTCGACATACGTTTACGACACACCGGACATTCAATTAATGCCATATCAGCCTCGCCCTAACGTAACTTATCAACAACGGCGAGCATGGCAATCAGCGATGCTTCACCTAAATAAATACTGCGTTCTGGTGACCAACCCACAAAAGGATCGGCCAGATTGTTATTGTCTTTAAATGGCATCTCAAGGGTATTTGATAAACACTTGAAGGTCTGGGCAACCCAATTAGACGCTACGGTCAAATTCGCTTGGCCGGGCTCATCTTTATCATACCCATACTGAGTTTGAAAATCGGCACTGGCTAAGGTCAATGCTTGACTAAAGTCCGCTTGCAGCTGCGCCAGTTTATCATTGTAAGCGGGGACGCCTTCACAACCCGCTAGAAACACATAAGGTAAGCCTTCATCACCATGCACATCATAAAACAGGTCAACACCCGTTTGCTGCATCTTGTTGACGACGTGATATACCTCAGGGCTTTTTTCTAAACTCGGTGTTTGCCACTCGCGGTTTAGATTAATCCCAATCGCGTTAGTGCGCAGATGACCTCTGACACTGCCATCGGGATTCATGTTGGGCACTATATAAAAATTGGCCTTATCAAGCAGTGCTTTTGCCGTGGGACAGTCATTATCGAGTAAACGATTCACTAGACCTTCAACTAACCATTCAGCCATCGTTTCACCCGGATGTTGTCTGGCGGTGATCCAAATATTGCGTTTAGAAGGATCGCCATTCCCTACTTTCATCAGAGTAATATCGCGGCCATCTAAGGTCAGACCTAAATGCTCTAAATTGACATCTGGGTGTAACTGGGCGCCGCTGAGTAAATCTAAATGACGCTCATAGCTGTAGGGTGCAAAGTAAGCGATTTGAATGGCATCGCAATCTAACTCTATGCTAATGCTCAGTTTACCGTCTTGATATTGAGTCGGAATACGGAACCAATGCTGGCGATCATAACTGGCCACCGCCTGATAATCTTCCCATCCCTTGGTATAAGAAGCGGTTCCCGCATTGATAATATTCAAGGTGTAATGGTTACCCACTTCACCTTCAAATCGAAAATTGAACCATTGATAAAACTCACCACCCGCATCAGGGCGGATAGCAAGTTGAATATCGTCTTTATTATCAAGATTGACGACTTGGATATTTCCGCCATCAAAGTTGGCACTGATCCGCATAATGATTCCTAATAGGTTGTTAAAACTAAGGGCAATTTAATGGCGTGCGATAGATATCACACGGCACATTTTATTATATGGCCGATAGAATAAACCAAAACATCCCAAGGGGAAAACGAAAGCCATTAAATTCAGTCAAGACACTTGCAATCGACCTTTAATTAACCAGTTAACACGCCTAAAATCCACAAGAAATGAGCCTTTCGCTATAAATTCATGAAGATATTAGACCATAAAACTATAACCTTGGCCTCGTACTGTATTTATCAAATTACGCGGCAAGCTGATATTGGCTAGCTTACGGCGAGTGTTACTAATGTGCATGTCCAGATTACGGTCAAATCGGCCCAAATCTTTCTGTAGCACTGAGCGCTGCAACTCTTGCTTAGTGATGACTTGGCCTTTTCTTTCAAAAAGATATTTAAATAATTTAAACTCGGTTTGGGTCAAATCGACATAGCGGGTGCCAATAGTGATCCTATAACTCATTTCATCGAAGTTAATCACTTTAGCCGCCACAGTCGCCATTTGCGGCGAGTGAGAGTGACCGGCACAGAGACGCCGCTCTAAAGCTCGTAAGCGGACAAAAATCTCTTTTATGCTAAACGGCTTACTCAGAAAATCATCTGCTCCCAATTCATAACCAGTGATGCGATCATCTTCATTATCACGTGCTGAGATCATCAGTACCGGCGTTGAACATTCACGCGCTTTTAGCAACTCAAATCCATTCATCTGTGGCATCACTAAATCAAGCACTATGATGTCTGGAGCAAAACTTTCAATGCATGCCAGACCCTCGATGCCATTAACCGCACACTTAACCTCATGCCCTTGCGTACATAGGGCATCAGCTAACCAAACGCTAAACAATGGATCATCATCGACCAAGAGTATTTTACTCATCCTTAAAGCCCAAACGAGAATCTATATCATTTATATTACCATGCGAATCGGGACGACTCTAGCGCTATTACATTAGTTAAGAAGTGTGATGTTGAAAACTGTGAACAAAATACGATATTAACAACCAATCAACGGATGATTAGCGACTCTAAATTCATCTCGTAAACTCCCAATAAAAAAGCGCCCTAAGGCGCTTTTTAGAAACTAAGAGTCTGAACTTAGCTTAGAATTTAACAGTTACACCACCGTAAATCACGCGGCCGACTGTGTCATATACTTGTGGAACTGTACCACCATCGCTACCGTTAGAAACAGTAACTGGTTTTTCATCAGTGAAATTCTTAACGCCTAAACTGACAGTCGTCATATCATTAATATGATAAGTACCAGAAATGTTATGGTACAAAATTGAGTCTACATCAGTACCTTGAGCTAGATCTGTCATTCCGCCGATATAACGATTGAAGTACATAACACTCCAATCATCTTGACCTGCTGACAAGCTAAAGTTGTTACGAACTCGAGCATAAGCACCAAAGTTACCATCAATAGTACCAGTATAGCTTTCACCATCCTGCTCGAAGTTAACTAAGTAAGTTGTGTCATTGTTTAGTTTCCAATCTAAACCAATAAGCTCAAAGCTGTAGGCTAAGTTGAAATCTACACCACTCGTGTCTTGTGTACCCACGTTAGTTAAAGCATTCGTTAAATTATCTAAATCGCCATTAGCGCCGATATTGAAAATTTCACAAGATGCTGCACCTGTTGCATCGCCATCTACTTGGAATCTATGACATGCATCTAGACCTGCTTGAGTGTCCATACGCGCAATCGCGTTATCAACTTTGAAACTCCAGTAATCCAAAGTCACAGACATACCATCAAGATAGCTTGGCGAATACACTAAACCAGCCGTATAAGACTCTGATTCTTCAGGCTTTAAATCTGGATCTGATGTACGATTTACTAAAATTTGTGGATCTTGAGCATTGCCCCATGGATCATCTAAATAATCAAACGAACCTGAGTTACCACCATACAATTCAGCAACACTTGGAGCACGGAAACCAGTAGCCGCTACACCACGAACCATTAACTCATCCGTTGCTGCATAAGTTAAGCCAATCTTCCAAGTGGTTGCTTTACCAAAAGTAGAGTAATCATCTAAACGTAGCGCAAATTCACCCGTTAATTTCTCAGTGAAAGGCACACTTACTTCTTGGAAAATAGAAATAACGTTATAATTACCATCTGTAGGGTCTTGTTGAGCAGCAGTACTTTCACCAGCAACAACTACAGGATCAGGATTATAAAAACCACTTTCACGACGGTATTCTGCACCAATCGCAAAACCAACGGCACCTGCTTTTAAATCAAACAATTCGCCATTTAAACCAGCAGAAAGTGTTTGTTGCTCATTACCACCATTTGCTTGCTCTGAATAACCGATTTCGTTAATCATTTGCTGTGTTAATGGGGTGCCACTAAACCATGCATTAGGATTTGCATAGATCGAATCAAGCATATCTGATGCATTAATAGAATTATCTACTGCAGTTTTAGCTTGGTTTTTACCATAGGTGTAGGTTACATCCCAGTTCATACCAGTATGAACATCTAAGGTGCCCGCTAAACCACCTGATAAACGCCAAGTATCAGTATCCTGAGTATAAATACGAGGACCTACATCGTTAGTCCGGCGACGATAGTTAACTAAACCCTTATCATCGGCTTTAATACCTGCTGCGATCATGCCGCTATCAAGCGTTACACATGGAGCTCCGGCTGGAACGCCCGCCGCGCCACAAACATTTAGCATAATGTCAGCAGGTTGAGCAGCCATTTGCTGGTTAGATCGACGGTTGGTATAAATAGCATCTGCTGTTAATACAACATCGTTACCTAGCTCTTGAGTCATGTTTGCAAATAAACTACGACGTTCACTTGGTGTTTGATAGTAACTATCTTGGGTAAAATCATAACCGTATGAACGGTCTACCCAGTTGCCATTGGCATCTTTAATCTTGCCGCCTAAAGTACCTTCAGGGATAAATGAACTTGCACCAGGTTCAGTCCAATCACGGTCACCTTGGATCACGCCACGACGGTCAGAAAAAGCAGCACCAAAGGTGTAATTACCACCATCGGTATTGAAACCGTATAGTGCACTTACGTCGCCATTTTTACCGTCACCCTTGTCAGTGCCACTACCGTTAAAATCGAGCTGGAAACCTTCAAAGTCTTTCTTAGTGATAATATTCACTACACCAGCAATCGCATCAGAACCGTAAACAGCTGAAGCGCCGTCTTTCAGAATTTCAACACGTGCAATCATAGCGACTGGAATAGAGTTCAAATCCACAGAGCTGTTAGCACCGGAACCAGAGTTCACCATGCGGCGACCGTTTAATAACACAAGCGTACGTTGTGAACCCATGCCACGTAAATCAACTTGTGCAACACCGTCAGCACCGTTGTTTGTTGTTGAACCAATTGCCGCACCCGCCATCGAAGTCTGTACTTGCAGCATTTGGTCAACAGAAGTAAAACCTTCCGCTTTAATCGCAGCAGCATCAATAACGGTCACAGGAGATGCTGTTTCCATATCTTGGCGTTGAATGCGTGAACCTGTCACTTCAATACGTTCAACTTTTGCTTTTTCTTCAGCAGCAAATGCGCTTGACGTAACAAATGCACCAGTAGTGATAGATGCAACGATAGCTAAGTTAATAGCTGACGCTACTTTAGTTCTTTTGATCATGTATGAATGCTCCCTAGATCTTACTATTATTTTTATGCTTACAGCTTGTACAGCTATTGCTGTACTAGTGTTGCACCTGATACTGAGGATTCACTTTAACTCCGTCAATGCTCAAAATTTTAACTAATAAAAACATATTGTTAATTATTTTGATTTATCTAGTTAATTAATTTGGCCATTATTTTTCAATACCCTTATAAATCACACCAATTCAGAGTTAATCACCAACTGTCTGATATTAAGCAGACTTTAAGACTGTTAATAAGAAACATAAATGCAACATTCCGCAAATTGAAAAATGTGACCAAGATCACACTTTTAGGTATTTACCAAAGCAACCTAAAAGAACATCGTATTGATTAACTATTGTTAAATCTGCATATCTAGCAATATCCACCGATAGCTAAAGCGCTAAAATACCGATAAACATAGATAAATTGCATTAAAACAGAGATACACTATGTATCAATTGTGCTAATTATGCATTTTAACAACACCTAAAATTATGGTTTAACAATTAAGGTACAAATGATTCTGCACGCCTTTGAAATGACTATTTGTTACTGATCTTGCTTATTAATTTTGAATATAAGTATTAGCTTCCAATCCCTCTCCCCCCCCCCTATTTCTTATTCTTAAATAAATGGCTTACACCTCATACGACCACATTCAAGGGCAAATTTTCTCCATAAAAAAAGCGACCACTTAGGTCGCCTCTTAGAGTCTGTATCATCAAAATGATGATTACTCGGGTTTGATCAACTCAAAATGTTGATATGCCCGTGCGGTTGCAATACGGCCGCGGGGCGTGCGTTGGATAAAGCCTTGCTGGATCAAAAAGGGCTCTAGCACATCTTCAATAGTTTCGCGCTCTTCGCCTATGGCTGCGGCTAAGTTATCGAGTCCAACTGGGCCACCCATAAACTTATCGATAATGGCGAGTAGTAACTTGCGGTCCATATAATCGAAACCTTCATTATCAACATCCAGCAAGTCAAGTGCATGGTCGGCAACAAACTTAGTGACAGCGCCATCATGCTTCACCTGCGCGTAATCCCGCACGCGGCGAAGCAGTCGGTTAGCTATCCGCGGTGTACCACGTGAACGGCGTGCGATTTCAAATGCACCTTCAGCATCAATATCCAGTTCCATCACCTGCGCCGAACGCGTGACTATGGTGCTTAAATCTTTGATGTTATAGAATTCAAGCCGTAGCGGGATCCCAAAACGCGCCCGAAGTGGTGAAGTCAAAGCTCCTGCCCGTGTTGTCGCACCCACTAGAGTAAACGGCGGTAAATCAAGCTTGATAGAGCGCGCTGCCGGCCCTTCACCTATCATGATATCCAGCTGATAATCTTCCATCGCTGGATACAAAATCTCCTCCACCACAGGGCTTAATCGGTGGATTTCATCGATGAATAACACATCACCGGATTCGAGATTGGTCAAAAGTGCGGCGAGATCGCCCGCTTTTTCCAGCACAGGCCCCGAGGTGGATTTAATGTTCACCCCCATCTCGTTCGCAACAATCATGGCTAAGGTGGTTTTACCCAATCCCGGCGGACCGTAAATCAACATATGATCTAAGGCTTCATTACGATTCTTTGCCGCTTGAATAAACACCTTAAGCTGTGCCCGAGTGTCATCTTGACCCGTGTATTCATCGAGCATTTTAGGGCGCATTGCCCTGTCGATGGATTCATCTTGAGCTTGGATCTGCGGCTGGATGAGCCTGTCTGCCTCAATCATTGTTATTCCTTATCGCAGCTTTCATCTTAATTATCATCATTGTTCAATTAAAGCATCGATTTAAGGGCGGCTTTGATCAGGGTTTCTGAATCCATGCCCTCTTTGTAGGCTGCAGAAACCGATTTGCTCGCCTGCGGTGGTTTATAACCCAGCGAAATTAAAGCTGAAATAGCATCTTCTTCGGCGCTATTGACTGTCGGTGCGGGTGAGTAATTGGATTGCAGCACGAACTCACGCTCTGAGCCTGCTGAGGCTTCCATCAAGCTCTTGAGCTTATCGCGCATTTCTACCAGTAACCGCTCGGCGGTCTTCTTGCCAACACCGGGTAATTTCACTAAGGTCACTATATCATCGCGCTCAACGCAACCCACAAATTCTGCGGCTGTCATGCCTGATAAAATGGTCAAAGCAAGCTTGGGACCGACACCATTGGTCTTGATCAGTAAGCGAAATAACGCCCTTTCCTGCTTAGTGATAAAACCATAGAGAAGCTGTGCATCTTCACGCACCACAAAGTGGGTGTAGACCATAGTTTCATGATTAACTTCAGGCAGCTCATAAAAGCTAGTAAGCGGCATCTGCAACTCGTAACCAACACCGTTAACATCGATCAAAATTTCTGGTGCTTGTTTCTCAACGAGCACGCCCCGTAAACGACCTATCATCTGTACCGTCCGTATGTTCTTGCCGTTGCCCGGCCACTCAATGCAATTAAACTCTGGCTGGTGTGATAATGACACACAGCAACTCCGAGTGCATCTGCGGCGTCAGCTTGTGGGGCTGCGGGTAATTTAAGTAGTTGTTGGATCATGTGTTGTACTTGGGCTTTCTGTGCTCGCCCCGTACCCACGACTGCGCTCTTAATTTGAGTCGCACTGTATTCGGCCACAGGTAAATTGGCGACTGTGGCAGCAACAATGGCCGCGCCGCGTGCTTGGCCTAACTTGAGCGCAGAATCGGCATTTTTTGCCATAAATACGCGCTCAATCGCAAATTCGTCCGGTTGATACTGACGAATAATCTCAGTGATCCCATCAAAAATTTGCTTTAGCCTACCAGGAAGCTCTTCAGACGAAGTGCGAATACAGCCACTGCCGAGGTAAATCTGATGCCGTCCCTGACATTGGATCACGCCGTAGCCTGTGATCCGTGAACCTGGGTCAACACCTAAAATAATTGCCATTCAATACCTTATTTGGGATCTACATTTGCGTCCCTGTTCCTACGTTAGCGTTTGCGAGCTGAAATGGGCATCAATTGACGCCCCAATTCAGCTCACAGTCAATCTAGCCTAGGCTTGCCATCACATCATCGGAGATTTCCGCATTATGATACACCTCTTGCACATCATCGTGATCTTCAAGGGTGTCGATAAGGCGCATAAATTTTTCGGCGGTTTCTAGATCAAGCTCAGCTTTCGTCGAGGCTATCATCGCGATTTCGGCATTATCCGCCACAAAATGGGCGTTATCGAGCGCCTCTTTCACCGTATAGAAATCAACGGGATCAGTAAACACATCCACAGCACCATCATCATAGCTGACAATATCTTCCGCGCCCGCTTCAAGCGCCACTTCCATCAATGCATCTTCATCGGTTCCCGGCGCATAGGATAACACCCCACGCTTAGTGAACAGATAAGAAACCGACCCATCCGTGCCTAAGTTACCGCCCGATTTACTAAACGCATTACGTACACCACTCACAGTACGATTACGATTGTCCGTCATGGTTTCAACCATCACAGCGGTGCCGCCTGGGCCATAACCTTCATAGAGAATGGTTTCGAGTTGCTGGCCTTCTAATTCACCGGCGCCGCGTTTAATCGCACGCTCAACCGTGTCTCGGGTCATATTACCACCGAGGGCTTTATCGATGGCGACACGTAATCGTGGATTGGAGTCGGGATCTGAGCCACCTTCACGGGCTGCAACGGTTAACTCGCGAATGAATTTAGTAAAGAGTTTACCGCGTTTAGCATCTTGAGCCGCTTTACGGTGCTTAATGTTGGCCCATTTACTGTGACCTGCCATGGGAAGTCTCCTCTACTTAGGTATCATCTAGGTGCCATCGCAAAGCTTATCAAGAGCCGAAGGTGGAATGAGACTAAATAACGGCTATTTACTTAAAGGATTGAACTAACAGATATTGATAAGCGGTGGAATGACGGTTCACTAAAACAAACCGAGGCTCATGCCTCGGTTTTCGGTACGACTAAAAATAACTGATAAGGGTTAACCCAAATCGACTTACACAAAAACGAGTTACATAATGTCGATTTGAATAAGGTCGATTGACAACAGTCGCCTTACAAAGCTCTCTTACAAAAGATCAGTCTTCCGTTTTAACGGCTTTCTCAACCACGGCAATACCCAGTTCAGCTAACTGCTGCGGATTGGCAAAACCAGGCGCGTTAGTCAGCGGACAAGCGGCAGTGGTGGTTTTCGGGAACGCCATCACGTCGCGGATTGAGCTTGCGCCCGTCATCAGCATAATGATGCGGTCTAAACCAAACGCTAAACCAGCATGTGGCGGAGTACCGTAACGCAGCGCTTCTAACAGGAAGCCGAATTTCTCTTTAGCTTCATCGTCAGTAATACCCAGAATACGGAATACCGCAGACTGCATTTCTTGGTTGTGGATACGCACCGAACCACCGCCTAATTCGCAGCCGTTTAATACCATATCGTAAGCATCAGAAACGCGATTTGCTGGGTTAGCTTCAAGTTCAGCTGCCGTTACACCACGCGGTGCGGTGAACGGATGGTGAACCGCGTGGAAGTTGCCGTTGATTTTCTCAAACATTGGGAAGTCAACTACCCACAGTGGACGCCATTCACCTTGTAATAAGCTGAAATCTTCACCCGCTTTAAGACGCAGTGCGCCCATAGATTCGGCAACCACAGTCGCCTGATCTGCACCAAACAGGATAATGTCACCAGTTTGCGCGCCAGTGCGGCTCACGATTTCATTCACTATGCTTTCGTTTAAGAATTTCAGCACCGGTGATTGAATGCCTTCTAAGCCAAGGCTTAGGTCATTAATCTTCATCCACGCTAAGCCTTTAGCACCATAGATGCCAACAAATTTAGTGTAATCATCGATTTGCTTACGAGACAGTGCAGCGCCGCCCGGAATACGCAGTGCAGCAACACGGCCTTCTTCATCGTTCGCAGGACCAGAGAATACCGCAAATTCGACTTCTTTGAGTAAATCGGCAATGTCCACCAGCTCTAATGGGTTACGTAAATCTGGCTTATCTGAACCAAAACGACGCATCGCTTCGTTGTAAGTCATGCGCGGGAACTCGCCGAGATCGACGTTCAGCATTTCAAGGAACAGACCACGCATCATCTCTTCGGTTTTCGCCATCACTTGCTCTGAGCTCATGAAAGACGTTTCGATATCGATTTGGGTAAATTCTGGCTGACGATCGGCACGTAAATCTTCATCACGGAAGCATTTTACGATTTGATAGTAGCGATCAAAGCCTGACATCATCAGTAACTGCTTAAACAGCTGTGGCGATTGCGGCAAGGCAAAGAATTGACCTTTATAAGTGCGGCTTGGCACTAAATAGTCACGGGCACCCTCTGGGGTTGCCTTGGTCAGGATCGGTGTTTCTATGTCTAAGAAACCGTTTGAGTCGAGGAAACGACGCACAGAACTGGTCACTTTAGCGCGGAAAATTAATCGCTGCGCCATTTCTGGGCGACGTAAATCTAAGTAACGATACTTAAGACGTTGCTCTTCGCTGTTGTTCTGGTAGTTATCCATGCTCAATGGCAGTGGATCGGCAGCATTGATAATCGTCAAGGCTTGACCTAAGACTTCAATCTCACCCGTCTTCATTTGACCATTGACTTGGCTATCAGGACGGGCACGAACTAAGCCTTTGACCTGAACGCAAAATTCAGCGCGCAGCGTGCTAGCGACATTGAACACCTCAGGTAAGTCTGGATCATAGACCACTTGGATGAGACCTTCTCTGTCTCTTAAATCTAAAAAGACAACGCCACCCAAATCACGGCTACGATTAACCCAACCTACCAAGGTAACTTCTTGTCCAACGTGAGACTTATTGACGTCTCCACAATAATGACTGCGCATCTAACTCTATCCTTTATCCGGAAACCGGTGCTTTGGAAATAATCAAAACGAGATAAAAGCGGCATTATAGTAAAATAATGCCGATTACCAAAGTACTTCACACTTAGGCGGTGAAGTATCAAACAGTTTTACGCCCTTGACTAGAGGCGAACGCACTATCTGAGCATGAGCGTTCAAAAAAACATCAAGCTGAGCGATAACAACGCCCGCCGCTACTTTTTGCTTGATACATCAGCTGATCGGCTTTTTTTAATAAACCTATCGCGGTGTCACCATCGCGGGGGTAAATCACCACGCCAATACTAACCGCTATGCTGACACTGACGCCTTGAATAAGCAAAGGGCTCGACAGTGCCTGTAGAATATTATCAGCAACTTGGGTAACGGCATCGAGATCTTGCACACGATTTAGCAGGATAACAAACTCATCGCCGCCAAATCGCGCAACGGTATCTGACCCACGGATAACCTTGGTTAACTTTTGGGCGACCAGTACCAGTAATTCATCGCCAATGGGATGACCGTGTTGGTCATTGATTTGTTTAAAACCATCGAGATCGATGAATAACAAAGCGAAATGTGCCTGTTCTCTGCGATGAGATAGCAAAGCTTGGGTTAGTCTGTCATCAAGTAAGGCACGATTGGGCAACTGAGTTAAAGCATCATGATTAGCCACATGCAGCAAACGTTTTTCTGCCACCAATCGCTGGGTGATCTCACGATTTAAACGACGATTCACTAACAGCACAGCCACCATCACTAAACACAAGATTATCACGCCAAACACGATATAACGCAGCCATTGCAGATATTTAGCACTCTCTGTCGCCACAGAAAATGACACCCAGCGCGTATATATTTTTTGCTGATGTTGAGCATCAACCAAAGCCAAAGCTTTGTTAATCAACGGCACCAGCGGCGCAAATTGAGGATAAACACCAATATGACTGTGTTGATCGGCGAGATCACTGAGCAGCGACATTTTCAGTGTCGGATAGTGGCTGGTTTTAAGCTCAGAAGCTAAAGTCACCACTTTATCGATAAACACATCCGCATTGCCATTCGTCACGGCCGCTAATCCGGCCTGCGTATTTGGCACCATGACTAACTTGAGCGAAGGCTCCAGACTCATCAATTGCGCCACCAAATGATATCCCTCAACCACAGCCACCCTTTGACCTGCGAGCTGAGCAATATTAAAAACCGAGACTTGTTCCAGTTGCGACACTAAGGCCCACGGCGATGGCCAATAGGCTTCACTAAACGCTAAACGCTGCTGGCGCTCCGCCGTTTGCGCGACACTGCCGGCTAAACTCACCTCGCCCTTTTGCAACGCCTCGATTAACGAATGCCAATCATCAAAGGCAACGGGCGTGAGCTTAAGTTTGAGTTGTTCCTTGAGCAATTTGACGATATCGCTATTGATCCCCGCAAACTCACCCTGTTCATCCATAAACTCCATCGGTGGCCATTGTTTTAGATAACCGACTTTGAGCTCGCCTACGCTTTCCACATAGGCCTGCTCAGCGGGGCTTAAGCTGACATGACGCTCAGCTTGGGTAAAAACATGATCTTTAGGATTGAGCATCCATTTATGTTCAATCTCGGCAAATTCTTGATTGCTAATACTGTTAAACCCATTGGCTATCCTCTGTGTAAGGCCAGCATCATCGCTACGGGTCAGCACATAAATGTTGGTGCTAAATTCGAGATCAGGATACTGGCTAAAGTCAGACCAGCCTTTATTGAGCAATAAATAATGGGATGTCCATGCACCCGCGGCGATAAAACCGACAACTTCTCCAGACCTCGCCCCCGCCACCATGGCATCCATACTGTCGTAATAACGCAGTGACACTTGGGGTAATGCTTTACGCAAATCCACCAAATAAGGCGCTGTCGGCACCACACCAATACGCTTACCTTTTAAGCAGTCTAAATCGGTTAACTGTTGCTGATAGAGAAAGAGTCGACTCTTCACTGTATATAAATGCCAAGCCTGAGTAAGGCCCGTTTTAACATCATCACTTTCAGGATAACCTATATGGGCATCGGCGAGACCACGACGAACATCGTCCACGCTGGAGTTCATATCACCAGAAATAAAATCAACGGCAATACCCGTTTTCTCAGACCACAGTTGCCACATGTCCACATACAAACCATGGGGTAAACCATCGACCCCTAAGTCCACAAAAGGCTCGGCGCCCAGTTGCATCGAAATAACAATCCCAGCTTGTTGACGTTGATAGCCAAGCCAACGTCGCTCCGTTTGCTGAATAAAGTGCACATCGAGCGCAGTGAAACCTTTATTGATCTTATCGACTAATGCAAGATTGCCCTTTTGAACTGCGGGTACAAACTGCATCGCCTTAATTTGAAGGCGGGCAGTATTGGGAAAGTTTGCGGCAATCTCTTGGGATGAGTCGGGATCTTTCAAATAGCCTTCTAACCCCGCAAAGACTACGATCTCGCCCGCGGCGACCCCTGCCAATAATTTCTCACGACTTTCGTAGCGTTTAAACACAAGCTGCGGTTCGATACGGTGTAATTCCGCTTCATGGGATGAAGCCGCTACCACACCAATTTGAAAGGGGATCAGTTCTTTGATGGATTTTTTGCCCTGCAGGGATTTATGCAAATACAAAAAAGTGCCCACATCCGCAATGGGCACTGCAAAATCAAATTCTTGCTCTCGCTCTGGGGTTTTCCCCATGCCGATATGCACTTGCGCCTTACCTTGCCGCAGTTGATCAAGGGACTCGTGCCAGTGACGCGCCACAAAAACCACTTGGGTATGGCTGTGTTTAGCCCACTCTTTCCATAAATCAACCAGTAATCCAGTCGGCTCGCCATCGTTGTCGACATATTGATAGGGAAAGCTATCCTCACCCATAACGATGATTAATGGCTCAGAGGACAACGGACTTGCCTGCCCCGTTATACTCAAAAAACAGCTGCACAAGATCACAATTAAGTGGATCACAAACTTCAAGTTGAGCCCTTAGTACTTGATGTACATGTAACGATTTTGTTATCTATTAAGTATTAGACAAAAATTTATCGCAAATTACTAGCATGAGACTTGCTGCTAATCGCTCTGATTCGTTAAAATGCACAGTTGAATTCCCATGAAAAATCTCAGATGAACGTTTCTCAAGACACTATCTACGCTCAAGCGAGCGAGCATATTAGCGATTTCCAGTTTGATAACCGTGTAGCAGGCGTATTCAGTGACATGATCCGCCGCTCAGTGCCTGGATATGCGCAAATTATCAATACCATAGGCGATTTTGCAGATCGTTTCGTCATGCCAAATACTCAAATTTACGATTTGGGTTGCTCACTCGGTGCCGCGACCTTAAGTATTCGTCGCCAAATCCAAGGCCGCCAATGTCGCATTATTGCTGTAGATAACAGTGAATCTATGGTCGCACGCTGCCAAGAGAACCTGAATGCCTATGTCAGCGATACGGATGTCGATCTGGTTTGCGGTGATATTCGCGATATCGATATTCAAAATGCGTCATTGGTGGTACTCAACTTTACCTTGCAATTTTTACCGCCAGAAGACAGAGAAACCCTGATAGCGAAGATTTATCAAGGTCTGAATCCCGGCGGGATGTTAGTACTATCAGAAAAAATTCGCTTCGAAGATGCCCCGATCCAAACCCTATTGGAAGAGCAACATTTAGACTTTAAACGCGCTAATGGTTACAGTGAACTTGAGATCAGCCAAAAACGCAGTGCGCTGGAAAATGTCATGAAGCCCGACACCTTAACCACGCATCAACAACGACTCACCAGCCAAGGCTTTAGTCACTTTAGTCTCTGGTTCCAATGCTTTAACTTTGCTTCTATGGTGGCCATCAAGTGATCAGCTTTAGCTCGTTTTACCAACAAATCGCCGATTCGAATCTACAGCACTGGCTCGAAACCCTGCCGAGCATTTTAGGCAAGTGGCAACGAGATCATAAACACGGCAACCTGCCAAAGTGGGAAAAAGTGCTCAACAAGCTGCACTATCCAGCACCCGACCAAGTGGATTTTGTTGATAGCGTGACCGTCGGTAGCGGCGAGCAACTTAGCCCAGGCGAAAAAGAGAAGCTTGAAAACCTGCTGCGTTTGTTTATGCCATGGCGTAAAGGCCCCTTCCACATTCATGGCATCCACATCGATACCGAATGGCGCAGTGACTGGAAATGGGACCGCGTTAAGCAACATATTTCGCCGCTGAAAAACCGCACTGTGCTCGATGTCGGTTGCGGCAGTGGTTATCACATGTGGCGCATGTTGGGCTCAGGTGCCAAACGTGTCGTCGGTATCGACCCTTCACCGTTGTTTTTATGTCAGTTTGAAGCCGTCAAACGTTTAGCGGGCACACATCACCCTGTACACCTGTTACCATTGGGTATTGAAGAGCTGCCACCGCTCGATGCATTTGACACGGTTTTCTCCATGGGTGTTTTGTATCACAGACGTTCGCCTATCGATCACTTGTTACAGCTGCGTGATCAATTGCGCACCGGTGGTGAGCTCGTGCTAGAAACCTTGGTGATAGATGGCGACGAAAATGCCGTACTCGTGCCTCAAGATAGATATGGCAAAATGAATAATGTATGGTTCATTCCGTCCGTTGCCGCGCTCATGCTATGGTTAAAAAAGTGTGATTTCACTGATATCCGTTGTGTCGATACCGATGTCACAGCCCTTGCCGAGCAACGCCGTACCGACTGGATGCCCAACGAATCACTGGTTGAATACCTAGATCCTAACGACATCACCAAAACGGTTGAAGGTTATCCTGCGCCCAAACGCGCCACGATTATCGCGGTGAAAAATCAGCCTAATCAGGATTTAAACTAACCTTTTCAGTCTGAAGTAAGCGAATATCAGTCATTGCGTCCTCAAGGTTTGAGTTGGTAATGGCTGATATCAAAAGCCGAAAGATCACCATTCATCTAGTTAATCTGGAATATGTAAGTGTTCAGCAGCTTAGTGTAACTCCTTCCTTGAATAGCAATACATTTGCGACTCCCCCCCTTATCGTTGACATCCAGAACAGAACAGGGTTTCATGCATAACAATGACTTGAAGCTAACTCAATTGGATACTAAGTCAAAGTTAACTCATTCCATCACAGATGCAGAACACATAACCCATGTTAAAACCCACTTTACTGGTTAGCCTGTTTGGCTTGAGCCTTTATGTTACGAATGCCGCCTATGCGGCGCCAAGCCCTGTTCCCCTTTTAGTTGAACAATGCCTGCGTTTGCCAAGTATTGATCTTGCGACTGTGTTCGCCAATGCGCGTTTAACTGCGTCTGAATTAGCCTTGGCCCAGCGCGCGCTTATTTTTGAGCAACAGATGTTAGGGCTTAATAATATCAACGACAGACTCAACTATTACCGTGGGTTTAACTTACCAAGTGAGGAACGCGAGGGTCTACTGCAATGCCAGCTACACCTCGCCGACACCCTGTCGCAACTTCTCAGCCAAACTGAATTGAGCCAACTAGCCTACGCCTTAGCCCAAGGCAATGCAGAACAAATACTACTGAGCCAACAGCTTAAACAATTGCTACAACAACATTGGAGCGCCGAGGAGAAAGCGAAATTACATACTGCACAAGCCAGCATAGGCCAAGGGTTAGGCAGTCAACAATTTAGTCTTGCCTTCAATGGCAGCCAATGCCAACCTGAAGTGACTCAGCAGCAACATCTGCATAAAAAAGAGGATAAAAGTGACGAGCCGAAGCCCGACAGTTCAAAGCAGAGCGACTTTTCTGGCACTATCGCCAGTTACTTACTGACGCAGGAAAACGCCGTATGTCGCCAAAATGTATGGCAGGCCTACCAAGCCAGAGCCAGTGAAACCAATCAAACGGCGTTAGAGCGAATTGCTGAGCAGCGCCAACAAGCCGCCACTGCTGCAGGCTTTACCGATTACAGCGCATTAGTGCTTAGTTCGCAGCAGTTATCGTCCCCTGAATTAGTCAAAGCTTTTCTTGATAGCCAAACCCAAGATCTGCAAGTGGCTCCCTGGGATATTGGGCGAACCCTGTCACAACAAGCATCAGCCAAGGTGCCGACATGGCAAACCTCTGACGTCTTGAGTCGCAGCTTTACTTATCTGCAAGTGTTTGGTTTGCAGTTTGAGACCATAGAAACCGCTAAGGTCGATAAAATACCTGCCGATCCCAATCGGCCACATATCGTCAGGGTCTACCACCAGCAAAGATTGTTAGGTGAAATCTATGTGGCGTATAACCCAAATCCACAGCAAGGTAGTCAACAGCAGACATTGCGTCAAAGTGTACTCGGCCAGCAATTTGGACAACAAGCTTTAGATCTCAAGCCACAGCTGAGTAACTACAAAGACATTGAGCAATTAACCGAGTCTATCGCAGAGGCTGTCACTTCTCTTGCTAAAGCGAGCCATTTCTACCTCAACAATGCCATGGGACAGAGTCAAGATAGCTATTTTGTGGCGAGTCTTTGGTTAGCAGAAGTACTGCGCCATCAACTCTTTCCGCAGTTTGAGCACACCTATTTACAGGAGCGTGAAACACTGGCTAAAGCTTATTCGAAGCAGCTTAAAGTCTTTCGCGCTAAGGTTGCAGTCAACTTTTACCAAAACTCAAGTGCACAAGTCTACCCCGATCTCGGTGCGGAGTTTAATGCTAGCTTTGGTCAAGACTGGCCACAAACACAGGATTATCCTTATAGCTTCAATGCTATCGCCAACGAAGGACCGCTCTACTACCAATCACTCTGGCAAGCATCGCTAGCCCAGCTGATAGCTCAATCCACATTCAACTGCCAAGACAAACTAAAATTATTCAATGTATTAGTCATCAATGAAGACGCTTTAAGCTTCAGTGACCAATTAAAAGCGGTCATTGGCGCCCCCGTTGATAGTTCTGCGCTGATCCAAAGGATCTCAAATAGCGCCGCTTCAGAACATGCTGACAGCTCCAACACCCAAGCTTTCGACGCAATAGGTTCTTGTGCGTTTTAAGTGTGAATGCTTAGGATGTGTTTGTGACTCGCTCGGGCGCAAACACTGAAAATCGTCATGATTAGCCTCTCTATCCCCTCAATAACTTAGCGCGACATAGTTAGCTGTATGTCGTGAAAACGACTGACTCTATGATATTTAATTGAAAAAGTCGTAAGAAGTGGCCACTATAAGCCCCAATCTATCGTTTTTTTGAGATTATAATGACTCGAGCTAAATCTACCTTAGAACAATGGCGTATTTTGCAAGCGGTGGTCGATTTTGGCGGCTACGCCCAAGCGGCCGAAAAACTCAACAAGAGTCAATCGTCGCTCAACCATGCGGTTGCCAAATTACAGCATCAGTTAGGTATCGAGCTACTCGAAGTCAAAGGCCGTAAAGCCTATCTCACCCCGCAGGGCGAAGTGCTGCTGCGCCGTTCACGGCATGTCACCCAAGCCGTCAACGAGTTAGAACAACTTGCGAGTAATCTCGAACAAGGGTGGGAGCCGACACTCACGATTGCCCGTGAAATTATATATCCGATGGAAAGCTTAGTGTGTGCCCTCAATGCGTTTCTACCCCACAGTCGTGGCACTCGAATCATCATGCTGGACTCTGTGATCACCGGCACTCAAGAGCTCATTCTGCAGAGTAAAGTCGATATTGCTATCTGTGCAGGGGTGCCGCCTAAAGGGTATATATCCGAACCCTTATGTGAACAAGAACTCTACCTCGTCTGTCATCCAAATCACCCACTCGCTGACTTAGGCACAATTGAAGACGATAAACTACTGGCACAATATTTACAGTTAGTGATTAAAGATACTGGAGTGCAATCCAACATTGATATCGGCTGGCTCAAAGCTGAGCAGCGCTGGACAGTCTCTAACTTCCATGAAGCTAAAGTCATTTTAAATCAAGGTATTGGTTTCTGTTGGATCCCCTCTTTCTTAATCCAAGAAGAATTGGCTTCGGGTAATCTAGTACGTTTACATCTTGAGGGCAGCCAAAAACGTCGTATCATGTTGAGCTTAGTGATCCCTAAAAGAGATCAACAAGGGCCTGCATCAAAACTGCTTGCTTCCTTGATTTTAAAACAGCATGGAATTGAAACGACGAATAGTCATTAACAGCAAGATACCAAACGAGTTATCAATTCGAGTGAGCAAAACGATAAGTACTAACTGCTGATTAAATGGTTAGTTCTTAGTGGTACTGAGAGGTTGTTTCGAAAAAGATGATGAACAGCGAATCATGGAAATAGTTAAAGCTTAAAACCTAATCTTACACACTAAAGTCGACATAGCGTGCTTGTTGATAACCCAAGTATTGCGGCTGAATAAATCCCGTCTCCTGTAAGAGATCATCCTCCACATATAACTCGCTCTGCAAAGACACATTTGTATTCGCGCTAGCACTGATATTTGAAGACTGCTCATTTACATCGTTTGCGGACAAAACATCCGTAGATTGCAAATTGCTAGGCAGCTCATTTGAAGATGCAAGATACGAAGGCTGAATATTCGCTTGCGACGTCATATCGACACGAGCAGAAGGTCCTGCACTGGCTTGTGCAACCGCAGCATAATAACGGCTTGCAGCACTATCAGATCTTGAGATAAAACCCGTCGCTAAATCCGCTGAAGTTGAAGCATATCCAAATGCTAAAGTTGCGGTCGGTGGCTCAATCGTTTCCACTGTGGTCGATGTAGTGACTGAGTCACTGATATCAGAAGAGGTTTTCGAACCCGTATCAATGACTCTCGTGTTGACCGTTTGCGCCTCGATCGCTTGTTTTAGCTTATCAAGCGCAGTAGAGGCGGGGGTGAATACAGCCTCTTGGGGCTGAGCAATATTACCGGACTCATCAACGTCTCCCGTCACTACAGGTGTATGTTTTTCTAACGGTGGCAACTCTTTGATTTGTGCATCTGCGTCTATTAATGTTTGAGCCGTTTGCAAGTCAACAATTTGTTTTTGTCGCTCCTCTGCCAGCATCACCTTAGCTTCATTCATTTTTTGCAAGGCTTCCGCGGCAACACGGATATCCGCTGATGACGGGTCAACAGGAGCCATTGCTGCGGCATAAACTTGCTTCATTTTGTTTATCGTTGCAAGCGGGTCGCCTCCCACTGGAGAGACATCAATCTGCACTTCGCCATCGGTGGCGTAACGTTGGCCATCAGCACCCTTTTCATACTTAAAACTCGGGCTCTGAGCGTATTGTCCTCCGACGGTTGCGTGGGCATGCTCATGGGCTTTAACCTCTGAATCTCGAGTTTTAAGTTCATCGACTTGCTGTTGCTGTTGAGCCTGCACTTTTTCTTGGGCTTGTATCTCTTGTTCTTGAGCCTGTTGAACCAGTGATTGTTGCTTTGCCTCTTCCGCTGCTGCTATTTGCTGTTTCCGCGATTCTTCTTCCTGTACTTGCTTTTCAAGCTGATTATCATTTGGGGCAAAGACAGCAGCTAAGACTTGTTGACTATCATCTGGGTTAGACGCTGTCGCAGGAGCATCTACAGGACTAGCTTGAGCCTGAGCTTCACCGAAAACTTGAGTAAATAGTTCTAACACAGTCGGTCGAGCAACATCATTGCTAGCGGATTGATCTGTGGCTTGCGTAGAGTTTGACTGACCAACAGGCCCTGCACTCGTTGCTACACTCTTATTTACAGAACTGTTAATTGCAGAATCGGACGTAGTGGGATCAACTAACGCAGCTCCAGTAAAGACAGTTTGTGGCCCAAACACTGCCGCTAAATCAGGCATTATTGGAGAAACATCACCCGTGCTAGATGGATTGAAAGCAGGAATATAAGTACCCCTAGTGCCAATTGATGGACTCAGAGGCGTAAAAATATCAACGGGAATATTGCTCGTTACACTGAGATTTGGACTTATTGTAGCCAAGGAATTTACCCCAAGTCCGCTATTACTCGTACCCGCGACGGGCGAAAATACCTGAGTAGAAATAGGTGTCGCAATCTGTCCCCCGCGTACACCAGAAATGGATCTTGGTCCTGTTAACAAACTAAAACTCGCATCGGCATGTAAGCTAGCTCGATCATTTAACGTATTTACCTGAGGATTGCTCCTTGGCGTTGGTACGGAAAAAGGAGCGACCTCGAGTGCTTGGCTTGCACCATTCAGTACAGGAAGTACAGGTGCTGCAGTTGATGAAACAGCACTAGAAGCAGCAAAAGACACATTCGGTGATGAGTGGAGAGATTGGGAAACGTTAGCAGCTAATGAAGTAATAGGCGTGGCTTGAACTGGAGCAAATGAAGTTCCAGTAACCTGTAGTTCATGGACACCACTCGCTTCAATTTTTGCGGAGCCTGCAGTGTGAGCGCTGGCTCCTTGATAAGTGCTATTAGCGTGACTCTGGTTTAGGCTCTGGCTTTGAGTCTGGCTTAGATTCGAGCTGAGCATCTTATCATGTGCCGAAAATGAAGAGGATGGCGCTCCAACCTTAAGTGATAGCGCCACAACCGACATGATATTTACACCTTAATATTAATGATCGAACCTATCGTTTCAGAATCAGTTTCAATCACTTCTGTTGACGCTTCCCCTTGTCTTAATGACTCATTAGCGGTAAGTAATGCCGAGGTTTTATCAGGCTGCGCAACATCTCTTGTAGATTCAGCCGGAGCCGCACTTTGAGTCGGTGTAGGTTTAGCCACATCTATTGTTGCTTGAGTGAGCCCAGATTGAGCACTTTGCAAGCCTTGCAGACCGGATGAATAAGCAGATTGGATTTGCATAACGGTATTCCTGCACGCTGTGATTAATGGGTCAATTATTGACCAATCACCTGCAAAAGTACAGGTTTTATCCGCATTCTCACCATTTATTTACGGTCTTATTTATCCTGTGATCCAATTGGCTTCCCAATCCTTAAATACGGGATTAAAACCCTGCCGTTGCATCTGTTCGATGACTTGCTCGACGCTGCGATCATCGCTTATCTCAAATTGATCGAGTTGACTGTCGGGTGCTTGATAGCCCCCTGGTTGAGTGGAACTACCCGCACTGATTTGAGTGATCCCAAGTGGCAAAAGATTATCCCTCAGCTCAGGGCTTTCCCTTGTCGACATGCTGATATCAAGCTGTTGATTAAAAAGTCTAAATGCACAAATCATTTGTATTAAACCTAAATCCGATAGCATAACTTTTGGGGTGATCCCGCCAGTACAAGGCCTTAACCTTGGCAGCGAAATACTAAAGCGAGTGCGCCAATAGCGACGCTCTAAATAGTCAATATGATATCCCATCATTAACGCATCTAAACGCCAGTCATCCAGCCCCAGTAACACCCCAAGACCAATTTTATCTACTCCCGCCGCCGCAACTCTGTCTGGTGTTGCTAAGCGATAGGCAAAATCCATTTTTTTACCTCGGGAATGGTGACGAGCATAAGTCTCTGGCTGATAGGTCTCCTGATAAATCATCACGGCATCTAAACCTAGTGCGACTAACTGGCGATAATGATCCTCACTCATGGGCTGGACCTCCATCGCCACATGGCTAAATTGCTGCTTTACCAATGGTAAAATTTGCTTGAAGTAATCGATACCGACCTTAGTTTCATGCTCACCCGACACCAGTAAAATTGAATCGAACCCCCTATCTTTGATAATGACCATCTCGGCCATCAACTCCTGCTCATTCAAGGTCTTGCGTTTGAGTTTGTTACTCATGCTAAAACCACAGTAATCACATTCATTAGCGCACAGATTCGAGACGTATAGCGGTAAATACATGCCCAGATTCGCGCCAAATCGCTGCCGCGTAAGCGCCGCTGAATGTTGTGCCATGGTTTCGATATAAGGTTCAGCCGCAGGTGATAACAAGGCCAGTAAGCTACGTAAATCCCCTGCTGGACTCACTAACGCCCGCTCGACATCTTGGGCTGTGCAAGAATACAAATCGAGTAACAGTTTATCCCGTGGGATGTTGGCAAATTCCGCTACAAAACTCATTGGTTTAAAAATCCCGTCAGAGGACTGGTCTGTACCGCGCCAGTTTGTACTCGGCCAAGCCCAGCTTCAAAGGCTCGCCGACCGCATTGCACCGCCTCCTTAAAGCACTCGGCCATCACTATCGGCGACGCGCTGCTGGCGATGGCGGTGTTGACGAGCACCGCATCTGCGCCCAGCTCCATTGCTCGCGCAGCCTGCGAAGGTGCGCCAATGCCGGCATCGATCACCACTGGCACCCGCGCCTGCTCTATGATGATTTTTAAAAAGCTTTCAGTCACTAAACCTTGATTACTGCCAATCGGACTCGCCAGTGGCATAACCGCAGCGCAGCCCACTTCTTCCAAACGACGGCACAGTACAGGATCGGCATGCACGTAGGGCAACACGATAAAGCCTTTCTCACAGAGGATTCTGGCCGCCTCTAAGGTTTCAATCGCATCGGGCATCAGGTACTTAGGGTCTGGATGGATTTCGAGCTTAATCCAATGAGTTCCCAGCATTTCACGGGCAAGCTCAGCCGCAAACACCGCTTCCTTGGCGTTTCTCGCCCCAGAAGTATTAGGCAATAGCTGTACACCCGCTTGACGTAACGGCGTGAGCAAATCATCTAGCCCCATTTTAAAATCAATTCGTTTCATTGCAACTGTGACTAACTGCGATTTTGAAGCCATTATCGCCTCGATCATCACTTGGCTATTGCTGAATTTTCCCGTTCCGGTAAATAACCGTGATTCAAACTCCACATCGGCAATCGTTAACATATTAGCCTCCCGCCACTGCTGAAAAAAGTTCTAATTTATCTTCATGTTGGCAGAGAATAGATTGCCAGCGGTTGCGCGGAACCACCTCTGCATTCAACACGATAGCAACTGAGTCGAGGGCAATATCTTGCGCGAGGATCACAGCCGCGAGCGAAGTCGGTTCAGTCAACGACTGTGGGATATTATTTATGTGAATTAAAATCATATCAAACCTCAAGATTATCTTTATTTGATGATAGATAAGCCCCTTTGGGGCCACATATGTCACAATGGGGATCCCGCGTTAATATCGCCGCAGTCCATGAAAGTGATTTAGCGTCGAAGCGCCAAAAACGCCCCAACAAGGCACTTTTCGATTCATTACAACTATCCATATTCAACAAAAGTTGCATAGCCACCAAAGATTGCATTGACGCCATCACGCCCACGCTCGGCCCAAGTACGCCTTGGGTACTGCAGCTCTGTGACACTCTCGTCTGTGCGGGGAAAATACAGTGATAACAACCACCAGAGGGGAACTGCACTTGATCGACTGCAAACAATTGGCCGCTAAATGCTGCGATTGACGCGCTGACTAAAGGTAAAGCAGCTTCGATACAGCTGCGATTAATGGCTTGGCGGGTCGCAAAGTTATCAGTGCAGTCAAGCACGAGCACTCTTTTACCCTGTTGTTTTAATTGTAAAACCTCAGCGAAGTGATGAGCTGATGTCTCAGCACTAAATGCTGTTTCATGGGCAGTAACAGTGCACTGCGGCGCTAAGCCTTTGAGCTTTTGCTTGGCAACTCGCGCCTTATTGAGTCCAATGTCGGCATCGGTGAATAGCAATTGTCTTGGTAGATTCGAAACTTCAACCTTATCCATGTCGATTAAGGTCAAGTTGCCAATGCCAGCACAAGCCAGATACTGCGCCGCCAATTGCCCTAAGCCGCCAAGCCCTACAATAACAACGCTGGCGTCGACCAATTGCAATTGCCCTGCCTCACCGACCTCTGGCAATAAGACTTGCCGAGAATAACGCATGAAATCTGAATCACTGAGTGTATGAGCGCTTTGTGTACCGTCGCAAAGAACCTCTGCGTGAGCAAGCGGTTGGTTTTTACTCATGCTTAGCAACCAACTCATGCTTTACAGCCAGTTCTTCAGACAAGCTACATTGCTCCCAAGCTTGGCTCAACTCTGCAAATGCTGCGACTGGATCCTGAGCCTCGGTTATTGCGCGCACCACAGCAATATTGCCGACCCCAGTGGCTTTCACCTTTGCCAGATTAGCTAAGTCGATGCCGCCAATGGCGACCAAGGGATAGTGGTCTTGGAGTAACGCCACATAATGTTTAAGTTTTGCGAGCCCTTGGGGCGCCGAAGGCATTTGCTTCGTCGTGGTTGAGAATATATGCCCAAGCGCTATGTAGGATGGCGAGTATTGATACGCCAGTAGCAACTCAAAATAACTGTGGCTGGATATACCTAATGCGAGCCCTGCCGACTGAATGGCCGCTAAGTCGGTAACGGCGAGATCTTCTTGGCCTAAATGTACCCCAAAGGCATGGTATTTTATCGCTAACTGCCAGTGATCATTAATAAAAAGCTGTGCATTAAAATGCTTACCTAAGGCAATGGCCGTTTGAATTAGTGCTTCTAATTCAGAGCCAACCAACTCAGACTTACCTGACTCACATTTGCCTAAATCAGATTCGGCTAGCGCTGCACTAGATAACTCGCTGATGTCGGTTTTTATCCGTAACTGCAAGGTTTTAACGCCTGCAGCTAACAAACTCTCCAGCATGGTTAAGTCACTCACAACAGGGTAAACACCAAGATCGGCATCGAGCACTTTAAAACCGTGGGATAAAATATTTTGAGGTGGCGTCGAGGCTATTCTTACCTGAGCGGTTGCCTGATCTGTTGCAGATAAAACTGTTGCAACTAAATCACTTCTAATATCAAGGTGTTGGTTGAGTTGATGACTAATAAAATTGCCATCACACAGCCTTATCTTGGCATAGCGGGACAAGTCATTGGGCCACCCCATACGGGCCAACGGCCCTGGACCTTGCCCTAAGCCAATTGCCGCGCTTAAGCCATGACTCACATAGGCTTTCGCAACGACCACCGCATCTTGCAATACAAAACCCTGCGCTAACACGGCGGTAATGGCCGATGACAAAGTGCAGCCGCTACCATGATTATGACGGGTATTAACACGCTGACTTGCCAACCAGAAACGCCCATTTTGATGCAGCTCAGAGCTAGCGCGTACTTGATGGCAAACCAGATAATCCTCGGCAAGCTCAAAATCCCAGCCGTTGCTATCGAGAGTGCTAACATGAACGTTAGCCTGAGTTTGAGTTTGAGTATCAGCAAGAATGTCAGTGCAACCAAAGCTCACATCGCCACCTTTAGCGAGCACACTGCAATCAAGGCTCTGGGATAAAGCCAGTGCCGCAGCAGCGAATTGCGCTTTAGTCGAAACATCACTGTGAGTTAACCGCCCAAGTTCAAGCACATTGGGCGTGATAAGTTCGATTAAACCTTTGAAAGGCCTAAAATCTAAGGCTGATTTAGCCGCACTTTTTATATCCTGGCAGTTATCTACTGCTAATGCATCGCCACAACTGGCGACCATAACAGGATCGACAATCACAGGCACTGATGGATAGTTGATTTTAAAACTCGCGATCCAATCTGCCAGCAATGCCACTTGAGTTTGATCTGCCAGTAAGCCGATTTTAATTGCTTTGGGTGGCAAGTCTGACAGTAAAGTGGTCAACTGAGCCATTAACATCGCCGCTGACACGGGTTCGACTAAGGTGACCGCCACTGAGCTTTGCGCCGTCACTGTGGTGATCACGCTGCAACCGTGACAGCCCAAATCTTGAATCGTGGCCAAGTCCGCCTGAATACCGGCACCGCCGCCACTGTCTGAACCGGCTATGGTCCAAACAAACGCGGGACGCTCGGTACTCATGGGCAATTTTCCCCCATGAATACCCAGCATCATTAGGCTTCCTCAGCTTCGGCGACGAGCTTGTCTTTAACGTGATAAATCTCGGCGCCCGAGGCAGCAAATTGTGCCGATTTTAGCGCCATTGCCGCTTCCAACTCCTGCGGCGTCTTGACTGTGACTTGCATGGCTTGGGCAGCCGCTTCAACTTGCTCCGCTTTCGCTTGTGCCGCCTCTAAGCCAGCGGCATAGGCGCGAACATCTTGGGTGATTTTCATCGAACAAAATTTAGGGCCGCACATAGAGCAAAAATGCGCGACTTTAGCGGATTCCTGCGGTAAAGATTCATCGTGATAAGCACGCGCGGTTTCAGGATCGAGTCCTAAATTATATTGATCTTCCCAGCGGAATTCGAACCGCGCCTTTGCCAGCGCATTATCACGAATTTGCGCACTCGGATGACCTTTTGCCACATCGGCAGCATGGGCGGCAATCTTGTAAGCAATCAAACCTTGCTTAACATCTTGTTTATTCGGTAATCCTAAGTGTTCTTTTGGCGTGACATAACACAACATAGCGCAGCCGTACCAAGCGATCATGGCCGCGCCTATGCCGGAGGTGAAATGATCATACCCAGGTGCGATATCGGTGATTTGTGGGCCAAGGGTGTAAAACGGCGCTTCGTCGCAGTGAACTAACTGCTTGTCCATGTTCTCTTTAATGAGCTGCATCGGGATATGTCCCGGCCCTTCGATAATGGTTTGTACGTCGTATTCCCACGCGATTTTGACTAGCTCACCTAAGGTTTCAAGCTCTGCAAACTGGGCTGCATCATTAGCGTCGGCAATCGAGCCTGGACGCATACCATCACCTAAAGACAGGGATACATCGTAGGCGACGCAAAGCTCACAGATCTCACGAAAATGGCTGTAGAGGAAGTTTTCCTTATGATGGCTCAAGCACCATTTGGCCATGATTGAACCGCCGCGGGAAACGATCCCAGTGACGCGTTTAGCCGTCATCGGCACATAACGAAGCAGTACACCAGCATGAATCGTAAAGTAATCAACACCTTGCTCAGCTTGTTCAATCAAGGTATCGCGGAACACTTCCCAGGTTAAATCCTCTGCCACGCCGTTCACTTTCTCCAGCGCTTGATAAATCGGCACTGTGCCGATGGGCACTGGCGAGTTACGGATGATCCATTCGCGGGTTTCGTGGATATAACGACCCGTGGATAAATCCATGACAGTATCCGCGCCCCAACGGGTTGACCAGACGAGCTTTTCCACTTCTTCCTCGATGGAAGACGTCACCGTAGAATTACCGATATTGGCGTTCACCTTCACCAGAAAGTTACGCCCTATGATCATAGGTTCTGCTTCGGGATGGTTAATATTCAGCGGAATAATCGCGCGGCCACGGGCAACTTCGGCGCGGACAAATTCGGCGGTAATCGGTTCGCCAACTAAGGCACCAAAAGCTTCGCCCTTGGCTTTACGATTGAGGATTTCATCCTGTACTTGCGCAAGTGCCATGTTCTCGCGGATCGCCACATATTCCATTTCTGGCGTGATAATCCCTTGACGGGCATAGTGTAATTGACTGACTCGTTTGCCCTGCAGCGCTCTGCGTGGGCGGACAATTGCACTCGAACCTGCCTCAAAACGCAGATGGTCTAAACCGTCATCGGCGAGCCTTTGTTGGGTAAAATCCGATGTAGCGCAGGGTAATTGCTCTGTGTCGTTGCGGGCTAGGATCCAGTTTTGTCTTAATTTACAAAGACCTAGACGCACATTAATGTCGGCCTCAGGATCGGAATAAGGTCCGGCGCAATCGTACACTCGGATTGGCGGATTTTTCTCCATGATAGGCGCATCATCTGTTCCGCCCACCAGCGTGTCAGTCTGCAGAATCTGCCGCATGCCAACGCGTATATCGGCACTGGGACCTTCAAGATAAATCTTTTGTGAATTAGGATGTTGCAGTGGCGCTAACGTATCGATAAAGGCTTGAGCCTGCGCGCGAGTTTCGCGGCGATTCGGCGCCTTAGGCACGATTGATTGACGAGACTCAGCCGATTTATTAGGGATTGTCGATTCTGGCGCTGTGATTTCTATCGCATTGGCAGCTACAGCAGGGTTTGAGTTTGAACTGGACATAAGCAATCTCACGTTAAAAAATGGAGTTGCTTGTCTGGAGAATTGAGTTGTTGATAGCTGGACATGGCAATCAACTTTTGTGGCCAACACTGGCTTCAAAAATTGAGTTACCCTGCTCAATAACGATTAAATCTAAAAATTAAGGCTTAAAACACAGCTGAGTAAACAGGTGTTCAAGCAGTCTATTTTGGCGATTTAATGTGTGTTATTACGCTTGTTTCCTTCGCAGGTTTTAACCTGATCAGGTTCAACGGATCCCGAATAAACGGTCTCAGCCAAGAGGCACTCCGACAAGATGAGTGCGCAGTATAGACAGAAGCGGCAGCAACAAACAAGGAAAAAAGCAATTAAAAATCTTAACCACCAATCCAAAATAAAGATTCATAATTAATTGTTTTTAATTGATTAAATAAAATTAAACTAAAAAAGATATAATTAGCATGAAAATAAATCATAAAAGAAAGTCACTATTTATGGGGTTTGAGTATCATTTTGTTTAATCGAGATTGAATGGCATCATCAATAGCTTGATTGATTTTTTTGCCACTGCAGTTAATGGGAAAACCTAAATTTTCGGCGTTAGGATTAACTTGAGTGCCGACTTGTACCACGCGATAACAAGTATCCCCTTTACGCACAATACGATTTGGGTCTAAGGGTAAATCTAGACTCGTTGTGCCACCGAAATCATCAGCATTAGGGACAAATAGCACCTCCATCTCTGGGCTCATTTCACTCATATTCGATTTCCGGGTGAACTTATCGGCCTGTTCAATGACGAGAGCATCGAGCGCTTGCTCGCGCTGACGTTCAAAATATTGCTGGGTGAATAAACTCATGCTTGAGCTTGTCGCTATTGTGCTCTCACCTTCTGCTGCAGGCGAGCTCTTAGCGCCAAGCTGCGGCTTTATTTCTGTGGTATCAAGCGTATTAGTTGGTTTTTTTGTCGTCACTTCAGCGGGCTGTACTTCACTTTGGGCACTTGATTGAGATTGGCTCGATTGAGTGATGTCCGGTTTAACCGTATCTGGGTTCACTTTTTCCGACTCTACTTTTTCAGAGAAGGCCTTTTCTGGTGCTATTGTTTCAGGCATGACCTTTTCAAGTATTGGCAGAGGCTTCACTTGAGTTTGAGGTGTGGGAACAATTGTAGGCGTAACAGAATTTGTCGCTTCAGTCTTATCCTCGGCCTTGATCTCAGTTTCGGACTCTGAGGTTTTGGCTTTCTCTACCGCGGGAGCATAAATAAAGTAAGCCTTGATCGCTGCCACTTTAGGGCCACGGCTTTCTATTTCCTTCAATCCAAAGGGATTTAGCTGCGGACGCCACAAAATGCAGATAAGTAAAAATAAACACACATGCACTAAGATCACAAAAAATAACAGACTTAATCCTTTGAAATATGGCTGACGAGCACGCAAAACTGATCCCGTCCCTAATGCCTGAGCACTGGTTTGTGCCGTACAAGACAGTTCAAATTTGGATTCAGACTCAGGAACCAATTTATCTTGATGTTGATGTTCAGCACGGATTTCTTGCAGTACCAAATCTTGGGCTTGCTCTTGGTCTATAGCTTGGGCTTGCTCTTGGTCTATAGCTTGGGCTTGCTCTTGGTCTATAGCTTGGGCTTGCTCTTGGTCTATAGCTTGGGTGTCATGCTCAGTGACTAAAAAGCCTGCACCGCTATTGAACGCTAATGGCTCCGCATTAGTGGTAAAAACAGGCGTTTGAGCAGCATCCAGTTTACCGAGCTGATGATCAAAGGCGATAAAAGTCTCACCTTCTGGCGATGTGACCGAAATCAGCAAAGCACTATCAGCATCATCTCCAATCGCTGTAGGAGATGCTGTAAATAAAGGCGCGGCCTTGGGTTGATGTTGAAAAGGCAAAATCCATCCTTAGGTTTTGTATAGTATCCATTGATTTCAATGATGCTTAACGTGGAACGATTGCACTCTAATTCAATATCAATCCAATATCGGGTTGGTGAATATTGAAAGCGAATTACCCAATAATTGCATTTACTTACGAGTGCTCAACGCAGATTAGAGGAGGCAAACAGAGCAAAGTTCAATGCGAATGCAACCTGCTACAAGCACAGTACTTTACGCCAGTGCTTGATAAGTCACTTGCCAGTTAAGACAAATAAGGCTGGGAATTGGGATCATAATCGCGCTAAATTGAATGTTAAATCTCACGTCTTGAAGCGAGTAGCATCATCAATGCGATGCACTGATGGGAGTGCAAGACGGCGTTAAAAATCTAAAAGATGAAAAATAGAAGCCAACCATAAATTTAAGCTTACAAGTGTACGCTTAAATATGGTGATTTATTTTTCTAACTGATAGACTCAGTCTATTATCGTTTACGAGTGTGTATCTACCATGTCGAGTCAAAGTGTTACCGAACAGCCAAACACAGTTAAAAACCCGGTAAAATCTAGACCATATAGTATCAAAGAAGAGATCGCTAACAGTGTATCCCATGGCCTAGGTGTCATTGCGGGGATTGTGGCATTGGTGCTCATGCTGCTTAAAGGTCAAGATCACCTAACGCCAATTCAACTTACGGGCGTAACCATTTATGGTGCGAGCATCATAGTGCTTTTCCTATGCTCGACGTTATATCACAGCGTTAGCCATTCAGGCTGGAAACATAAACTGAAGATCGCCGATCACTGCGCTATTTACTGTTTAATTGCAGGAACTTACACACCTTTGATGCTGATAAGCTTACAAGGCACGCAGTCGATAGTGATTTTAACGGCCATTTGGTCGCTTGCAATTGGTGGGATCCTATTTAAGACACTGTTTATTCACAAATTCAAAAAGTTAAGCTTAGTCTTGTATCTCGCTATGGGTTGGCTATGTGTCACTGTGATGGGCGATTTAACGGCGGCGATGTCAGAGGTAGGCTTTAATCTATTGATCTTAGGCGGGTTATTTTACACCTTAGGGGTTGTGTTCTACGTCGGTAAACGCATTCCATTCAACCATGCCATTTGGCATTTGTTTGTGCTCGGCGGTGCCATGAGTCACTTTCTGTGTATATATCTGACTGTTATTTAAATGACTATGATTTAACTGATGGTAATATAACTGGCTCTGATTTAAATGACTATGACTTAACAGATGGTGATTTAACTGGCTCTAATTTAAATGACTATGACTTAACAGATGGTGATTTAACTGGCTCTAATTTAAATGACTATGACTTAACAGATGGTGATTTATCTGTGAGTCAAAGCTAAAAGTCGTTAATTATCTATTCAAGCACTTCCTCAAACATCGCAATCAAGCACGGCTATTCAATTCAGTAAACAGCGACGCTAATAGCGTCGCTTGTTCCGCTCTGCCACACTGGCGCCAAAGCGCAATAATACATTCTGCGGTACACAAGCCCCCTTCTTGCTGATTACGCCGCAATATAAAGGCGGATTCAGGCATAAGTGGCGGCAAACTGACTCGTGCGGCTGTTTTGAGATAAGGACTCTGGCGCAGCATCTTACGCGCCTCCTGCCAAGTCGCATCTAAAATCACCACTTGGTTCGGCATTCGTTGTGCTGCTATAACTGTAGATTGCGCATGCACTAACAAGGCTTGTGCGTTCGAGAGCGCTGGCTCAGCTAAAACCGTATCTAAGGCATTATGATCAATGGGCCCAGTGTGCTCAGTATCACTTGCTGGAAACAACAGTTTAGCCTGCTGCGATGCCAACATAGCCACTAAATCGTTATCAGGTGCCGTTCTCGACCAGACGATGCTTTTCACCTCTTCAGGAAATGCGGCTAACGCGAGTTGGCCAGTATTCGTTTTGCGGGTTAACTCGCGCTCGTGGGTCAATAAAATAATCTGCATTGCCTTCCTTGCTGCGGCAAAAGAGTGAGAAATAGCCTTAAACATCCACAGACTCAGGCACAGACTCGAAGCATATCCGCTTAAAAGATCAGGTTAAAATAACGGTGTTCGATCGCCAACAAGCCAAGCCAACTAAGTTTGACGTGAAATAAAATCATAGATTAAAGTTATGATTTAAAAATGGTAAAATTTAAAAACATTCCAATACTATCTGTTTTAGCAGAAAAGTTTCACGCTCTATTGATTGGCCTTTATGGGGATGATTGCGCTGAATATCTTCGTTATGGGCGATAGCTTGATGAATATTAAGCCATTCAGGCCGCATGCCATTTTTAATCTCATGGGCTTCTAATCGAGTCTCACCTAAACCACGCTCACCCAGTGTGATGTCAATACGGCATACATAACAGAATGACTCCATGTGCACTACATTCGCTCCTTCACGGTACCAAGGTCGAAACTCTTCATAGCGACCAAAGGGCGCTAACACTTGAATGTCTAAGGCACCGGTTTCTTCCTGAAGCTCGCGGATCAGTCCATCTTCGAGACTCTCGCCATCATCAATTCCGCCTCCGGGTAAGCTGTAGTCGCGGTATTTTTGGGTATAAAGTAGCAAAATGTCTTCACCCGATAACACTATCGCGCGGGCAGCTCTGCGATAAAAAACGCGTGCCGTCTGTAGGTTAACCGCAGGATCTTGGGTAGTTCTCAATAAACGCATCGTCGTAGCCATTTGCCGAAAAGGAGTCGAAGCATAAACGAAAATGCGCCAAATGCAGATCAAAAACTGCCACAGAGGCAATAATCACACTCAGTCCAGTCCGAGTGATTAATAGATTTTAACGATTACAAGATTGATTGTTAACGGTTTATGCTAAAATCGTTTTACCCATAATATTAACAACGAGATCGCGATGCATCAGCTCTTTCGCCTGATCCTCATCTTTGGTGCTCATCTTTGGTTCTCAGCGTAATGCCCAAGCGGCAAAAATGCTCAAGCGCATTCAAGCTCACTCATACTCACTCAAGAACTGGGCCAATTGCTGCTGATAGGCGTGAATAATTTCAGGAGTTTGCTTGTGCGCCGGCATGCGTTGGTAATGGCCAATCAGCTGCGACAGGTAGTGGTGTGCTCGCGGCAGGTTTGCTTCATCTAACGTCTGCCATATTAACGACCCCGTAGCAGTGATAGGCAGACCATTTGGATCTATGATTGTGCTGACGTGGAGGATTTCGTAGAAACGTTGATTCTCTTCCAATAAGTGTTCCGACTTAAGCCCTAGCCCTAAGGCCGAAAGTGATTGCCTGACATAGTAATTATGATGCACGGGACACAAAATAAACTCGAGGTGCCGCAGTGGGTGTTGAGCTAGAATTGCCCGCACTAATTCCACCAGCAATTCACCACCCACGCCAGCGATGATAATCAACTGTTTATCTTTGTCACTGGTTTGCTCGAGCGGTAAAGCCGCGACATCGAGGCAATGCACTTGCCACTGAGTATGACGATATAAGTTTGAGTTTGGTTCTTGATTTGACTGTGAGTCTATGTCTGGGTTTAAGTCTGGATCTGAGTGTGGCGCTAAATTGGGATTAAGGCCTGATATCTCTGCGGGGAAAAAACGCTGTAAACGCAGCTCAAGCGCCTGCATCAGCGAAGGGACACAATCGACAAAGTGCACTTGGCGGGCAGCATTCCTTTTTAACAACAGCATACCGAGCAAACCATGATCGCAGCAGCAATCCCAAATATGATCGTAATGACCAGTGATCATGCTGTTTATCTGTTGTAAACGTTGGCTAATTTTCACGGTTTGACCTTACTACTGCGGCTCCAAATACTGTAAATCCCACTGTAAATCCCACGCTAAATTGCATTTTTAAGCAAAAAGAAAGCGCGCAGTTTACCCGAGTCAAAAGCAAACCACATCTTTTGTTCGTGCCCTCGCAGTGCTTCACGTCACGTCTGTTACGCCACGCCTTAATATGGTGAATACGTATGCAGGCCGTTGCGGTTAAAAAGCCATCGCCACTAGTATGCTGTGAGTCACATTCGTTATAAAAACAAGGATCAAGGAATGTTCATCAAGACCAACCCTATTCAGTTCACTCGCAGCGACTTAACTGCCCGTCACGTAACAGACTGCCACTTAACAAACAGCCACGCTCGCCAGAGCTCATCGCGACAAAAACTATCGCAAGCGCGATTAAGCCATTCACTTATCGCCCTTGCAGTTACGAGTCTTTTTAGTGCCAACGTATTTGCCAAAACCGTTACCGTCAGCTCACCCAACCAACAAATTCAAATCAGCTTGAGTGACGATACTGGCCGCCCCGAATATAAAATCGATTTTCACGGCAAAACAGTCATAGAACCGAGCCGCTTAGGCTTAGTTTTTCAATCCCTTGGCGAACTCGGTCAAGGATTACAGATAAAAAGCAGCGATAAAAAAAGTGCCGATGAAAAGTGGCAACAACCTTGGGGCGAACAGGAATGGATCCGCGATCAGCACAATCAACTGACTGCAGTATTAAGTAATGGCAAGGTGCAACTCGAAATCGAATTTAAAGCCTTTGACTATGGGATTGGCTTTCGCTATCACTTAGCCCCACAAGCTGCCCTACCCGCCAATTCGCCGCTATTAATCACTGACGAGTTAACCGAGTTCAATGTCGGCAAAAGCGATAAAGCTACAGCATGGTGGATCCCTGCCCGCAGCTGGAATCGCTACGAATATTTATATCGCACCACAGCGCTTAAAGACGTCGATAGAGCCCATACCCCCTTCACCTTTAAACTCGCAGACGGTACGCACTTAAGTATCCACGAAGCCGCCTTGGTGGACTTTGCCGCCATGACCTTAGATCAACAGCGCGATGGCAAACTTAAGGCCGATCTCACGCCTTGGTCCGATGGTATTCGCGTCAAAACCCAAGTGGGTTTTTATACGCCGTGGCGCACCATTCAAATTGCCGACAAAGCAGCTGGGCTGCTCAATTCGCACCTCATCCTAAACCTCAATGAACCCAATAAACTCGGCGATGTTACTTGGGTAAAACCAGGGAAATACGTCGGTATTTGGTGGGGAATGCACTTAAACGAAAATACCTGGGGCTCGGGCCCAACCCATGGCGCAACCACTAGTGAAACAAAGCGTTATATGGATTTCGCCGCTAAATATCAGTTTGATGGCGTACTGGTAGAAGGTTGGAATGAAGGTTGGGACGGCGACTGGTTCCACAATGGCGATCAATTTAGCTTTACCAAGGCCTATGCTGATTTCGATCTGCCCGCCATCGCAGCCTACGGGGCAAAACAAAATGTACGCTTAATCGGCCACCATGAAACCGCAGGTTCAGTCACGCATTATCGCGAGCAAATGGCAGATGCCTTCGCCCTGTATGAGCAGCTTGGTGTTACTCAAGTCAAAACGGGCTATGTCGCCGATGGTGGCCAAATCAAGCGCATAGATGACAAAGGCATTACCCGTCACGAGTGGCACGACGGCCAGTTTATGGTCGGTGAGTATTTGCACAATGTCACTGAAGCAGCGAAACACCATATCAGTATCAATACCCACGAGCCGATTAAAGACACAGGCCTGCGCCGAACCTATCCGAACTGGATCTCCCGCGAAGGTGCCCGCGGCCAAGAGTATAATGCTTGGGGTAGCCCACCAAACAGCCCTGAACACACGGCCATGTTACCCTTTACCCGCATGCTTGCGGGTCCAATGGACTTTACCCCGGGAATTTTTGACTTAGCGCCCAAGGGGTTGGATGCTGAAAATCGTGTGCAAACCACATTGACCAAACAGCTCGCCTTGTACGTTGTGCTCTATAGCCCAATCCAAATGGCAGCGGATCTGCCGCGCAATTATGAAAAGCACTTAGATGCCTTCCAATTTATCCGCGATGTGCCCACAGATTGGTATCAAAGTGTCGCGCTGGCCGGTGAAGTCGGTGACTATGTGGTCTTTGCTCGCCAAGCGAAGGATCAAGGTGATTGGTACTTAGGCGCACTCACGGATGAAACCGCACGCACGGTCACGGTCAAACTGGATTTCCTCTCCCCGAATAAACGTTATCAAGCACAAATTTACCGCGATGGCGCAAAAGCCGATTGGAAAACCAACCCCTATGATTATGTGATAGAAACAAAAGAGGTGAGTGCTAAAGATAGCCTAAACCTCTCACTCGCCAGCAGTGGCGGCACGGCAATAAGGTTCAAAGTGCTTTAATAAAGTGCTTTAACGACTTTGTTGCGAGCAACAAAGTCGCTATAAACAAAGGGAGCTAAAAAGCGCCCTTTGTGTTTACTGTGACCCAATTAGTTTAATGTCAGTGCCACTATTTTAAGTGGATGATTGTCATCGAACGAAGGGAAATCCTCATGGGGATCGAGCCAAGTGTGCGTAGTGACTGTACGGCCTTGTTTTTCAACGCAGCGCACTAAACTGTCAAACCATGCTTGGCGCTCGACTTTCGCCACATTGTTACAGCAAACGATAGTGCCACCGACTTTCGTCGCCATTAATGCGGGCTTGAACAAACCTTGATAATCATTAACCAAATCGACAATACCAAAAGCACTCTTGGCATAACGCGGCGGATCGAGGAACACCAGATCAAACTGGGTTTGCGCCAATTTGGGATAACTCGGTAATTTTTGATTGCGACGCCCTCCCACACTCAAGCCTGCCAATTGGCGCAATGCCGGAAACGCATCACTCTGCACAAACTCACATACATTCGACACCTGATTTAACGCCGCATTCGCTTTGCCCGTCGCTAAAGCAAAGGAAGAAAAATCAACATTCATCACCTGAGTCGCGCCGCCGATGGCTGCCGCAGTACCAATGCCGCAGGTGTAGGAAAACAAATTCAGCACAGTTTTATCTTGGCTGTGTGCCCGTACATATTCGCGGCCAATACGCATATCGAGGAATAACAGCGGATCTTGTCCTTCGTGGCGCAGTTTAGTGCTGAACTTGATGCCATTTTCCTGCATAACTCGCTCAGAATTCGCAATATCTGCCAGTGCGGGAGATAACGCGTTCAATACGCGGGAATTACCTAATGAGCGGTCGTTATACACAATCGGCAAATCGGCCTGTTGCAGCAAAACAGCGCTCACATCGGCTAACTCTTCGTCGGTTAAGGTCTGATGAAAACTCTGCACTAGCCAAGTATCGCCATAACGGTCGATATTCAAGCCACTGACGCCTTCGACTGTGCCATGGAACACCCGAAAACAATCGGTTTGATCCTGTTCAGCTTGTTGTAAAAAATCATGGCGTTTCGCCAGAGCCGTCGATAACAGCGTTTGAATAGACATAAAAAGCGGGACTCGCGCAGCGGAAACCTGCGTAAGGTTTCAAGAGGGAAAACGGCATAATACCAAACTAGGTCGCAGAATATCGGAAAAGTTCGCCCCGAAAACAGCATAAACACCGACTAACATCCAAATGGGGGGGAACTCTATGTCCCCCCAACCCGCCAAGCCTGTTATAACCAAGTACACGGAATAATTTTCAAACAAAGATGTAGGTTAAATCACTTCAAGCAACGGCTCTAACCCTGGCGCCGTTTTAGTCGGCACAAACTCTATCACCTCAAACTCAGCGACATCGGCAATGCAGAAAGGATCTTGCTGCAAAATAGCCTCTAGCGCCGCGCGACTTTCAGCCTTGGCGAGGATGACGCCACCAGTACGTGGCACTTTGCGACCCGAGGCGACAAAAGTCCCTGCGGCATAATACTGATCAAGATAAGCAATATGGGCGGCTAAATGTAACTCCACTTCTGCAATTGGCTTTTTATAGGTAAGCGAGACAACAAACATAGGGTTCCTTTAATCAACTGAAAAAATTTAAAATAATCGAACGAAAAACGCTTAATCTGGCGATCATCATAAGCTAAGTACCTATCTGATCCCACCATATCTAGGCTGGCTATTATCATAGTGCAGAGTGCGCGACTTTCGAGTCAAGCTATCGGCATCCGTACTGGATATTTATTGCATCCTGACTCTTATTAAGTGCATTGAACTCGCCGTCAGTTATGCTGCGGTTGATTTTATCACTCAGTTAACATCCGCAATAACAATACCCTTTTTTCTAAAAAATAATGCAATGACTGATCATCAAGTATTCTAACAAGATTAGAGAGTTATTTGAGCATTCCAGCAAGCCTATGACTATTGATAAACAGTCCAAATGCGTTACACCTATGTTTCCACCCAGTTACTAACCCATGATGAATACGTATGTAAGCAGTTGTGCAAAAATCTACGCCGAGGCTACTATAAATCCGCTCGTTTCACCCTCTGCTTGTGGGGTTTGAAATCTGTGAGGTCGTTTCTGATAGGGTTACATACAAGGATTGCTATCAGGCTTAAGTTCTTTCTGCTGACTGGCTTTAGGCCACTCACTTGGGCTAACCCCTTTGAATTAAGGTGTTAGGTCCAAATTTGAAATGAATTTATCGGCGAATATACTTCTGAGGGAGGAGTATATTCGCCATTTTTTCACAGAGTACACTCATTCATGGCATGCGCGAAACTACCATGAATAAGCCATGAATCTGACTCTTAGCTTTTATTGTATGCTCTTGGCTGTGATGAAATAGCTCACCACATAAAAGCAAAGTACAGTGCCAATCCATTGCTAGGCAAAACAATTAAAACAATAAGCACTCAAGGCAGAACGACTGCCGGCAACAGAAAGGAAGTTCAATGTCTTCGAATCACCAGCAAGATCCCCATCAAGCCGCAGCGCCTCAGTTGCCGCATGCATTCAAGCAACAACCTGAGCTGAGTTTCTGGCAAATTTTTAATATGTGTTTCGGTTTTTTAGGCATTCAATTTGGGTTTGCCCTGCAAAATGCCAACGTCAGCCGCATTTTTCAAACCTTAGGGGCTTCTATCGATGAAATTCCCATACTGTGGATTGCCGCACCACTGACGGGTTTATTGGTTCAACCTATTATTGGTTATTTGAGTGATAACACTTGGGGACGCCTTGGCCGTCGTCGCCCCTATTTTTTGATTGGCGCGATTTTTACTACCCTTGCCATTTTCATCATGCCTCACTCGCCTACCCTGTGGATTGCCGCCGGCATGTTATGGATCATGGATGCCTCGATCAACATCGCCATGGAGCCGTTTCGCGCCTTCGTCGGTGACAATTTACCGAAAAGCCAACGTACTCAAGGCTATGCCATGCAAAGCTTTTTCATCGGCATTGGCGCTGTGGTCGCTTCGGCCTTACCCTATATTTTGACTCACTTTTTTGATGTTGCGAATACTGCACCAGCGGGTGAAATTGCCGATTCAGTGCGTTATGCCTTCTATTTCGGTGGCGCAGTGTTATTGCTCGCCGTCAGTTGGACTGTCGTATCGTCAAGAGAATATTCCCCTGAAGAACTAGCCGCCTTTAACGCAAAACAAGTCGATGCTGAAGATGAAACTTTAGCCCGCACTCGTACCCGCAAGGATTATCAATTTGCCTCCTTCGTATGGATGGGTCTCGGCGCCCTGCTCACCTTCGCTATTGGGGCGCAGGATTTAGACAAGCAGCTGTATATTTTGAGCTTAGGGATTTTCGCCTTTGGCCCATTACAACTGTATTGCGCGCTGCGTTTGGGCCATTCACAACCCGCTGAACGCAATAAGCTCGGCATGGTATTTAGCGTGGTTGATGACTTGTTCCATATGCCCAAAGCCATGCATCAACTGGCGATCGTGCAGTTTTTCTCTTGGTTCGCACTGTTTGCCATGTGGATTTACACCACTGCCGCCGTGACGTCTTACCATTTTGGCAGCAGCGATGTGTTGTCCCAAGCTTATAACGACGGCGCAGATTGGGTCGGCGTACTGTTCGCCTCCTACAATGGTTTTGCCGCCATTGCCGCGATTTTTATTCCTATGCTGGCTAAGCGTATTGGCATCAAGCTAACCCACACAGCCAATATGTTCTGTGGTGGTATAGGTTTGATTAGTTTCTTTTTTATTAAAGACCCAAGCCTGTTATGGCTGCCTATGATAGGTGTCGGTATCGCGTGGGCGTCAATTTTATCTGTGCCCTACGCCATGTTGTCGGGCATGTTACCCCCGCAAAAAATGGGCGTTTACATGGGGATTTTTAACTTCTTCATCGTCATCCCGCAGCTTCTTGCCGCCAGTGTGCTGGGTTTAGTGCTCAATGGTCTGTTCGATGGTCAACCTATTTATGCACTGATCACAGGTGGCGTCTTGATGATGTGTGCAGGCATTGCCGTATTATTTGTCGACCAAGACATTGTCGAACAAAATAACTCAAATAATCAAATTGCAGCGATGAACCGCAAGACCCACTCAATCACGAAAGCCACAAGCAAATTAACGAATAAAAGTTAGCTCTTTATAACAGCGATACACATTAGGCGACATGCAGCAATGCATGTTAAGCGCGGTGAATTCGGTCATTTGGCTAATCACAGCAGCATAAAATATCTTTATCAATTCAATCACTATAAAAATAAAACTATTATTTGGGGAGAACGAGATGGAATCGAGTCCTACGCCGCAGCAGGATCTGCATACCAGCCAAAACCGTCACACACAAGCGTTAACAAGACGCAGCCGCCTAGCGCTTGCCGTCGCCGCAAGCCTATTAGGGATAATAGGGTTAGCGGCCTGTTCACCCACATCGAATTCAGCAACAACTGCCACAAGTGTGAATGCCGCGCCAAATGTGCAGCGGGTTGCGCCCGGCGCACCGGGTAAAGCGCCGACTTGGGCATTTTCGGGTAAAACTGGTATTGGGACGTCTTACGAGCCTTATACCCAAGGTCAATATCAAGATGCTAAGCAAAATCCCATTAGCCGCGTTTGGTTCTCCCTCGCCCAAGGTATTTTAACCGAAACCATGTATGGTCTTATCCATAATGCGCAGCTCAAAGAACTGCAATTTGTGGTCACAGGTAATGGCTTTGTCGATACCGAAAAAGAGAACACTATCAGCAGCATAGAATATTTAGATACAGATGCTAATGGTCGCCCGCAATCCCTTGCCTATAAAATTATCAATAAAGATGTTGAAGGTAAGTATCAGATTGAAAAGCATATCTTTACCGATCCCGACCGCGACACTTTGATGATGCGTGTCACCTTTACCGCCTTTGAAGACGGCATTACACCGCATTTGTATGTCAATCCGCATATCGACAATGCGGGCGCCAATGATATCGGCCGCATCGATACTCATACTGACAATCATGCCAACACTCATGCTAATAATCAGGCGCTGGTGGCCTATACCGCCGCCAAAGACAGTAGCGTAATGACGGTAAAATCCGATCTGAATTTTGTGCAGGCTACGACTGGCTTTGTCGGTGTTTCCGATGGCCTAGCCGATTTGGCCGATAACGGCAAACTCGATACGCCCTATCAAACGACCAGTGCGCAAGATAAATCGACCGTTGGCAATATCGCCTTTACCGCGAGTTACCCTACGCTCATCAAAGCCAAACCCGTCACTTTTAATCTCGCCATCGGTTTTGGTAAAGATGAAGCACAGAGTTTAGCCAATGCCGATGCCAGCTTGGCCGCAGGTTATGATGCTGTGCTCAGCAATTACAACACAGGCTGGCAGGGTTACCTAAGCTCGCTGCCCGCCATCGCTAACATGGCCAACAACACGACCGATAACGGTAAGCTGCTGTATACCAGTGCTATGGTCTTGAAAGCGCAGGAAGATAAAACCTATGCGGGCGCACTTATCGCCTCGTTATCTAATCCTTGGGGCGATACGGTTTCGGCAGCCGTGCCGAGCACTGGCTATAAAGCGGTATGGCCGCGCGACTTTTACCAATGCGCCATGGCATTCCTCGCCATGGGTGACACGCAAACGCCCAAAGTGGCCTTCGAATACCTGAAAAAAGTGCAAGTGACCGAAAAGACGCCTGGCTTTACGGGTACGCCCGGTTGGTTCCTGCAAAAGACCCATGTGGATGGCCAAATCGAATGGGTCGGCGTGCAGCTCGATCAAACCGCCATGCCTATCATGCTCGGCTGGAAACTCTGGCAAGCGGGTGTACTCACCCCTGATGAGATCAGTCACTGGTATCAAGAGATGCTCAAAGGTGCAGCGGACTTCTTGATCAGTGGCGGTGAGGTCAATCTGGATTGGAATCACACCCAAATCACCCCACCTAAAACTCAGCAAGAACGTTGGGAAGAACAAGCGGGTTACTCCCCCTCAACAACGGCTGCCGTGATCGCTGGTCTTGTTGCCGCGAGTGAAATTGCCAAAGAAGCTAAAGATATTACTTCAAGCGCCCGTTATCTTACCGCCGCCAAAGACTTAAGTAATAGTTTAGAAAAACACTTAGTCACCACCCAAGGGCTATTGAAAAACAGCGCAGGCGTCAGCGCGCCTTACTATTTACGTTTAAGCCCGAATGGAAAGCCAAATACTCGCGATACACTGGCGGCAAATAACGGTAAGCAAGGTTTAGATCAACGTCAGATCCTCGATGGCGGATTTTTAGAACTAGTGCGTTATGGCGTGCGCGGTGCAACTGACAAGCTCATCAAGCAAAGCCTTCAACTGATTGATAATACAGAGCTTGAACCAAATCTACGCATAAAATACGAGTTTACCGCCAAAGATGGCAGTACTATCCCAGGCTTTAGACGTTATGGCAACGACGGTTACGGCGAGGATACGGTTACTGGCAAAAACTATGCGGAATCTGGCAGCAACAGCGCCGATCAACGCGGCCGAGTCTGGCCCTTCTTCACCGGCGAGCGTGGTCATTTTGAATTAGCACTCGCCCAAGCAAAAGGCGAGCTAACAGGCAATAACGCGCAGCAAACCAAGCAGCAGTTGATCAACACCTATGTGCAAGGCATGGAAACCTTTGCGAATGCGGGCATGATGTTACCCGAGCAAGCGTGGGACGGTGTCGGCGATGCCACCCGCTATCATTACCAACTCGGACAAGGCACCAACTCTGCCACACCGCTTGCCTGGACCCATGCCGAATACATCAAACTGGTGCGCTCAATGACCGATGGCCAAGTCTGGGATTATTACCCTATCGTCCCAGCGGCATTGAAATGACAAGTTGAAATAGCCAATTAAAATAGCGCATTAGCTTAACGATACTTTGATAAATTGCAGGCTAGAACAGCATCCTAGATGTTGTTCTAGCTTTTTATAGACGGTTTTATGATGCCTGATTTAGCGCCCGCTTTTCATAGGCTTATGCTGCGGGTAATCTTGCGGCGTGCAACCAAATTGCATTTTAAAGGCGGCACTGAAACTGCTGACACTCAAATAACCTAAACTATGGGCCACCATAGTCGTGCTCTCCCCTTGGCTTAAGCTCTCAAGCGAATTTAACAAACGAAATCTTTGTCGCCATTGTCGATAAGTAAGCCCAGTTTCAGCTTTGAATAGTCGCTCAATCGTTCTCACACTCGCGCCGCCCATTTCGGCTAACTCGGTCAGTGAGTAACTCACTTTTGGACGTCGGATCAGCGTTTGGATCAAGCGGCTGAGTCTTGGATCTGAGCCTGCGGGTAAATGGGCATCCAGACTGTCCAGAGTTTGGAGCTCATCGATGGCAACCAAACCCAGCCGATGCAGTTGTCCACTGTCCATAAGATGTGAACTTTCACAAAGTTTAAGCACTAATTCGCGCATCAACGCTGTCATAGTCACCATCACCACTTGCGTATCCTGTGGCCTAACGCCATAGCTAGGGTCAATATAAATATTGCGAGTATGTGCGTGGGTTTCACTGTTCACTTGATGGGGCAAATTGCAAGGGATCCAAACGGCATGGGTTGAGGGTACCACCCAGACGGCATTTTCACTGCGAACACGTAACAAACCTTTGGCGGCCCAAAGTAGCTGACCCCGCGGGTGCGAGTGAGGTTCGATGCCCGCTTCCGCCGCCATATTGCGAGTATGGGTCAGCACGGGCCGATTGGCATCTATGATAAACGCCGCATCACTGGGTGTTAACAATGTCGCTTTAGGAACATACTTTGACATATTACCTTCTTAAAACGCCAAACCAAGTCAGTTATCTTAGTAGGCATCTTTTACGTATTCAACCCAATAGGTCGGTAAACATGAAACGTTTTATTGGCGTTAAACAGCTAGCGTTTTTCAGTGCACTGTTGATCGCTACTTTACTTGCGCTTTTTCCGCTAAGTCAGCATCCCGCGGTGTTTTCCTACAGCGCAGGCGTAGTGTTAGTGACCTTGATGTTTTGGAGCACAGGTTTCTTCCCGCCCTTTATGGCGGGGTTAATCTTTTTTGCCCTTGCCACCATTTTTAAACTCATTGAGCCGAGTATACTTTTCTCCGGATTCGGCTCAACTGCGGTGTGGTTAATCATTTCGGGGTTTGTGATCGGCAGTGCCATCACTCAGTCAGGTTTAAGTCGCAGAATGGCCAGTTTGATTGCCCCCATACTGACCACAAGTTATCCACGCTTGATTGCGGGTTTGGTCTTTAGTGCCGTGCTGCTTGGCTTTGTGATGCCCTCATCCGTTGGCCGTGCTGTGGTCATGGTGCCAATTGGTATGGCGTTAGCTGAGCAAGTCGGTTTTGCTCGTGGTAGCCATGGACGGATAGGCATTGCGACCGCCTTGGCACTGGCGTGCAACATGCCCAGTTTTGCCGTGTTGCCCGCGAATATTCCCAACATGATATTAGCGGGTTCCAGTGAGAATCTATTCAATATCCACTTTGGTTATACTGAGTATCTCTTATTGCATTTTCCAATCCTTGGCTTACTCAAATCAATATTGATTGTGGCGCTAGTCGTTTTCCTATTTCCTGCAAAAATTGATAACAACCAGCCTGAACGCGTTATTGAAAAAGAAGCTTACAACCTTGATATGCAAAAGAAAGTTGCACTGTTACTGACTATTACTTTGCTCTTTTGGGTGACTGACTCGCTGCACGGCATTAATCCCGCTTGGGTAGGATTAACAACGGCTATCTTGTTATTGCTCCCCAAATGGGGAGTGCTTGAGTCTAAGAGTTTTAATAGTTCAGTGGATTTGTCGACCGTCATTTTTGTCGCGGCAGCCTTAGGTCTGGGAGCATTGGTCAATCATTCCGGGCTCGGCACTGCGCTAGGTCAACTGTTCAGTGAATGGTTACCCTTGCAGCAAGGGGCATCGTTCCTGAATTTTATGTCGTTATCGTTAATCGCGACGCTAACAGGATTAGTGGCAACGGTTCCAGGTGTGCCGACTGTGTTATCCCCCATGGCAGCAGACTTTGCCAATGCAACTGGCTTCTCCACCCCTGCGGTATTAATGACGCAGGTGATCGGTTTCTCAACCGTGATTTTTCCTTATCAGGTGGCTCCTTTGATTTTGGCGATGCAATTATCCCAAGAGCCATTAACTAAACTACTTCGCATCACCTTACCTCTAGCGGCAATAACTCTAGTTGCACTCATGCCACTGGATTATTTATGGTGGCTATGGCTCGGTTGGATTAACTAAATTGCGTTAACTAAAGTGCGTTAACTGAATTAAATGGACGAAACGCTCACCCTTGGCGATATTCAAGCCGTCAAGGGTGCTTTAGAGCAGCCATCATCAATTGCTCAGCACTCGACAGCACTTGGGTCGATAACATAACTCTCCCCACATAAATTCTTTCGATAAGCTTCATAGTTAGACTATACTGTTTATATGTACAGTATATTGTGATTTATTATGATGCTTCTAGGCCGCTTCGCCAAACATACCCAATATCAGCTCTCGTTATTTAGCTCCTTGATTGCCGCAGGATTTCCGTCACCGGCCCAAGACTATGTAGAACAAACATTAGATCTCAATGAGTTATGCATCAAACATCCTGCCGCCACGTTTTTTGTCAAAGTCCAAGGGGATTCGATGATCGAAGCGGGGATTTTCTCCGGTGATATTTTGGTGGTGGATCGCTCACTACAGCCAGCCCACGGTGATACCGTTGTCGCAGCGGTGAACGGTGAGTTTACCGTAAAGCAATTACAGCTACGCCCTGTGGTGCAATTGCTACCACGTAATGCCTTATTCTCCCCGATCGCTATCAATGATGAGTCTGAGTTAAACATCTTTGGGGTAGTGACCAACGTGGTGAAAAAGCTCAAATGACGCCCTCACTATTCGCCCTCGTCGATTGCAATAATTTTTATGCCTCCTGTGAGCGGATGTTTAGGCCGGATTTGGTTGGTAAGCCGATTGTGGTGTTATCCAATAACGATGGCTGCGTCGTCGCCCGCTCCGTAGAGGCAAAACAACTTGGCATCAAGATGGCGGTGCCTGTATATCAAATAGCAAACCAACTCCGCCAGCATCAGGTTGCGGTATTCTCCTCCAACTATGCACTCTATGCCGACATGTCAAACAGAGTGATGACCACCTTAGAGCAAATGGTGCCAAAAGTAGAAGTGTATAGTATTGATGAAGCGTTTTTAGATCTATCACGCATCGATAAATGCACCGATATTCATCAGCTTGCATTAGATATTTATCAGCGAATACCGCAATGGACAGGGATCAGTGTTTGCGTTGGCATTGGGCCGACAAAGACCCTCGCCAAACTGGCAAACTATGCTGCTAAGCGTTATCCAGCAACCCGTGGCGTGGTTGATTTACGCGACCGTGAACGCCAACGACGACTCATGGCGCTTATCCCTGTCGAAGAAGTCTGGGGAATAGGCCGTAGGCTTACGAAACGCTTGAACATCATGGGCATAAATACCGCGCTGCAATTGGCGGATGCGCATCCCAAACTTATCCGCGATACCTTTTCGGTCACCGTTGAGCGCACAGTACGTGAACTTAACGGCATTGCCTGTGATGACATACAAGAGGTCGCCGCCACTAAGCAACAAATTATCAGCTCCCGCTCCTTTGGTAGTCGTATTGATAACTTGGAAGCGATGCAACAGGCAATCAATGAATACACTTTTAGGGCCTGTGAAAAACTGCGCTCTGAGCGCCAATACGCTAAAGCGATGTCGGTATTTGTGCGTACTAGTCCTTTTAGCGATATGACTCCCCAGTACAGCAAATCGCTGTCGGGCAGTTTAGTTCGGCCCAGCAATGATACGCGGGATTTTGTCACCCTTGGCCAAAGCCTATTGCAACGCATTTGGCGTGAAGGTCATGCTTATGTAAAAGCCGGTGTCATGTTAGGGGATTTTTTTGGTGCAGGCGTGTTTCAGCTCGGACTATTCGATGACGTCACGCCTAGGCCTAAAAGCAAGGAGCTGATGCAGTTACTCGATAAAGTGAACCACAGCGGCCGCGGAAAAATTTGGTTTGCAGGACAAGGTATTGACCCAACTTGGGGGATAAAACGTGAACAGCTCTCCCCGCGCTACACCACCCAATGGGCACAACTGCCCATAGTGACATAATCAGCAAATCCAGTGGCTAAATGACCATCTGCGAATCACATTAATACTCTAGGCATTGGTTATTCAGTTAAGCTCACTCCACTCCTGACGACATTAATCAGAATAGGCTTATCGGCCTAAACCCATCTCACTAAGACTGTGCCAGCAAAACTCATCTCGCTTGGTAAAATAATTTTAAAAACCAATGTTTAACATTAAAAATGATAAGGCAATGAACGCAGTAGAGATATGACTAAAGCAATAAAGCAGACTTGCAAGTCTTCGCGATCTTAAAAAGATAAGCAAGGGCAAGCATGAGCTTGCCCTAAACATAGATGCGGCTTTCAACATTATTCTATTTTAAATCTCAACTAACACTAGAATGCATCCAACACTATAATCCAACGATTGCAAAACCGACTTAACACTAAAATCCATCGGCGTTAGCGCTAAAATGGTATCAACATCCATCATGCATTACCTATTATCTCAGCCTTAACACTCTTCATCACTCAGGTCTTCAAAGTACCAGTAACCGAGGTTCACCCACTCAGTCAGCTGCGTAAGCAAAACGGCATCGGCTAACCAGGGGGCTAAGGCGGTTTTATCTAACTGATTGCTATCACATAGTAGTGGGATCACCTCGGCCAATTCGGCTGAAAGCAGATACTTATCACCATTAATATACACAACGCCTTGTCCCACATTGATATCAAAATACAAACAACGCAGTCCGCCGAGGCGAATAAGCGGTTGCTCATCGAGCCAAGCGAGCACTTCGTCTTGCGTGATGTCCAACGGCTCATCGGGTAAATCGAGGGCGCATTTAGATTGAGTTAAATAGCGGCCCGAAAACTCGCTCACCAGTTCATCGGTTAACATATTAGTCAGTTGCGTGCGTAACCGCGCTAAATCACGATTATCAACACAACCACTGCGCGTTGTCTGCTCGCGGTCTGGATCTTCAATCTGCTGTGTGCCTAAATCTTGCTCAGACAGATGATCGGCCAAAGCACTTACCATATCTTTGGCGGAAGCTGTACGATAACCAACTGAAAAACTTAAAGACTGTTCTAAGGTTATGCCGTCATGGGGGAATCCAGGGGGAATATAAAGGATGTCGCCGGGCAACAACTCAGTATCGATAATCGGTTCAAAGGCTTCTGTGTGCAGCAAAGCGGGATGGGCGGCAAACTCTTTGTGCGGCCCCAGATCGCCTACGCGCCAGCGGCGGCGTCCCGAACCTTGGCAAATAAACACATCATACAGATCGATATGCGGCCCCACGCCACCGCCAGGAGTGGCAAAACTCACCATCACATCATCTAAACGCCAGCGCGGAATAAAATCAAAACATTGGATCAGGGCTTCTGCATCGGGCACCCAGTTGTTCAAGGCTTGCACGATCAAAGTCCAATCCCGTTCACCGAGATGATCATAGGAATCAAAAGGGCCAAATTCAGCCTGCCATTGCCCCGCCTGTTGGTACACTCGCCGAGATTCCACCAGCTCATCCATGGCTAAGCCGGCTAACTCTTCGGGCGAGATTAAATCTTGAAAATGTTTGAATCCTTGGCGGATAACCAAAGGTTTTTTCTGCCAATATTCTGCTAAAAATTGCGCGGGCGTTAAGCCATTAATATCGAGTTGCATGGGTCGCTCACAAACCAAACTGTTATTCATAGAGGTAAATGCTAACAGGAAGCGAAACCAAGAAAGCTCGACCGGATCAACAAAGCATTAAGTCTTTTATCAGCGTCAATGTGATAGTGAATTTACTAACGTATTGAATTACAATCGGCTTATCTAAAAGCGTTGTACTGTCAAAGACGGCAATGCTGACACATCATTTATAGAGTCCACGTAAGATCTATGCCTACATCTGCTGCTAACACTTTGGTCGTGCTCGACTTTGAAACCACAGGGCTATCGCCTAATCAAGGGGACCGCGCGATTGAAATCGGAGCTGTGCTGATTGAAAACGGCGTGATCACCCAAAGATTTTCAGAGTTGATGAACCCAGGATTTAGAATAAGTCGTTTTATTGAGGACTACACAGGGATCAGCAATCAAATGCTCAGGGATGCAGCGCCCTGTAATGAAGTGATGGCGCGTTTTGCCGACTTTATCGCCGATCATAACTTAGTCGCCCACAATGCGGCATTTGATCAGCGCTTTTTAGACGCGGAATTTGCTCAAATTCGCCATCGTTATCTTGGACAATTTGGCTGTTCCTTGCTGGTGGCGAGACGTTTGTATCAAGCGGCGCCGAATCATCAGTTAGGTACTTTAGTGCGCTATAAACAGTTACCAAGCGATGGCACCTTTCACCGCGCCTTAGCCGATGCTGAGATGACTGGCCATTTGTGGCTGGCAATGCTGGCAGACCTTCAGCAAGAGTTCGGTCTCAATGCTCCCACCTTCGAGTTACTGCAAAAAATCGCCAAGAAAACCAAAGCAGATGTGCCGAAGTTTTTACGTCAATATGCGGTTAAGTGATCCCAAAAAGCAAAAATCCGATAAATCCAAGGATTATCGGCGATTTTTCAATAAGCAAATTAAGTGCTCAACGACTTGCCAGCAAAAAACACTCCTAGCAATAATGACCCATCTATAACGGCTTAAGCGGCGCGCTATCAATGCCGCAGGAACTGCGAACCACTAAGGTCGTCGGAATAAGCTGCGCACTCACCTCTTGTCCGCGGATAAGTTTGAGTACACTGTCGACTAAGATTTCACCGGCTAATTGGGTGTTCTGCTTAATGGTCGTTAATGGCGGATTGGCAAAACTCGCCACCGGAATATCATCATATCCCACGACGGCCACTTGCTCTGGAACTGAAATGCCCTTCTCTTTCAGCGCACGAATAGCACCAATGGCAATCAGATCGCTAGCAGCAAAAATAGCATCAAACTGTGCGCCTTTGGCCATCAATGCCATAGCCGCATCGTAACCAGCACTTTCAGTGCTAATTGCCGACACTTGCTTAGTGCGATCGACAGCAATATTCGCCATTTGCAGCGCCTTCACATGGCCTAAATATCTGTCTCTAAACTCGGGGCTGTGGCTCGAGGCATCGCCTAAAAAAGCAAAAGCTTTACGACCAAGGGAAATCAAGTGCTCTGTGGCAATCAAGCCGCCTTGATGATTATCACAACCAATGGAAAGTACTGACTTATTGTTATGCTCAGCGCCCCAGATCACAAAATGAGTATTCTGCGCGAGCAATCGCTCCAACTTTTGCTCGTAGTCCATATAGTCCCCGTAACCAAGCAGAATAATGCCGTCAGCTTTATTACTGTCTTCATAATCGGCGTGCCAGTCGCTGGACAATTGCTGAAAAGAAACCAATAAATCATAACCTTGCTGCGCCGTTGCTCGGGTAATGGAACCTAGCATAGACAGGAAAAAAGGATTGATTAACGAGTCATCGTTGGTGGGGTCTTCACACAATAACAGCGCTAAGGTATGGCTATTTTGGGTGCGAAGATTGCTGGCATTTTTATCGACCTTATAATTCAGCTCTTTGGCAATGGTTTGAATACGTTGGCGAGTTTCTAAATTGACTAACGGGCTGTTTCTAAGGGCACGGGAAACCGTTGACTGGGATACGCCAGCACGATAAGCAATATCAATCGAGGTCGCTTTCGATGCCATAAAGAGGATTTAACCTTAGTTATTATTTTGCGTCGATACTAAAACAGTTCCACCCACTTGTATAGACGAATGCGTTAACATCCGTCTTACATTAGAGACTCTGCTTAAATGCCGAGCTGATCGAGCAAATCATCGGCTTCATTATCAATGGCACGAGTCGCAATGGCGGGTTTATCGGCCATCTTAACCCAAGGCGAAACATTCGAATTTGTGTCGTTATTTCCCCCAATCGAACTGTGCTGCTCTAACAGACTATCGGGATCGAATTCTTCATCGTAGACAAATTCATCTAAGCGAATGAATTCGGTTTTGTCCATGGCAAACTCGAGGTAGAAAATATGGTTATTCTCTGTCCTAAACGACACTCTACGGGCAACCGCATCGTCTAAGTTAGCGTCGATTGATATGGTTAGCTCTTTATTAATCGTCAACATTTTTGGCTGGCTTTGGCTGATTGACGTTTGCAATTCTTTAGAAATTTTATTAATAAAATCCCCTAGAATTTGGTTCATCAGTTCGCCCATCACATTACTCACTTCATCTGACGTATGTGAAAATGCGAGCTCAGACTCAGGCATGCCCATGTTCAGCATGTAGCGACGGTAGATTTCAATCGCTGCAGAGGCGGAAAAGTTGATCACCACTAGCCCTGAAAAACCACCATCAAAAATCGAGAAACAACCGAGATCAGGTTTAAGACGCGTGCGCGCAATACTTTGTACCATACCCGCATGGGTAACATTGCTGGCACTGGTGCTAGAAAGGACGTGGGCGACTGAGTGGCATAACTTCAGTAAAATATCATCCGACGTTACGATAGTATTTGTGGTCATAATCGATTCTCAAACTGAATAATGAATTAATCTTGCGCGTAAAAGCGTAAAAAATCAAAATTAAAACAATTGATTAGCCTAATATAGCAAGATGGCAAAATTAACATAATGCTAACTTATTGATATTTAATAGATCAGATAAAACCTTCAACATAAAGCGACTTATAAAACGACCTAACTTAATAAGAACATGCCCCATAATGCAACAGATTAAAGTTCCCTATCACTATTCCCTGCTTTAGATCAAAGAAACTCATATTTTATAACGGCTTTTACTTAATTTATGTCACAGACGATTCAATTGAGATTGATTCGCAGGTATATTGATGCACAATAATAAGCCCTTAAGGAATCCAAATGATCACGTTTTTGCGCCGGTTTACCATTTTGCAACGCTTAATGATGATGCTCCTTATGGCCGCGATAGGGACTGTGTGTTTTGCCAGTTTTTCAATTAAAGAGCAGTACAGTAATTTAATTGAGCAGAAATGGTTGCAGATAGACGGTCAGCTCGCCAGCATGTTAAGCGTGATAGATGTGCACCGTCAGGATGCGCTCAAAGGTAAGTTTAGCGAAGCAGAAGCTAAACAAATCGCCGCGGATTTAATCAATCAAACTCGCTATTCAGGTTCAGGCTACTTCATTGTTATTGATGATAATAATCAAATCCTCGCCCACGGGGATAGCGCAAATCTTATTGGCACCTCAGCATTAACCTTCAAGTTACCTAATGGCACAAATCCCTTAGCCACTATGCTGCCATTAGCGCGTGCTAAATCGAAAACCACCCTCGAATACCCGATCGCCGATCCTATGACCCGTGCGATAGAAGACAAGCTTGCTGAAGCCCGTTACTACCCGCAATGGGGCTGGACAGTCATCACAGGCGCCTATCTTAGCGATGTCAAAGCGAGCTTAAAGTCAGTCATTATCGACTATCTGATTATCATGTTTTTGATTTCAGTGCCGATTTTTGCCTTCTTCCTTGTGCTTAACCATTCCATCACCTCACCATTAAATGATGCTATTGATGCCCTTGAAGATATTGCCCAAGGCGAAGGCGACTTAAGTCAGCGCATTAATGCTCAAGGTAAAGATGAGATTGCCCATCTCGCCCGCGCCTTCAACATGTTCGCCCAAAAAATTGGCGACATGGTCGGCCATTTACAACCTTTAGGCCAAGCATTAGATAAAGATGCAAAACAGCTTTTGATTGCAGTTGAAGAGTCCAATCAGAGTGCTGAACATATCCACAGAGAAACAGGCAGCGTCGCCACAGCCGTCAATCAAATGCTGTCGACCACCCATGAAATGGCGAGCAACACCCAGCAAGCGGCCGATGCGGCGAACAGCGTAAAAGAACAAGCGCAGCAAAGCCAAGTAGTGATCGACAACACAGTCAGCAATACAGAAAAACTGGTGGCAGAATTAAAAGCTTCTGAAGTCATCACCCAAAAGCTGGGCGTCGCCTCACAGCAAATCGGTAGCATTCTCGATGTGATCCGCAGCATTGCCGAGCAGACCAACTTGCTCGCCCTCAATGCCGCCATTGAAGCTGCTCGAGCAGGGACCCACGGCCGTGGTTTTGCCGTGGTTGCCGATGAAGTCCGCGCCCTTGCTACTCGCACCCAAGACTCGACCAATGAGATCCAAAAAATCATTAGCGAGATCCAATCCGGTGTAGGCTCAGTGATGAAGAGCAACAATCAAACTCAACTGCAATCCGATGAGCTGCAGGCTCAAGCCCACGAAGCGGGTAAAGCCATGGCGGCGATTCTGCAATTGATTGCCCATATCAGTGACATGAACACACAATTAGCCAGCGCCACTGAAGAGCAATCACTGGTGACCGAAGAAATTAATCGAAATATTTGTAATATTTCGGAATTAACCGAAGTCTCAGTAAAAGCTAACGAAAGTAATAGCCATGCAGCTCAGTCACTGCAAGACATTAGCCAAGACATGTCCCGCACCTTAGGCCAGTTTAAAATCTAACTAAAGTGTATGAGAACGGCATGACTTGTCGATTGGGGCGCCATAGGGCGCCCTTTTCTTTGGGTAAACCGTCTGGTAACGCTTGTGAACCGCTATCTCACCAACAATGAATTTCAACGAAAAAATCCCATTAACCACAAATTCTCTGTCACGCTAACGTTTGATATGCGGTATGCTTTAGCCTTAAAAATCCAACCGAGACACTGCCATGCGAATGACCTTAGCCGTTCACCCTGAACAGTACACAATTCATAGCTTTAGCCCGAATGCCGTATTGCCCAGTGAGGTTTTTGCACAGGACATGTATTTCATTGGTAAGACCCAAGAAGGTTTATCTTTAGTCGTTTCCAGTGAAATGGAACTCGACAGCCTAGAGCAAGAACCGGGCTGGTGTTGCTTTGAAGTACTCGGGCCACTGGGATTTTCGATGACAGGCATTTTATCTAAAGTGTCTGGCACCTTAGCGGACGAACAAATCAGTATTTTTGCGATTTCGACCTTTGATACCGATTACATTTTAGTAAAAAATAATCGCCTCAAAAGTGCCATCGCCGCCTTGAAAAAACAGGGCTATCACATCATAGAATCGAAAGACGAAATGTAATACCCCTTTAAATATGAGTTCATCTACTATGTACGAAAAAACAGTCACCATTACCGCCAAACATGGCATTCACACCCGTCCAGCAGCCTTACTGGTTAAAGAAGCCAAAACCTTTGACTGTGATGTCATGGTCGAGTGTAATGGTAAGCAAGCCAGTGCTAAGAGTCTGTTTAAGCTACAAACCTTAGGCTTATATTCTGGCGTCACGGTAAGAGTGTTTGCCGAAGGTGAACAGGCTCAGGCCGCGGTTGAGAAAGTCTCTGAGCTGCTCATTACCCTAAGCTAGGCCTTTTCTTACGCTAAAATGCGTTTATCTGCAGGTTTAACCGACACGCAAAAAACTCGTCTCGACCGTCTTGACATGCTAATGCTTTACATACAAACGCTTTACAAGCTTAGCGTCACTCAACTAGACTCGCTATCGCTAACGGACACTCAGTTCAGTGGTTAATTTAGGAAGGGATATGTCAATAACGGGGATTATAGTGTCATCGGGAATTGCCTTTGGACAGGCACTTCACCTGCTCCACACCGAACATCACCTCGATTATCGCCCTATTCCCCTGTCTAAAATCCCTCAACAACAGGGTAAATTTGCCAAAGCCTTGCAAGAACTACAGGCACAACTGACCCACAGCCAAGCTGCACTCGACAGCGACTCCGAAAATTATCAGTTGATCGAAGCCGACTTATTGTTATTAGAAGACGATGAATTAATCGAGCAAGTGAACGATGCTATTCGCACCTTACAATTGTCGGCAAGTGTGGCGGTTGAACGTATTTTTGCCCATCAGGCCAATGAGTTACAATCCTTAGATGATCCCTATTTAGCCAATAGAGCCCAAGATGTGCGCTGTTTAGGCCAAAGAGTCGTCGCGGCGATAAACGGCCATTTAGCTCAAGGGCTCGAAAAACTCGATAGACCCACTATCTTATTAGCGCAGGATTTGACCCCCGCCGAATTTGCCTTACTGCCGCGGGAAAACCTCTGCGGTATTGTACTGAAAACGGGCGGTTTAACGAGCCATACGGCCATTTTAGCCAGAGCAGCCGGCATTCCAGCCATCTTAAGTTGTCAGTTCGACGCAGACTCTATTCCCAACGGTACGCCCTTAGTGCTCGATGCACTCGCGGGTGAACTTTGTGTCAATCCCAATCCAGACCAACAGGCAAGGCTCACAGTCACCTTTCACCATGAACAAGCAAGGCGCGCGGCACTTCAAACTTACAAGGATGTCCCAGCGCAAACCCAAGACGGTCATACCGTGGGACTCATGGCAAACGTGGGTAATCTCAACGACATCACTCATGTCAGCGATGTCGGCGCCGATGGAATAGGTTTGTTTCGCACCGAATTTATGTTGATGAACGTCGCCACCCTGCCCGATGAAAAAGCCCAATACAGCTTATATTGCGATGCATTGCACGCCCTAGGCGGTAAAACCTTTACCATCCGCACCTTAGATATAGGTGCAGACAAAGAACTCCCCTGTTTATGCCAAGAAATTGAAGATAATCCTGCCTTGGGTCTTCGCGGCATTCGCTACACCTTGGCGCACCCAGAATTATTTAAAACCCAATTGAGGGCAATTTTGCGTGCCGCTAACCATGGCCCGATCCGTTTGATGTTCCCTATGGTCAATCAAGTCGAAGAATTGGACGAGGTGTTTGCACTTATTGCCCAGTGCCAAGATGCCTTGGAAGAAGAAGAGAAAGGCTATGGCGAACTTAGCTACGGTATCGTTGTCGAAACCCCTGCTGCGGTATTCAACCTCAACGCTATGCTGCCAAGACTTGATTTTGTCAGCATTGGCACCAACGATTTAACCCAATATGCAATGGCAGCCGATAGGACAAACCCGCAGCTTACCCGTGACTATCCGTCCCTTTCGCCTGCCATTTTAGCCTTAATTAACATGACAATAACCCAAGCTAAGGCCGCTAATGTTAAAGTTTCTCTGTGCGGTGAACTCGCCAGTTCACCGCAAATTGCGCCGCTGTTAATCGGCATGGGGTTGGACGAACTCAGTGTTAACTTAAGCTCACTCTTAGAAGTGAAAGCGGCCATTTGCCAAGGCAGCATCACACAATTTTCAGCATTAGCGCACACGGCATTACAACAAGATAGAATTGCAAGCTTACAACAGTGTATAACAAGCTATAAATAGAGACATTTATTCGTTATGCTGCGTTACAGAACAAAAACAATGACAAAAACAAGCAAAAGAGGCTCTAGATTATGGGATTTTTAAGCCGAATAAGGCGCTTGGTATCGGGCCAGACTCAGTTAGCTGGCGGTATCATGGTATATGCCCCCGTTTCCGGGGATATCGTCGCCATTGAAAAAGTCCCCGACGTGGTTTTTGCTGAAAAGATTGTCGGTGATGGCATCGCTATCGCTCCCAAAGGCGAATTAATTCTGGCGCCTATCGACGGCACCATAGGTAAAATTTTTGAGACAAATCATGCATTCAGTATTGAGTCTCCCCAAGGTTTAGAGCTATTTGTTCACTTTGGTGTAGGTACAGTCGAGCTGAGAGGTAAAGGGTTTAAACGTTTAGCCCAGGAAGGTCAAGAAGTGAAAGTCGGCGATCCGATTCTGTCATTCGATATTGATTATCTAAAAGATCAAGTCGACAGCCTACTCACTCCTGTCGTTTTGGCGAACATGGAAGATGTCAAATACCTCGACAAAGCCCAAGGCAGCGTCACTGCAGGCAAAGACGTGATCTTTACGGTACAGCTCTAATCAAGCTTTACTTTAAGTGTTTGAATTAGCAGTTTGAAAATACCCTTGATTGATATAAAAAGGCTGGCTCCCCCAAAGGCGCCAGCCTTTTATTTATCTCCACTTTCCTCGCGAAGAGGCCTGTCTGATAGCTGAAATATTTTCATCACAAAACCGACATAATGTTTCAAACTGATTTAAAACAGAATAAACCAAATATCAACCACCCAGATGTAGGATTGAATGACTATCGAAAGCACGTTAGCAATGTGGCTATTTGCAGGCCGAGTAGACTAAGACAACCAGGCCAACAAAACTTCCTATCCTGTATAGCGAGTGCTGTTCGAGCGTCAGAGTATCGGCTCACATTGGTCACAAAAAGCAAAAAGATCAATGTACCCGCTGGCTCTCGAACGAAATCATGACTATACATCTAAAGGTGCTTTTAATATTACAGAGGAATAACAATGAAGTTCAGTCATAAGATTGTCGCCGCATCCTCTGCGTTACTGTTAGTGACAGTAACGCTTCTAACGACCAAACAATACTACTCGATTCAGAATGAAATGCAGGCACAGGTGGAAGCCAGTGTCACCGAAATCGTCGATGGGGTTAGAAATACGGTTTCATCGGAAATTGAAGCCCGTAAACAATTGGCAGCTTATACGACCAGCCTACTGGAACAAGATCTCACGCCCGCACACATCAGTGCAGTCATCACTCGCCCCATAGTTAAAAATGCATTTATTCTCGTCGGTTTAGGTTATGAAAAAGATGGCACGAATATCAATAATAATCCTAGCTGGGATCCGGGTGCGGGATGGAACCCAAGAGTAAGGCCTTGGTATCTCGATGCAAAACAAGCCGATAAATTAATCATCACGGCTCCCTATGCGGACTCAGCCTCCGGTGAAATTCTCGTCTCAATTGCGACGCCCGTGAAAGATCACGGTACATTCATCGGTGCCATTTTCTATGATGTTAGCTTGGTCGGGTTAGCCAAACTCGTCAATGAGGTCAAACTCTTCAACGCTGGCCATGTGTTTATTGTTTCTGGGGATGGAACGACCATAGCCCACCCAGAGGAAAAACGAAATGGCACTCTTATGGCCGATTATTTACCTAATGTCAAAGTGATGGAAACGCCACAAAAAGTAACCATAGAGGGAAAAAGCTTCACCTTGGATTTCTCACGCGTTGCGGGAGAGGACTGGTATGTTGGTGTTATCTTGGATGAGGAGATTGCCTATGCTGCAGTGACGGACTTACGCAATAGCTCTATTCTCTATTCCGTTATCGCCTTAATCATCAGTATCACAACCCTACTACTATTGATCACAACCTTAATGCGCCCATTACAAACATTAAACGATGCAATTCAAGATGTTGCTTCTGGCGAAGGTGATTTGACTCAACGCTTAAATACTAAAACAGACACTGAGTTTTCAGCGTTAGCCTTGGGATTCAATACCTTCACGGCAAATCTACAACAGTTGATCATTCAATCTAAATCCATTGGCCAGCTCATCCATAAAAGTTCAGAAATGACATCGCTAGAATTACAGCAATCTACTGATGCCATGAACTCGCAACTGCATGAACTAGAACAACTTGCAACTGCCATGCACGAAATGGCAACCACTTCAACTGACGTAGCCCGTAATGCCCAAGGAGCGGCTTCTGCTGCGAAAGAAGCAGATGAAGCGACAAGTGTAGGTTCTAAAATCGTCAGCGATACAACTGATGCCATTAATGCCCTGTCATCCAAAATCGATATGGCCGTCACTGAAGTCAAAACATTAGAATCTGCAACTGACAACATTGCCACAATATTGAAAGTGATCAATGACATTGCAGATCAAACAAATTTATTAGCCTTAAATGCCGCTATTGAGGCAGCAAGAGCCGGTGATTCTGGTCGTGGTTTTGCTGTGGTAGCAGATGAAGTCAGAACCCTCGCCCAAAGGACTCAACAATCTACAACTCAAATCCGTAACATGATAGAGCAACTTCAAGCAGGAGCAAGGGCTGTTGCAGAGGTAATGAACCAAAGTAAAGATAATGCAGAAGATGCGGTTACACGCGCCCAAGGTGCTAATACCGCATTAAACAAAATTCGTGAAGCAATATTACAGATAAGTGATATGAACCTACAAATTGCCTCTGCAGCGGAAGAACAGAGTTTAGTAGCTGAAGAAATTAACAATAATACTATCAGGATCAAAGATTTATCAGTCCAAGTTTCTGACACTGCAGTTCATGCAAATACAGCCATGCATACGCAAACTCAATACATCAAAGAACAAGATGCAATCCTTAATAAATTCATAGTCTAAGCCAGTGAGCCATGATTTTATCCATGGCTCACCATGACATCTACTAACAACAGGACCTCATCATGAGCAAAATAACGTTGTTCGTCATAGTTAGCATGCTTCAGATCCCACTACAGGCTAATGCCCAAACAACCACAGAAGAGTCGGAACGACTGCAACAACTCGAGCAAAGAGTTAAAGAACTGGAGCAACAAGCCAAAGCGGAGCCTGCCAGTCCCTCATTGCAATCCTCCCTACAAGACAGTCGTTTTATCCTCTACGGTTCACTACGTCCGACCTTAGAATACCAAGACAAAGGTGAGGATGTGTGGGATATCGGCGATGCACTCTCCCGCTTAGGGGTTAAAGCTGAAACCGAGTTCGCCTCTGGTTGGCGTGCCATTGCCCAAGGTGAATGGAAAATCCGTCTCGATGACAATGGCCGATTCGGCGAGGCGAGACTCGCCTTTGCGGGGATCGATTCTCCCTATGGCAAGTTGACTTTTGGGCGCCAAAGGCCGGTGCAGTACACTTTAGTCGCTGAATATGTCGATATCTTTAACAATGCGAATAGCCCCTTTGGTTATAACCAAGAGAGTCCATTTTTTGTTGATAATGCCTTGATCTATGAGCTTAACATTAAGCCAATCACCTTAATGGCTTCAGCCATTTTTGATGGTAACTCAGGTGGCAGTGGTGCCGATGTAATTAATGTCGGCGCAGGATTTAACCAGAGTGGATTTCACGTAGGTATCGCCTACTTACAACAGGATACCTATGTGAACGATATTATGACTGGAGAAGAACAACTGGCCGGGGGCGTCATTTCCTATGAATTTAGCAATGGCATATATGCCGCCGTTGGTTATCAGCATAAAGACTACGAATTTGAAACCGCAGTCAATAGAACCGGTAATACATTTGATAGCGCCATCGCGATTCCAGTTGCGAAAGCTTATAAGCTGAAACTAGGATACTTCAGGTTTGAAGATGGGATAGAAGATACCAGCAGCCAAAATTATGATGGCTACAATCTCACCTTAGAGTGGCAAGCCGCAACAAATGTCCGCATGCATTTAGAATATTTACAACAAAATAATGATCAACGTGAAAACAACACTATCATAGCCTTAGGCATTCGCTATGATTTTGATTTAAATTGGCAACTTTAGTCAACGCCATCCCATTACCGTTAAGCCCGCAGCGCACTCAATGAAGCGTGCTATACGGCATCAGTAAGCAGCAAGATATGACTAAACGCCCTGAGGGCGTTTGGTTACATAAAGTGACAGACATCACCCGATAATCCCAATACGCTTCAAGCACACTGACATTTTATGCTCACGCTACCTCAGTAACACATCCCACTTGTGACATGCGACGCACAATGCCACAATGCCAGCAAAATCAATGCTTGCAAGCCAAGCGTCCATCCACACTGGAGCATCATTTTGACCCTCTACGGTATTAAGAATTGCGATACAGTGCGTAAAGCACGTAAATGGATTGAAAATCATCAACTTCCAGTTCATTTCCATGATTTTAGAGATGACGGCCTACGTCAAGAAGACCTCGAATTCTGGTGTAAAACCTCAGGCTGGGAAACCGTATTCAATAAGCGCAGCACAAGCTTTCGTGCCCTCAGTGACGCAGATAAAACCAATATCGATCAAGCCAAAGCCATTCAACTTATGCTGGCGCAACCGACACTGATCAAACGCCCCGTCTTGGTCGTCGGTGAACAAGTGCTGATTGGCTTTGATGAAGCCGCCTATAAAAGAGTATTTTCACTATGATGCCAGCCGACGATTATCCCGTTACAGAACTGACAAAAGCGCTGATCGCCCGCCCTTCGGTGACGCCGCTTGATGAAGGCTGTCAAACCTTAATGGCTGAAAGACTCAGCGCCATCGGCTTTAATATCGAATCTATGGTATTTGAAGACACCACCAATATGTGGGCTCGCCGTGGCAATGAAGGTCCGGTTTTTTGTTTTGCCGGCCACACAGATGTTGTGCCAACGGGTGATGTGAGCCGTTGGCACACGCCGCCGTTTGTGCCCACCATCATTGATGGCTACTTATATGGCCGCGGCGCGGCGGACATGAAAGGTTCATTGGCGGCTATGGTCATTGCCACCGAGCGGTTTGTGGCTAAACATCCCGATCATCATGGCTCTATCGCCTTTTTGATCACCAGCGATGAAGAAGGCCCATTTATTAACGGTACGACGCGAGTCATTGATACCTTAGAAGCGCGCAACGAGAAGATCACTTGGGCATTAGTCGGCGAACCCTCATCAACCCTAAAGCTGGGCGATGTGGTCAAAAATGGTCGCCGCGGCAGTTTAACCGGCAACTTAACCGTGAAAGGCATTCAAGGCCACGTGGCCTATCCACACCTTGCCGATAATCCAATCCACAAAGCCGCGCCTTTCTTAGCCGAGCTAAGTCAAATGCACTGGGATAATGGCAATGAGTTCTTTCCGCCCACCAGCTTCCAAATCGCCAATATTAATGGCGGCACAGGTGCATCAAATGTGATCCCTGGTGCACTGGAAGTGATGTTTAACTTCCGTTACTCCACCGAAGTGACCGCCGAAATCTTGATTGAGCGAGTTGAAACTCTATTGAAAGCCTATGAGCTAGACTACGATATCAGCTGGATTTTCAATGGACTACCATTTTTAACCGGTGATGGCCCGTTATTAGATGCAACCCGTATCGCGATCCGCCAAGTCACAGGTTATGAAACCGATCCGCAAACCACGGGCGGCACATCAGACGGTCGCTTTATCGCACCAACGGGCGCCAAAGTGTTAGAGCTTGGCCCTGTCAACGCCACCATTCATAAAGTGAATGAATGCGTTAAAGTGGACGACCTTGAGCAGTTAGCCCTGTGTTATGAAGTCATTTTGGAACAATTACTGTGTTAGCACATCTGAAGATCCGTCCCGAAACCGCAAAACTTTACGGCTTAAGCTCCCCTGAATTAGTGGATTATTTAAGCCCGTATCACCTTGGTTATCATAGCTTTGGGTTAGAGGAGAACACAGCTATCGCCTTTAAGTCTATGGCGGCAAAAGCTGAAGATGCGGGCATAAAACTCGCGATTTGCTCGGCACATCGTCCCTTTGAACGGCAACTGGCAATTTGGAATGCCAAGGCTAGCGGTAAACGCGCGGTATTGGATGCCAATGAGTTACCGGTCAATATTCAGGGCTTAAGTGACGATGCCATAGTTGACTTGATTTTGCTCTGGTCGGCGTTGCCTGGCGCTTCACGCCACCATTGGGGTACCGATCTCGATGTGTTCGATGCGGCTCAAATTGATGTTAAAGCCCTGCGCCTTGTTGAAGCTGAATATGTTCAGGGTGGTCCCTGCGCTAAATTGCATGCTTGGCTGGTAGAAAATGCCCATCATTTTGGCTTTTACTTCCCGTTTCAGCAGGGACAAAGTGCGGTAAGTCCTGAGCCTTGGCACATCAGCTATTTCCCTGTAGCACAGTTATTGTTGCCACAATTCGATCGTGCCGAACTGGCAATCCTGTTAGAAAACAGTGATATGTTGCTAAAAGATGCAGTACTCGCCCGATTAGACAATCTAATAGATGAATACGTGCTGCGTATCGCTCAGCCCTAATCACGAAATACTCGCCAAGATCAGTCAACACAGGTTAAGCATAGCGCTATATCGTCAAAATTGGCGCCAAAATGCGGTTTAACACAATGATATATTTGATAAAGTAGGTTTTATGGATTTTTCTTCACACCGCCAGCAGCTTGTTATTGCCGATCGAAAATTAAGTTACCTTGATGTCGGCTCAGGCCCTGTATTGTTGTTTGGGCACAGTTATTTATGGGATAGCGCTATGTGGGCGCCTCAAATTGCCACCTTAAGCGCCCAGTATCGCTGCATAGTGCCTGAACTTTGGGGCCATGGTCAGTCAGATTTACTGCCCAATAACTGCAAAACGCTACTCGATATTGCCGATCAAATGCTTGAGCTAATGGATGCTCTTGAGATAACTCACTTTAGTGTTGTCGGACAATCTGTCGGTGCTATGTGGGGCGCAGAATTGGTACTGAAAGCACCAACAAGAGTTAAAACCCTCGTTATGCTCAACAGTTTTATCGGCTTCGAACCCGAAGTCACCCGTGCGAAATATGATGGCATGCTGGATATGATTACCGCCGCTAAGGCGATCCCTGCGCCGCTGATCAGTGCAATTTCACCTTTATTCTTCGCCAATGATGCCGCGAATAGCACTCCCGAACTGGTTACGGACTTTGAACAGTCACTTGCCAGTATCACAGCGGAGCAAATCCTCACGATAGTTAAACTTGGACGAATGATTTTTGGTCGTCGCGATACCATGGAATACGCCGAGCAATTGACACTACCCTGCCTCATCATGGCTGGCGTGGAAGATAAGGCCCGCAGCGTATTGGAAAGTTACCTGATGAGTGATGCCATTGACGGCAGCCAACTTGTGCATATTCCTGCGGCAGGACACATATCAACTCTCGAACAAGCGGAATTTATTAACCAACATTTAGCCGATTTTCTGGCTAAACATTATTAATTAATCGCTAAATCTACGCTTCAAGGTGCGAAAACTCGCATCTTGAAGATGAGTATTTCTACTTAGCACATGTTACCAAAATGTGCTTATATCAATATTGCTCACCCATACTTAATTCCTATTTTATGGATAAATACATTAGGCTTTACTTTATTAAAGTCTGTTATTGAGCACGCCTCATTTCATTAAACTCACCTGTGAAACCTCTATTAACAAGTAAAGACCTTGTTTTTGTTCCAAGCGGCTTAAAAAATGTTGCACAAAGGTGAAATCTACTAATTATCAACTACCTTTATACTGTATTCCCTCAACAAGGTATTCTGCCATGAGAAAAAGTACAGTTGCCCTCTGCGTATTCAGCACACTTTATATGCCGTCTCTTTATGCCGATGTTCAAATAAATGGATTTGCCTCTATTGTCGCGGGCTCGAGTCTAAGTGACGATAAAAGCTATTATGGTTACGATAAAGAACTCGATTTTAATAATGATTCCAAAGTTGCCTTACAATTTACCGCCGATCTTGGTAGTGGCTTAAGAGCGACTGCACAAGTGCTATCCAGAGGCAGTAACGATTATAGCGCTGAATTCGAATGGGCTTATATCTCCTATGACATCAGCGACAAACTTATGCTTATGGCAGGTCGCCAACGTTTTAATCTCTATAAATACTCCGATTATATTGATGTAGGCTATGCCTATCACTGGATCACTCCGCCCCGCGGAGTTTATTCACTGCCATTTAATTCAGGTGAAGGTGTAGGCTTAGTTTATGCCGATTTATGGGGCGATACCGAAGTAGGTTTGACCTATAAATACATTACCACTTCAGTTTCTGACTACTCGCCTACCGGTTCATCAACACCTCCTGCGCCCTTCTCCGCCGAGGGCCACATAATGAACTTTAACTTTGTAACCTCAGGGTTTGAGTACGGTTTAAATATTGGCATAGTTACCGATTTCTCCTACGAATTACCCGCACTGCTTGGCTTAGGTAATGCAATTTCTCAAACCGGACTCTTTACTCAGCAAGTAGTTGATGATCTTTTACCGATTAATGACAGCGCGTTACTCATTGGCGCGAATGTTAAATATGATGCTGAAAAATGGTTTATTTTGGCCGAATACACGCGAATTGATGTCGATCCCAGTAGCTTTAATATTCAAGATTCAGCCTTTGTTTCCGGCGGGATCCGCTATCACGATTTCACCTTCCACTTAACCTACGGTATTGATAAAGGTGAGCCCCAATACGATGCCTATGACGCTATGTTACCTGTTTACAATGGTCTGCCACCGGCAAACCAAGCTGCACTCGCACCGCTTGTTTTTGGTACACAAGCGGCGCTTGAAGCGCAACAGGAAGACAGCGCCTACTACATCATAGGTACCCGCTGGGATTTCCATCCTTCTGCCGCACTGAAACTAGAGTACACCAACTACAGTAACGACAAACCGTCCTCCGATGAACAGTTGCTGAGTATGGCAATAGACTTAGTTTTTTAAGGAGTTAAGCATGAAACTACTAATAAGTTCTCGGTTGATGATAAAAACCTTAGTCGCCAGTGCGCTTCTATTTGGCAGTGCCTGTGTTCAAGCCGAAATTGCCGTCGTGGTGCACCCTTCTAATACGTCAGAAATTAGCGCTGCGGATATTTCACGGATCTATTTAGGCAAACTCAAGTCTTTCCCCAGTGGTGGCACTGTCGTCGCACTCGATCAACCTGAAGGCACGCCCGCACGTGATGCATTTGTTAAACAGATCCTTAATAAAACCGAGAGTCAGTTAAAAGCCTATTGGTCAAAACTGGTCTTTTCAGGCCAAGGTCAACCGCCCAAAGTCGTCGACTCCAGCGCTGAAATGCTTGCATTGATTGCCGCCAATCCCAATATGATCGGATTTGTTGACGTCAGCGAAGTCAACGATAGCGTGAAAGTGATCAGTAAGTTCTAACCCATACTGCATCATCCTTGTCCGCCTTAATCTGTGGCGGACAAGGTTTCCACTCAGCATTTGTGCGATATAAACAACAAACACACTATCAAAATCAAATGGTGCTTGAACCCTCAGAGAGGGCTTATCCATTTGCAGTACTATTAAGAAAAAATAATCTCGATTTTTCAATATCCTGATTCAAACCTTAATTGGATAGACCAGCAGAGCCAAATTTGCTGGTATACTCTTGCTCAAAATGTGCTGCTTGCATGAATTAGAGCATGAGAAGACATTTTATATGTCAATAAAACAATAGGTTAAAATGAAACTACTCAAACCTTTATTCGACAATAACCGCCGCTGGGCCGGACGTATACGCCAAGAAAATCCTGATTTTTTTGAACAATTAGCGAAACAGCAACATCCTGAATACCTGTGGATTGGCTGCTCAGATAGTCGCGTTCCCTCAAACCAAATCATTGATCTTATGCCCGGTGAAGTCTTTGTTCACCGTAATATCGCCAACATGGTGATCCATACCGATCTTAACTGCTTATCTGTACTGCAATACGCCGTCGATGTGCTCAAGGTGAAGCATATTATGGTGGTGGGTCACTACGGCTGCGGTGGTGTGCGCGCGGCCATGGGTCAGCAACGCTTAGGACTCATCGATAACTGGCTCGGGCATTTACGTGATATCTATCGTATTTATCAGGAAGAATTACAACAGATGGACGAAGCCAAACGTTTTGATCGTCTGTGCGAGCTAAACGTGATTGAGCAGGTTGCTAATGTGACCAGTTCAACCATAGTGCAAGAAGCCTGGGATCGCGGCCAAGAAGTGGCGGTACACGGCTGGATTTACGGCATTGATAACGGTTTACTGACAGATTTAGATGTCACGGTTGACCGTGAACATGGTTTAGCCAATCCACGCTAACAGCCTGAATATAGGCTTTTAACCCTTAGCTGAGTGTCATCTATACTCAGATAAAACCTGCCCCTGTGCAGGTTTTTCTTTTTCCATGACAATTTTCAGCAATAAAACATCGCAAGGGTCTATTACGCCAGTTATAATCCGCCAGTTAATTGCAGGCGACCTATGCGCCACAAATTCTAAGGAGATACCTTCCATGCCCGGTTTTGAATTATTTGGTCCTGAAGAGAAGCAGGAAGTCGCTGACGTTATGGAAAACGGTTTTACCTTCCGTTACAACTTCGACCATATGCGTAATGATCGCTGGAAGACGCGCGATATGGAGCAACTACTGTGCGAGAAGATGAACGTGAAGCATGCTCACCTTTTATCAAGCGGTACTGCTGCGCTGCAAACGGCCATGATGGCTGCAGGCATTGGTGCTGGCGATGAAGTTATCGTGCCACCTTTTACCTTTGTAGCCTCAGTTGAAGCGATTTTTATGGCAGGCGCTATTCCGATTTTTGCCGAAATCGATGAGACATTGTGTTTATCTCCAGAAGGAATCGAAGCCGCGATTACCCCACGCACTAAAGCCATCAACTTAGTGCACATGTGCGGTTCTATGGCGAAGATGGACGAGATCAAAGCCGTCTGTAAAAAACATAACTTACTGATTTTAGAAGATGCTTGCCAAGCCATCGGTGGTAGCTACAAGGGCCAAGCCCTAGGTACTATCGGGGATGTAGGTTGTTACTCATTCGATTCTGTCAAAACCATCACCTGTGGTGAAGGTGGCGCTGTGATCACTAACAACACAGAAATCTACAACAATGCGCACATGTTCTCAGATCACGGCCATGACCATATTGGTAAAGACCGCGGTGCAGAGTCACACCCTATCATTGGCTTGAACTTCCGTATTTCGGAAATGAATGCCGCCTTAGGATTAGCGCAGTTACGTAAACTCGATACCATTATCGATATTCAACGTAAAAACAAAAAGACCATTAAAGATGCAATGGCCGCTATCCCAGAAGTCACCTTCCGCCAGATCCCAGATCCAGAAGGCGACTCGGCTGGCTTCTTAACCTTTATGTTGCCAACCGAAGCGCGCACGCAAGAAATCAGCAAAAAACTGGCTGAAAACGGCGTTGATGGCTGCTTCTACTGGTATGTAAACAACTGGCATTATTTGAAAAACTGGAAACACATTCAGGAGCTTAAGGCATCTGCTGCGTTGCCAATCACATTAATCGCCGACAGACCTGACTATACTCAAGTTTCTGTGCCTAAATCCGATGCCATTATGAGCCGCACGATTTCTATGCTCATCAAGTTGTCTTGGACCGATGCTCAGATCGCCGAGCGTATCGAAAACATCAAGAAAGCATTTGCCCAATAATTCTACGGGAGTTTGTTGCAATGAGTTTTAAGAATTTTAAAGTAGTTGAAAAAATGATCTTCGGCCGTGGCTCATTCGTCCAATTGGATGAAGTGTTAGCTGCTGAACGTAAAACCGCCGACGACTTCGTGGTGTTTTTAGTCGATGACGTGCATCAAGGCAAAGCCCTTGAGGGCCGCATTCCTGCTAAAGCACAAGACATGGTGATTTGGGTTAACGTTGATGAAGAGCCAAGTACAATTCAAATCGATGCCCTGACTGAACAAGTTCAAGCTTTCAATAGCAAACTGCCAGTGAGCGTCGTCGGTTTAGGTGGCGGTTCAACCATGGACGTGGCTAAAGCGGTATCGCTGATGCTGACAAACCCAGGTGGCTCTGCCATGTACCAAGGTTGGGACTTGATCAAGAACCCAGCGGTACACCACATCGGTATCCCAACGATTTCTGGTACTGGTGCAGAAGCGTCACGCACCGCCGTATTATGTGGTCCAGTGCGTAAGCTAGGCCTGAACTCAGATTACACAGTATTCGATCAAATCATCATGGATTCTGAGTTAATCGAAGGCGTAGAAACGGACCAATGGTTCTATACAGGTATGGATTGCTATATCCACTGTGTTGAATCTTTACAAGGTACCTTCTTAAACGAGTTCTCTAAATCCTACGCTGAAAAAGCGATGGATTTATGTCGCCAAGTGTACTTAGACGACCACGTAGAAAAAGACGACAAGCTAATGATGGCGTCTTTCATGGGCGGAATGAGCATAGCGTATAGCCAAGTGGGTGCCTGTCATGCGGTTTCTTACGGTCTGTCCTATATCCTGGGTTACCACCACGGTATCGGCAACTGTATCGCCTTTGATGTGTTAGAAGAATTCTATCCAGAAGGCGTTGAAGAGTTCCGTCTGATGATGAAGAAACATAACATCACGCTGCCGAAGAACATCTGTAAAGATCTGCCAGACGAAACTATAGCGAAAATGGTTGCCGTGACTAAGAGCATGGGTCCACTATGGGCTAACGTTTACGGCGCGGGTTGGGAAGAGAAAGTCACAGATGAAATGTTGACTGTGCTGTTCCGTCGCATCTAAACTCTAACACATGTTAAAAGGGCTCAATTGTGAGCCCTTTTGTCTATATGCATTGTATATCTACACTGTATATCTTTGATAAAAGTAGGATAATTTGATGAATGTGACTCTGTTAATCCCGGCTCGTTACGGTTCAAGCCGCTTCCCGGGCAAACCCTTAGCCCCGATTAACGGCAAGCCAATGATCCAACACGTGTATGAACGCGCGTCGTTAGCCAAAGGCCTCACCAATATTTATGTCGCTACCGATGATGACCGCATTAAAGCGGCCGTTGAAGGTTTTGGTGGCAAAGTGGTCATGACCAGCCCAGATGCAGCCTCGGGTACAGATCGTATCAATGATGCAATAAACCAACTGGGACTAAAAGATGACGACTTAGTGATCAACCTACAGGGTGATCAACCTCTTATTGACCCAACCTCTATCGAGCAAGTCATCAGCCTCTTCGAGCGTCACCCTGGTGAGTTTGAAATGGCCACCTTAGGCTTTGAAATCGTCAATAAAGCCGAGCTTGACGATCCTATGCATGTGAAGATGGTGTTCGATAACAACAACTACGCCTTGTATTTCTCTCGTTCGCGTATTCCTTTTGGCCGCGATACTCAAGATTACCCCGTTTATAAGCACTTAGGTGTGTATGCTTATACCCGCAAATTCGTACAGGCCTTCGCCGCCCTACCATTAGGTCGTCTAGAAGATCTGGAAAAACTCGAGCAATTACGTGCATTAGAGTACGGCCATAAAATCAAAATCGCCATTAGCGCCTTTGATTCTATTGAAGTGGATACGCCAGAAGACATTCGTAAATGTGAGCAACGTTTAGCGGTTGATTAATCGCCCGTTAGGTGTGCGCGAGTCAATTCGAAACAGGAGCTGAGTATGTCGACCTTAGAAGTCTGGATCATTATTATTTTGATCGTCGGTGTCATCGCCAGCAATCTTGCTGCGTTGAAGTACAGTGCTAAGTTCAAACTGCCGCAGTTCGGTCAACATGGTAAAGATAAGCAGATAAAGTCAGATACTGCCAAGCCTTCGGCAGCAGACAATGATGCCGATGCGGCTTCAAACAAGCCAAGTTCAGCGGACTCAGAACCCAATAAAGCAGATAAGTAAAACTGAGCCACCTAGGGGCTAAACTCAATGGCGGCTTTTAAAAGTGAGTCTAAAGATGGCTCTTGAACACGCCTTTTAAAGACTGCGCTATAAACACTGAGCAATGACGTTCGCAAACATAGAAAAGGCGCCACAGGCGCCTTTTTTGTCTCTCAAATAACAAGCTAGCCAATGCCACTCATCAGCCTTAGGCTTTTTTCGCTGATGTGCGACTCAATGGCTGCTCCTCAAGGTGCGCCACTAAAAAGACTAAAAAGCGAAACAGGGATTTAATCTTAAGATCATGATTTTTATTGGGCTCAGCCGCGACTAACTTCTGCAGCGATTTGATTCTAGCGTAAGCATTCTCGACTAAAGCGTCGTTCTCTTTACCGACATATTTAGCAAACTCGGCAAATTCACCAATAAATTTCAGTGTCACTTTACGGCGATTTAACGAAGTGAGTGCTGCGCCCTCTTTCAGTTTTGCCTCAAAAATACTGCATTCTAAACCACTGGCGATCGCACTTTGCGACAAACAGCTGCTTAACGCATCGGCCAGAAAACCCAAATTGGCTTTTAACTCGAAGGCAATCGCCTGCTTACTGGCGCTCGATTGCTGCCAGCGACTGCGTTCCTTATCAAAAATATCGTATAGCTCTTTCCAAATGCTCATGCGCTTTGCCTACCTTGCACTGAATCGCTCCCTTCGTATATAGCACTCGACTTTTTTGAAATGCTAGCGTTGTTAATACTAACGTTTTTAATACTAGCGACTGAAAGTTATCATAAATTTAAGGTTTTCGGCATAGCGCTATGATAAATAATGGTTTAAAGCACATTCACACTAAAACTAAAATCGGCATAAAAAATGGCCCGAACGAGTCGGGCCAGAGTGCAAGCTACCTGAGTACGAAATGAGCTCAGTGCGAACTCATGACTCACTCACGACCCATCTAATGGCATATAAAGTTAAAGCGCTTGCGATTTTTTCACGTTATTTTTCTCGGCGGCGAGTCGACGCTGCGCTTCTTTTTTCTCACGGCGCGCTTCAATCACTTGATTCACATCGCTACCGATATGCGCTTCATTACGGGCTTTAGCCAGATTCACTTGACGTTCACGCTCAACGAAACGTTTACGCTGCTCGTCAGAAATTTTATCGATACAATATGGGCAACTGACACCTTGCACATAGGCAGGGCTCTGTTTTTCAGCTTCGGTGATTGGCATACGGCAAGCATTACATTGATCGTATTGACCTTTCTTCAAGTCATGATTTACCGCAACGCGGTTATCAAATACAAAGCACTCGCCTTCCCACAGGCTTTCTTCCGCTTTCACTTCTTCTAGGTATTTAAGAATACCGCCTTCGAGATGATAGACCTCGTCAAAGCCTTGCTCTTTTAAATAAGCAGTTGATTTCTCACAGCGAATACCGCCAGTACAGAACATGGCGACCTTCTTATGTTTAGCAGGATCAAGATTCTGCTTCACATATTCAGGGAATTCTCTGAAGGTTTCAGTCACAGGATTAATGGCATTCTTAAAGGTGCCGATTTGCACTTCATAGTCGTTACGGGTGTCGACTAAAATCACGTCCGGATCAGAAATCAGCGCATTCCAATCTTGAGGCTTCACATAGGTGCCAACCACTTTAAGTGGGTCAATACCTTCGACGCCCATAGTCACGATTTCGTTTTTCAGCTTGACTTTAGTGCGGTAGAACGGCATTTCATCGTCAAATGACAGCTTGTGAACGATATTGTCTAGGCCATTTTGGCTATTAAGCCACACTAATAACGCTTCAATAGCTTCTTGAGTGCCAGCAACTGTGCCATTGATCCCTTCACTTGCGAGGAGCAGAGTGCCTTTGATCTCGGCCTGTTCCATCATAGCGAGTAATGGCGCTCGGATAGATTCAAAATGCGGTAACGACACGAATTTATATAACGCACATACGACAACTTTAGCCATAACACCCTCTTTGCTGGCTGGAACTTAATTTCCAGTGCATAAACAAATCAATCATCTGCAGCCTTGCTGCAGATCCCAAAAATAGCGCGGAATTCTACCTGAGTCACAGCAAGATAAACACAGATAAAATACAGGGTCTTTAATTCTTTACGCACAGTGGTGAGAAAAATCATTCTATGATGGCAAATTAAGCAGAAATCCCAGTATGAAAGCGTTACCATCTGTGCCCTTTGAATATTGCATGATTGGCACGCAACATTCGCATTGGCATACTCGCGTCGTCAATAAGCATACATAAACATGCTGACGTCAGCTTTAGTCGCATCAACTTCCACGCATGGCGCCGCACAGTAGAGGAAATCCGAATGACTCTAGCCGTCTTATACACCTTCCGCCGTTGCCCCTATGCTATGCGAGCACGTTTGGGACTCTTATTAGCCCAATGCAATGTTGAAGTCCGTGAAATCACCCTTAAAGCCAAACCACCACAAATGCTAGCTGCCTCACCTAAGGGTACTGTGCCGGTATTAGTGCTAGCAAACGGCGAGGTGATTGCCGAAAGTCTTGAGATCATGCGCTGGGCACTCACGCAAGCAGATCCCTTAGATCTATTGTGTCAGCAAAATCCTGCTATTGAAGATAAAATGACACAGCTTATCGCGCAAAATGATCAGCAATTTAAACCATGGCTTGACCGCTATAAATATGCCGACCGTTACCCTGAGCAAACGCAAGCTTATTATTATCAGCAAGCGAGTCATTTCCTCCTGCAACTTGAAACATGCTTAGGGCAACACCCCTTTTTAGTCGCCGATACACCTCGCCTTGCCGACTACGCAATCGTACCTTTTGTACGCCAGTTTGCCGCAGTGGATCTTAAACGTGCACTGAGTGATGATTTTCCGCGAGTCGCCGCTTGGCTAAATCGACTGATTTCGAGTGAAATATTTATTCGTTCGATGGAAAAATATGTGATCTGGGACGCTAGCCATTCTCCAATTTGCTTGTTAGGAGACGTGTAAGCCAATAAGATTTAAAGATTATTTTTATTTTATGTTATAGCCATCGGTAAAATATTCGAGTAAGGTATTTGCCACTAGGTAACTAATTTAGCTAATCGTAGCTAGACAATCTTTTCAAGAAAAGTAACCACGCCTAAAGACTCAAGGACGTGAATGATAGAACACAAGGATAAGACAGTTGGAAAATATGGATATTAATATCGTTATTATGCTTGGGGGCCTGGTGCTATTGCATTGTCTATTTGCCCTTCGGGCCTTCAAAAGTAAAGTGGATCTCAGCACCAACAAAAAGTGCTTATGGTGCCTACTGAGTCTGATACTCGGCCCTATGGGTTATTATGGTTTTCACGGTTTTATTCCCCTAGATAGAATTCTCAAAGACTAAACGGTAAAACTGAATACCTTCAAAAAACTAGTCATACCATTGATTTTATTATTAAATTAATAAAAAAATAGCGCAACCTTAAGCTGCGCTATTTTATGACCCTGTTTAATCAAACAAGGCATTACAGTTAACTACAAATGACTGTGCAACAATACCGAGTCATCAGGAACTTTTTGGATCACAGGCGCTTGCCCTTCAGCCAAGGCTTGTTTATAGCTTTGATTCATTTTAAGGGCGAGATACAAATCTGGCCGGATCAAAATACCACCTTCCCCTGTCTGCATGCCCGCTTGCTCAAACCAACTCAGCATCTGCCGTTTACGTCCCGCAAGCACTAAACGAACGCCACGTTTTTTAAGCAGTTGATGTAAATCAGCCAACATGGCCATCACACTTAAATCCAAATGGGTAAAACAAGGCACTGCATCAATAATGATGCAATCAACAGGCTCAGATTCCCGAATAAACTTTTCCAGTAAACGGCGCTTAAAATACGTCGCATTAAAGTAAGTTAACGGTGAATTAAAGCGATATATAAATACTCCTGGAACCGATTTAGCTTTACCCGATTCATCGACACTGCGGATAACGCCCTTATGATCTAAACCAAGCACTTGATCCGTAGGCCGCATCACAGTAGCGAGGAACTGGAATAAACCCAGTAATACAGCCAAGGTTATCCCAGGAATAACCCCAATAAACAACACAGAGAACAAGGTGATACAGGCAAGTAAAAAAGCAGACCTATCCCGCACTCGTAGATTCCACAGTGACTTTAAATCGATAAGCGAGATTGAGGCAATCACCAGCACCACACCTAAGGCGGCACTGGGGATGAACTTCAAAGGCGCAGTGAAAAATAGCGCCACAACACCAATCAATACCGCCGCAATGATAGACACTAACTGGCTCTTACCACCATTGGCATCATTAACCGCAGTGCGGGAATCCGCGCCGCTCACCGCAAAACCTTGAGATATGGCAGACGCTATATTGGCTATACCTAACGCCCTGAACTCTTTATCGGCATCTATATCGTAACCGTTTTTTGCCGCAAAGCTTCGAGCCGTCAACATCATGCTCACAAAGCTCACCATGGCTAAGTTAAGCGCCGGTACCACAAGCTCACGGGCAATACCTAAATCAAATACAGGCGCTTGGAATGAAGGTAATCCTGAGGCCACTTCTCCGACGACGCTAATATCAAAGCTCGTCAGGTTAAACACCCAAACAAGGAAAGCCGCCATCGCCATTGCGCACATAGAAGCAGGCCATTGAGGACGAAACCGTTTCACTAAGGCATAAGTCGCTAGCGTCACAATCCCCATAGCCAATGTCGGCCAATGGGTTTTGGATAAGTAAGAAGGCGCACCGCTGAGGCGTTCGATTAGATAACGCTCATCGAAGGTAAAACCGAAGATTTTTGAAAACTGTCCCACGATAATGGTAATTGCAACACCATTAAGCAGCCCCATCAAAATCGGTTTTGATAGAAAATCAGCGAGAACCCCTAGCCTAAAACGACTCGCAATCAAGCACCAAAAGCCTGTCATGGCCGTCATGGTCATCACTAACTGCCAGTGCTTCATGCTATCCCCCGCAGCTAGGGGCGTGACAACCGCGGCGATAACAGCACAAGTCGCCGCATCTGGACCCACGATTAATTGTTTTGAGGTGCCAAATAGTGCGTATACCAACATTGGCAATACGCAGGAATACAAACCCACGGCAGCATTCACACCAGTGAGCTGGGCATAAGCAATCGCTACGGGTAATGCCACAGCGGCAACGGATAAGCCTGCGCGCACATCATCCCTAAGCCATTGCTTTTCATATTGTAATAATTGCGCCAATCCCGGCATAAACGAAATCAAACTAGGGAACTTCACTCGGCAACCTCCATATACACACTATCAAGATAAGCAACAAGTATAACTGAGACTGAAAATGTTCAGCTAAAAGGTCATTACCTAAAAAGCCATCAATAGTATGTTGGTTATTGCATAAAGCCAATCATTACGCGAGTGTCTTCCTCAGAATATTTATAGGCTTAGGCACTTAATTCAAGCCAAGCTAGCGTAATATCATAGGTAATGACACTAAGAGCAAGCTGCCCATAAACCAATTAAAATGGCGCTTACGTCTATCGGTATTGAGTTTCTTACTGATCGCGGCACCGACAAATACCCAAGTAAATGATGCAGGAAATCCCACTATGTTGAACATTAATACGCCAAGAAACGCACTCAACCAAAAGCCATCGCCACTTAATGTAAAAGCGCTACACAGGGTAATCGTCGACATCCAAGATTTAGGGTTAATCCATTGAAATAATGCAGCTTCAATGAGCGTCATAGGTTTTCGTCCATCATCCATATGCGTGCTCTGCACTGGCGACGTCACTAATTTGTACGCGAGATACAGCAAATATGCTAAAGCGAAATATTTCAATACTTGGTGCAATACCGGTAATGCTTCAAACAAGGTACCGAGGCCGAATAATACCGCAAGATGTAAAGAGGTCGAACCCAAGCGGATCCCTGCAATATGTGGCACGGTACGCTGCACACCAAAATGCGCTCCAGAGCTAGCTAAGAGAATATTGTTCGGTCCAGGAGTCATTGTCATAGTCGCGCAAAATAGCGCGGTCGAGGCCATTAAAGTCCATAATTGTGGATCATAAAGCAGTGCAGTATTCATATTCGCCTTAAATTGTATGCATACATTTGTTGACATAAAAAGATGCAATAAATAATATACGGAGAATATTAGAGATCAATGGATTTATTGTCATGGGTACAATCTGGACGCCAGACCTAACGACTTTTTCAGGCCCGAAATATCAGCGCTTAGTCAGTGCCATAGAACAAGGCATTTTGCAGAAGGTGTTAACCCAAGGTAGTAAACTGCCACCACAGCGCCGTTTAGCCGATGCCTTAGGGATCACTATTGGCACTGTGACCCGCGCCTATGCATTGGCGGAACAAAGGGGTTACGTCGAAGCGCGTGTGGGAGATGGGACCTATGTCAATGCCTCCCCTGTACCTGAAATGGGTAACGTACAATTGAATATGGCGACCTGTCAGCAGCCACTCACAGATCAAATCAGCACCCTAAGCGATTGCCTCAGCCAATTAGCGAAAGACCCCACTAAATTGAGTCAGTTACTCGGTTATCGCGCCAGTCCATTAGATCAACACCAACAAGTGTTCCACCAATGGTTAAACCAACGCGGCATACAGCAAACGCCCGAGCAACTGGTCTTTACCCATGGCGGCCAGCAAGCCATTTTTGCCTGTTTGAGCGCATTTTTATCAACAGGCGATGTACTGTTACACGAGCAATACAGTTATCCAGGCGTGAGAATTTGTGCTAAACAGCTTGGTGTCACTAGCGTTGGAGTGCCCCTTACCCACGAAGGATTAGATCTGCCGCGCTTTGAAGCCCTATTACAGATCCACAACCCTAAATTAGTCTATCTCACACTGAATAATCAAAACCCCACTTGCATTCAGTACAGTGAATCACAGCGGCAGAAAATCCTTGAATTATCAGAGCAATATCAATTCTATATCATTGAAGATGACGTGAATTATTGTTTACCTGAAGAATGGCATTCGCCCCTGTGGCAATTAGCAAAACAGCTGGCGATACCACGGGTGATTTATATTTCCAGCCTGTCAAAATTGTTTTCTGGCGGCTTAAGGCAAGGTTTTATTCTGGTTCCTGACCCCCTTATCGCCCAAGTGCGACTCGCTATCCATAGCCAATGCTGGATGGTGTCGCCGCTGAATATTGAAATAGCCTGTCAGTTGATAAAGAAAGGTCATATCACTGCAGAACGAGATACGCTCGTACGTCAACGCCAACGTCACTGTATCGCCATGGGCGAACGACTGGGATTAACCCAAACTTGGCGAGGGTTAAACGGTTGGATACAACTGCCAGAAGATATCAAAGCCCATCACCTCGTTACCGCACTGGCCGCAAAAGGCATATTAGTCCGTAATGGTGATGACTTTAATTGCCATGATAATTTTATCCGCTTGAGCCTTGGTGGCGCCGAAAACGACACTCAATTCAATCTCGCGGTTGAATGCATAGAATCGACCATACGTTCCTTAGTGCAAAATGCTTATTCAGTGGTGTAAAAGCGCTTAAAGACCATTAAGCTCAGCCAATTTTTATGCGCCATTTCAGATGAAGTTAATTCACACAAAATGGCGAATTTTGTAGAAGAGTGAATAAAAAAGCGCCAGTAGCATACATGCTACTGGCGCTGGTGTTACTGACAAGCTTGATGAACTATCGGTGAGCCATTAGCTATAACTTACTAGTGCACCACTATTTAATTTTAAGTTGGTAAACACTTGTGGTGCCACTGACTTCATTGCCTATGATTAACAAAGGATTACCGTTAGGGCTTTTATCGGCACTGACAAATTTCATCCCTTCTGGTCCCAAATCACCCGCCAATGTTGCATCACCTTTGACTGCACCTGTAGCGGTATCGACAACGAAGTCAGCTTCAAAATCACGGTTCACAACATAGTCGACAAAATGTACATCAAAAGGATTAGTCACGTCATAGATCATAAAGCCAGAGGTACGTTCTAAACCAACAAAGGCATATAGTCGTTGACCAATTTGGCCTAGGGCTAAAGCTTCTGGCTCTGGCCCCTTGTCATCGCTGCGACTATCACCTTTATTTTCTTCGTTGTTATTGTTGAACTTATCCCCCAGTAGTGCGGCGGTAATACGTTCAAAATCACTGCCACTGTCAAACACTTGCTGACCATCAGCATTCCAAATCGAGAAGGAACGAGCACCAAAGCTCACGACTTTGTCGTAGTCGCCATCCTTATCATCGTCCCCCATGCTCGTCGTTACCTTAAGACGCGCTAATTGGGTTTTATCTTTTGCGGCGGCAAATTGTGGGTGATTCGGGTCGAGCACTAAATCCCCTGCGCGGGCTTCTTCCGAAAAAGCCGCATAGTCACGGGAGTCACCTTCATTCGCAGTCACAATAAAGTCAGTGTTATTCCAACGGTAGCTAGCAAGGGTATCGGGTTGATACATGCCGTACATCCCAGTGTAGCTTTGCAGGTTCACAAGATTGTCTTTGTCACTCGCATCAATTTTATTCACATCAAGCCCGTAATCTTTGAGGCCTAGTGGTAAAATCTTAGAGACTTTCGCATTGGCGATATCAATCACGGCAATAGCATTGTTCTCTTGTAAACTGACAAATGCACGGCGGTTATCTTGGCTAATGGCGATATATTCAGGTTCTAAATCCTGCGCCACACTCGCCATTGGACCATTAATTTTAATATCAGCGGTGATTTCAGTTGCACGCGCACCGCCCTGATTAAACGCACTAAAATTTATGATGGTCGCAGCGGCTGCTGGCTTACCGTCAGTAATCGCAATAAGCGCAACACTGCCTTCAGGATCTAAGGTATAAGCAGGATTAGGTTCGCCTTCATTGGCCACGAGTAAGGTTTTACCATCATGGGTGAACACCACATTATCGGGTAAAGCACCGACTTTGACGGCGCTGATAAACTGCGGAGCATCTGTGCCGTTAAGCTGATAAAAAGCTACAAAACCATTGGCTTGAGTTTTATTGCCTGCAGAGTCACCACGCTCAATGGCAGCCGCTAACAAGTTGCCTGAAATACTCACGCTGTTAACGCTACCCATAAAGGTTTGACCCACATCCTTAGCAACATCGAGTTCTGCTAATTTGTCGAGATTATTCAATGCTAAAGGATCTGTGGCGTTTGATGAGGTCCCTAATAAACTGCCATCTATGATGTCAACTTTGCCGCTGATCGCATTAACCACAAAAATACGGTTAGATGCACTGTGATATTCAACGATTTCGGCGGCACTTAAGCCATAAACGCCAGTCTGATGACGACCAATCAACTCTGCTTTTAAGCTTGCAGTTTGTGGCTGGCAAATATATTGGGATTGCGCGACTGCAATTTCACTGTTATCCAATTGTCCATTATGGTTGGCATCTAATCCGGTATCGATACGCTGACCACCGGCGGGACAATTTGCATCACCAATAGTTAATGCGGTCACTTTAACCAGTGAATTTAAGCCGTTGTCGCCTTTATCACCTGCAGCGCCATCATCACCGCTGCAAGCACCGAGTAATAAGCTCGCCATAATGGCGGCTGCAAGCGGGAGTCGTTGTGTTTTCATCGTGTCATTCCTGAATATTTTATTTTTAGTAGGGTGAAGCTAAAGCCCACTAAATTAGTCAGCATAAAAGACACCTAGATGACAAAGCAGTGACACTCAGATGACAACTAACACTTTTGAATGAAGCATATTGGAGGATAACGGCTCGAGCCGCCAAGGTTATGCCTCGATTATCGAGACTTGCTACTTAGTTACAATTTAATCGGTAAAATACGGTAAAGAAATCATCGCAAAGATTGGTTTATTTGTCCTAGCGCTTTACTATGCTATTGCTTAATGCCTTACCGTGAAAATTGATCGAAGCACAATTCACTTTTCCCCAAACACTGCCAATTAGCGCAAGATGCTGGCTAAAAATGGACGGATTAGAGTGAATTGTCCTAGTACAATTTAAACCACGCCGCATAACCCTGAGAAATACGCTTTCAATTCTTTCGCCACCCGAGGTAACAGTGGACCCACAATCACAACCTTCTGCCCATAACGGTAGACGTATACCGAATTTAGCACTGCTTATTCCCATGCTAGCGGCGATTGTCGCGATCACACCATTGGCCATCGACATGTACTTACCTGCGATGTCGACATTGGCCCTTAGTTTTCATACCGATATCACAACAGTGCAACAGTCCCTGAGTATCTACTTAGCAGGCTATGCACTAGGCATGTTGTGTTTTGGCCCCTTAGCTGACCGCATTGGCCGTCGCCCTATGGTGATAATGGGGCTGAGTGGCTTTATGCTAACCAGTTTACTGATTGGTTTTGCTGGTCAAGTCGAAGTCTTTCTTGGGCTACGCTTTTTGCAGGCCTTTATCGGCGCAGCAGCGACTGTGGTGGTACCGGGATACATCAAAGAAGTCTATGGCGATAATACCGCCAAAGGTATGTCTTACGTGAGTTTAATCATGATGTTAGCGCCATTACTGGCACCTAGCATTGGCAGCGTTATCTTAGAACTCGGTGATTGGCATTTAATCTTCTTCATTCAATCTGCCTATGCCGCAACCCTGTTATTACTCGTGCTGTTTGCGCTAAAAATGCCCAGCGATAAAGATATGGATACCCGCAGCCAAAAATCGTTTCTTGGTGCCTATGCGACCGTATTTTCCCGATCTGGCGTTAAGTTAAACATTGCCAGCGGCGTGTTAACGTCTTTTGCGTTTTTCTGTTATCTCACCGCATCCCCCTTCGTTTATATGGAAGTCTTTGCCTTAGATAAATCCTATTTTGCCATCTTGTTTAGCACCAACGTTGGCGCCTTGATGTTGGCCAATATCATTAATACTCGCATTGTCGGCCGCTATGGTTCACTGCGTATGTTGCACGTATCGACCTTTTTTGGCGCTATTGCGGGGGCTGGTTTATTAACGGTCAACCTACTGGATATGAGCTATCATTTTACCGTGATCATGCTTATTCCTTTGATGGGCAGCCTAGGGGTGATGTCAGTCAACGCCGATGCGATAGTGCTGATGAAGTTCAAACAAGAAACCGGAACGGCAACGGCGGTTATTGGCACATTAAGATTTGGCTGTGGTGCGTTAGCGGGGCCGTTATTAGCGGTGTTCTATGATGGCACAGCAGTGCCCTTCTCTGCCCTCATGTTAGGCTCTATTGTGTTAGTCGGTATTTGCCAATTTAATCGTCCAAAGCATCAAATACAGCCGACGGTTTAAGGATCTATTTTTAAGGTTCCATGGATACCAATGCCACATCGGCAACACATGTTTGATCGCGTGAAAACAGCGCATTGGCTTTCACTAATGTAGCAAATAAGTAATATTCAATCGCAACAGTTAAGTATCTGCTTATCTAACGTCCCACACCAAAACGGCACTTTTAGTGCCGTTTTTGCTTTTTAAGCATCTAACAATCTGAAAAATATATGATAAACCCATAAATCAGCCTAGATTACTTGGCGATTCCAGCAAGTTCTCCAGCCATTCAAACGTGAAATTGTTTCAAGTTGGTTATTTTTTACATAAAAGGCTTGAAATGTTGTTTTTTTTGAATATGATGAAATTCTGTTCATTGCAACAGTTGCTGCATCCTAAGGATGAATCACTTGTCTTCTACGAAGTCAGTTCAGCATTTCGGAGTCTGAATTACCCTTCAGGCTTAATTTTTAGAGCGATTACCGTCGCTGTAACAAAATACTGTTTACCGTAACGGTACTATGCAATAGGAGTTCCACATGGAGATGTTATCCGGCGCCAGCATGATAGTGCGTTCTTTGATTGATGAAGGCGTAAAGCACATTTTTGGCTATCCTGGCGGTTCAGTTTTAGATATCTACGATGCCCTGCACGTTATCCCAGGAATTGAACACATACTCGTTCGACACGAACAAGCCGCCGTACACATGGCCGATGGCTACGCCCGTGCCACGGGTAAAGTGGGTGTGGTATTAGTCACTTCAGGACCCGGTGCCACCAACGCGATTACCGGTATTGCCACCGCCTACATGGACTCTATTCCCCTCGTCGTATTATCGGGTCAAGTACCGAGCAACCTTATCGGTAATGACGCCTTCCAAGAATGCGATATGATCGGCATCTCTCGTCCAGTGGTCAAACATAGCTTTTTAGTAAAAGATCCCACTCAAATCCCTGAAACGATAAAAAAAGCCTTTTATATTGCCTCTACCGGCCGCCCTGGGCCTGTGGTCGTCGACCTGCCAAAAGATTGCTTAAACCCAGCGCTGCTGCACGAATATATTTATCCCGAAAGCGTGAAAATGCGCTCATACAACCCGACAACCTCGGGGCATAAAGGACAGATCCGTCGTGGACTACAGGCACTATTAGCGGCTAAAAAGCCTGTGCTCTATGTCGGTGGCGGCGCCATTATCTCAGGTTGTGATAAGCAAATTTTACAATTAGCTGAGAGACTGAATATTCCCGTCGTCAGCACACTTATGGGACTCGGGGCTTTTCCAAGTACCCACAAAAACAGCCTAGGTATGCTAGGGATGCACGGTCGCTACGAAGCCAATATGACTATGCATAACTGCGATTTGATCTTCGGTATTGGTGTGCGCTTCGACGATAGAACCACGAATAATGTGGAAAAATACTGCCCGAATGCAACCATTTTACACATAGATATCGATCCCTCGTCTATTTCAAAAACTATCCACGTCGACATTCCCATCGTAGGGTCGGCCGACAGTATTTTAGACAGCATGTTGACACTGTTAGATGAATCGAACGAGCACAATGACAACGATGCCATCGCCACTTGGTGGAATGATATTGAGCAATGGCGCGGCCGCGATTGTCTGGCCTATGACAAAAACAGTGGTCGCATCAAACCACAGCAAGTGATTGAAACCTTGTATAAGCTGACCAATGGCGATGCCTATGTCGCCTCTGATGTTGGCCAGCACCAGATGTTTGCCGCCTTGTACTATCCGTTCGATAAGCCGCGCCGCTGGATCAATTCAGGGGGTCTAGGCACCATGGGGTTTGGCCTACCCGCCGCGATGGGGGTTAAAATGGCGATGCCTGATGCCACGGTTGTCTGTGTCACGGGAGATGGTTCAATCCAGATGAACATTCAAGAGCTTTCGACCGCGCTGCAATATGATACGCCGGTTAAAATTATCAACTTAAACAATCGTTTCCTTGGCATGGTTAAACAATGGCAGGACATGATTTACTCTGGCCGTCACTCACATTCCTATATGGATTCAGTACCTAATTTTGCCAAAATTGCCGAGGCCTATGGCCATGTAGGTATGACGATCAGCGATCCCGCCGAACTTGAGTCAAAAATGGCAGAAGCGCTGGCGATGAAAGACAGACTGGTCTTTATCGACATCATGGTGGATGAAACTGAGCACGTGTACCCAATGTTGATCCGTGGTGGTGCGATGAATGAAATGTGGCTGACCAAGACGGAGAAATGCTAATGCGTCGAATTATATCTGTATTATTAGAAAACCAATCCGGCGCCCTTTCTCGTGTGGTCGGTTTGTTTTCACAGCGCGGCTATAACATTGAAAGTTTAACGGTGGCGCCAACGGACGATATCACACTGTCGCGGCTTAACATCACAGTCGTTGCCGATGAAATGGTGTTAGAGCAAATAGAGAAGCAGCTACATAAACTCATCGATGTGTTAAAAGTTTCGAATATTACCGAGTCAGCTTATATTGAACGCGAATTAGCCCTTATCAAGGTCCGCGCCCAAGGCGAGTTTAGGGAAGAAGTTAAACGGATGGCGGACATTTTCCGCGGCCAGATTGTCGATGTCACCGCCAATTTATATACCATCCAAATGGTCGGCACATCAGAGAAACTCGATGCGTTTATTCATGCGCTAGGTGAAGTGACTAAATTGGTCGAAGTCTCTCGCTCCGGTGTGGTGGGTTTGGCTCGCGGAGAAAAGGCCATGAAAGCGTAACTTTCTCACGGAAATCTCGCGGACATTTTTTGCGTGAACACAAAAACAAGGGGAGCATTATGCTCCCCTTGTTTTTAGGTGGTTACCACAGTGTCAATTATGACTGGCTGTCTAGCAAGCGCGATGAAGTGATCTCAATTTTGCGTGGTTTCAATGCTTCAGGGATTTCACGCACTAAATCAATATTGAGTAAGCCATTTTCTAAACTTGCGCCGAGCACAGTGACATAGTCTGCCAGTTGGAAAGTGCGCTCAAAACCGCGTTCCGCTATGCCTTGGTACAAGTATTTACGCTCGGTTTGGCTTTCAGCTTTGTTGCCTTTCACCAGTAATTTCTCACCTTCACTGCTGATCTCAAGTTCATTCATTGAGAATCCGGCCACGGCCATAGTAATGCGATAGCGATTTTCGCCTAATAATTCAATGTTATATGGGGGATAGCCAGTATTGCCATTATTAGCGGCGGCATGTTCTGCCAGCTGAGCTAAACGGTCAAAACCAATGGCACTACGGTACAGGGGAGCTAGATCATAATTACGCATATTCATATCCTTGTCTTAAGCAATATGGAGAATTGGCGGACGGTTTTCACGATGAAAACGCTTGTAGAGTCTGCCGAGTTAAATCTTCTGCCCTTACGGCACAGAATTCACACTAGGATCCTCATCGAGCTATCCTGAAATAGATATAAGGACGGGAGAGAAAATTTCAAGCAAGAAAATTAAAAAAATGTGCAAAATTTAAAAAGACCAACAAAAACGAACTCTTATTAATTTTAATACTTTGAATTGACGTGTGATTTGTATAGAGGCATTAGCGTCATTGCAACACGGAAATCTATATTCGCTAAATTGCAGCCAATAAAAAAGGAGCCTAGGCTCCTTTTTCAGTCTTAGCATCGAATTAACGAGTGCGTGGACACAATTCTTCAGCGCTGAAGAAGTAAGCAATTTCACGAGCAGCAGATTCAGCAGCATCTGAACCGTGAGCCGCGTTTTCGTCAATGCTTTCTGCGAAATCAGCACGGATAGTACCAGGAGCTGCTTGAGCAGGATTAGTTGCACCTAAAATTTCACGGTGAGCTAAAACAGCGTTTTCGCCTTCTAATACTTGGACCATGATTGGACCAGAAGTCATAAATGCAACCAGAGCACCGAAGAAACCGCGCTCGCTATGCTCAGCATAGAAACCTTCAGCTTGTTCTTTGGTCAGGTGTAACATTTTAGCTGCAACGATCTTAAGACCAGCAGTTTCAAAACGATTGTAGATAGCACCGATGTGGTTTTTTGCAACAGCATCTGGCTTGATAATAGAAAATGTGCGTTCGATCGCCATAACTAGCTTCCTTTGTCAGCAAGTTTAAAAAATTCGCGCGGATTATACGAAATTTAAAAGCTAAATCCTATCTTTATAGCAAATTAGTCTGAGATATTGCGCACATTCGCTTTATTCGTAATCAGTTTGATCACACAAAATACCCCGCTAGGAGGATAAATCCTTAGCAGGGTTCATTAACTCATTAAAAAATGGGATTATTTTCTATTTTTTGCCCAAATACCAGCCCATGCAATCAAAGCGACTAAAATGACTGCGGGTGCAAGATCTAACAAGTGATGGAATAAACCGACACCGCCATGACCTGGATGAGCCCAAGCCATTGAAGGGACAAGCATACATAACAATACAAGCAAAAGTTTCATGTGAACATCCTTGCAGTTGCGATAATAAAGTTAAGCCATATAAATGCCTTAACCAATATACAACAAATTACGATATCCACTGAAAATGAACTTGACTGTGATCAAACTCTCGCGAAATATTCTCTGCGCCACTGCAAATACGTGAGGTAAATCACCTTAGTTAATTTTCTGAAGGACAAGATGCCTCACATAAAAAGCCGTACCACAACTGTGCTCACTACTTTTCATCAATCCAACACTGCTGAATTGCTTCCAGTATTTTTTCATTGCAATGCTTAGGATCATCAGCAAAATCATTCAAAGCTAACACCCACTCATACAGTTGGGTGAAATGCAGCTGAGTGGGATTCACCTCTGGGTGTGCTTCGAGTAATTCCAACGCAATATCTAACGAATCTATCCAAGTTAATGTCATCGTTTTCCCCTATTCTGTTCGCTTGAATGGATAAGCTAGTGCTTAACGCCGTTACCCATAAGGAGGTGAATCAAGTGTTGATATTCCGTAGTCAATACTCGACAACCGAGGCATTACCCCTGTGCTTGCGTCACCTTTTTTACTTTAATCGCATTTTTTTCAACAAAATCAATAATAGCACCCGCAACATCTTTCGTGGTGGCGCCTTCAATCCCCTCAAGCCCTGGTGAAGAGTTCACTTCCATGATCACAGGGCCATGGTTTGAGCGTAACAAATCAACCCCTGCCACATTTAATCCCATCGTCTTCGCCGCACGAATAGCTACAGAGCGCTCTTCAGGAGTCAGTTTGACTAAACTCGCCGTGCCACCACGGTGCAAATTAGAGCGGAACTCACCGGGCATCGCTTGACGTTTCATGGCGGCAATCACTTTATCGCCGAGCACGAAACAACGAATGTCTGCGCCGTTGGCTTCTTTGATATATTCCTGCACCATGATGTTGGCTTTAAGGCCCATAAAGGCTTCAATCACGCTCTCAGCCGCTTTGCGAGTCTCGGCTAATACCACGCCAATACCTTGGGTGCCTTCGAGTAATTTAATCACCAGAGGCGCGCCACCCACCATATCAATTAAGTCAGGAATATCACTCGGTTTATTGGCAAAACCGGTAATAGGCAAACCAATACCGCGGCGTGACATCAGCTGCATAGAACGCAATTTGTCCCGTGAGCGGGAAATTCCAACTGAATCATTTAAGGCATAGACGCCCATCATCTCAAATTGGCGCAACACCGCCGAACCATAAAAGGTAATCGACGCCCCAATACGGGGGATCACGGCATCAAATGCGGGTAACTCTCGCCCACCAATGTGGATACTCGATTGCCGCATATTGATATTCATATAACATTCAAGGGGATTGATTACGTGTACTTCATGACCACGTAATTGAGCCGCTTCAACGAGTCGCTTCGTTGAATATAACTCTGGCCCTTGCGATAAAATCGCTATTCTCATTTGGTCTCCGGCAACCATTAATTTTGAGCGCATAATACGCCTGCGCAAGGATAAATCAAACAACTAGAGGCATAGACAAGATTAGTTGCACAAATGCTCAACGCCAAAAGCAAAAAACCAGTCACGTGGACTGGTTTTAATCATTATCGAAGCAATATTAATTGCCTTCGCTAACCATGTTAACCGTGTATTTAGGGATCTCAATCACCATGTCAGTGTCGACCACTTTAGCCTGACAAGATAGACGGCTTTCGGGCTCGAGTCCCCATGCTTTGTCTAACATGTCATCTTCTAGCTCATCACTTGGCTCAAGATCATTAAAGCCTTCACGCACGATACAGTGACACGTCGTGCAAGCACAGGACTTTTCACAGGCATGCTCGATATTGATGCCATTACGCAGTGCAACATCGAGAATGGTCTCACCAACATTCGCCTCAAGCACAGCGCCATCAGGGCACAACTCGGCATGGGGAAGAAAGACTAATTGGGGCATTACATCACCTATATGTTGTCGATCGACTGGCCTTTAAATGCCACTCGAATAGAATTGTCCATACGTCTGGCAGCAAAATCTTGGGTTTGCTCATCCAGTTTTTCAATCGCGAGCTTAATCGCATCGGCATCATCGCCCGCGGCAACTTGCGCCACATTGGCCATAGTAGCATCGATCTGAGCACGCTCATCGGCATTCAGCAAATCGCCATCCTTCGCTAACGCGGCATGTAAAGACTCGAGTACCCTCGCCGCCTCCACTTGCTGCTCGGCCAGCATACGACGACCGATATCGTCTTTGGCATACTTCATCGAATCTTTCAGCATAGTGGCAATTTCAGTATCCGATAAACCAAATGATGGCTTAACTTGAATACTTGACTGCACGCCGGTGGATTTCTCCATCGCTGTCACGCTGAGTAAACCATCGGCATCCACTTGGAATGTCACCCGAATGTGCGCAGCGCCAGCGGCTAACGGCGGAATACCTTTTAAAGTAAAACGCGCCAGTGAGCGACAATCGTCAACCAGCTCACGCTCGCCCTGCACCACATGGAATGCCATGGCCGTTTGACCATCTTTAAAGGTGGTAAATTCCTGTGCTCGCGCAACCGGAATCGTGGTATTACGCGACACCACTTTTTCCACTAAGCCGCCCATGGTTTCTATGCCTAATGACAAAGGGATCACGTCGAGCAATAACAAATCCGATTCAGGTTTGTTGCCCACTAAAATGTCGGCTTGAATGGCCGCACCAATGGCGACAACACGATCGGGATCGATAGATGTCAGGGGTGGTTTACCGAAGAAAGCTTCGACCTGTTCACGCACTAATGGCACGCGCGTTGAACCGCCAACCATCACAGTTTCAAGCACTTCATCCGTCGTGACGCCCGCATCACGCAGGGTACGGCGACAGCTGGCAATCGTCTTTTTCACCAATGCCGCAATCATGGCATCAAATTCAGCTTTAGTAACGATTTGCGTCAGTTCAGTACCATCGGCAAGGATCACTTTCGCTTCAGTTTCTGCTGCATCAGTTAAGGCTTCTTTAACTCGACGCGATTCAATCAGCAACTGACGACTTAATTGTGAGTCGATGTCGCTAAGCTGCCACACTTGCTGCATATGTGCTTGCAATAAATGATCGAAATCATCACCGCCAAGCGCTGAATCACCACCCGTGGCAAGTACTTCGAATACACCGCGATTCAAACGCAAAATAGAAATATCAAAAGTGCCGCCGCCTAAATCATAGATGGCAATCACACCCTCTTGCTTAGAATCTAAACCATAGGCAATCGCAGCAGCAGTCGGTTCATTCAACAAACGTAGCACTTTAACACCCAGCAAAGCTGCGGCATCTTTTGTGCCTTGGCGCTGGGCATCATCGAAATACGCAGGCACAGTGATCACCACGCCTTGCAGTTCGCCGCCTAAGGTTTTTTCAGCGCGGGCGATCAGCGGACGTAAAATCTCCGCAGATACTTGCACGGGATTCACTTGGCCTTGGGGAGTCACAAATAAAGGTAAACCGTTTTCGCTTTCGGCAAACTCGTAGGGTAATGATTGCTCGCCAGCTTGAATATCCGCTAGGCTGCGGCCCATAAAACGCTTTACCGAAACGATCGTGTTTTGCGGATCCTGCGCCGAACTCAACGCCGCAAGTGCGCCGACTTCGACTGAATCTTGGGTATAACGCACGATAGAAGGTAATGAATGCTGTCCAAGTTCGTCCGGCAGGGTTGCCGTCTCTCCACTTCGAACGGCCGCCACCAAAGAATTGGTCGTACCTAAATCGATGCCAACGGCAAGTCTATGTTGGTGCGGCGCGGCACTTTGACCGGGCTCAGCTATCTGCAAAAGGGCCATATATATCCAACTTAGTAATGCCAACTCAAGCGTACTTGAGTCAGCAAAGTAACATAAACACGGAAAATCAATCTAACAGAGCGTCTTCGACTCTGGTCAACTCGTCGTGTAATTTTACCATAAATTTGAGTTTGCGAACTTGATCCGCCGCTAACAATGCATCTTCAGCCTGCTCACTGGTTAATAGTTGAGTCAGTTGCTGAGTGAGTTGCGCGCGGTACTCTGCAAACGATTGATATAGCTCGTCAATACTTGCTTGAGGATCGGCACTATCGCGTATATCTTCTAACGCCTCGCGCCATTCCATTTGCTGCATCAAGAAGCCGGTATCTTTCACTGTCGTGGTTTCATGGCTTAATTCAATTCCACGCAGCGACAACATATGCTCAGCGCGGCGAATGGGATCTTTTAAGGTTTGAAAACCATCATTGACTTGCGCCGTGCGCTGCACCGACAGCAATTTTTGCTGTTCAGTATCATTGGCAAATTTATCGGGATGAACCGCCCGTTGCAGTTCGCGATAGCGTTCTGCAAGTAAGGCGGTATCAATATCGAAGGCAGGGGAAAATTTAAACAGCTCGAAATAATTCATGCGTCAACTTTAGCGGTTAAACAGTGAAACTCTCACCACAACCACACTCACCTTTTGCGTTAGGATTATTAAATTGGAAGCCTTCATTCAGCCCTTCTTTAACAAAATCCAGCTCGATCCCTTGAAGATAGATAAGGCTCTTGGCATCTATGATGATTTTCACATCTTCGATATCAAACACTTCATCGTCATCATTTAAAGAATCAACGAACTCAAGTACATAAGCCATACCAGAACAGCCTGATGTTCTTAAGCCGAGACGAAGGCCTACACCTTTGCCTCGGTTGACTAAGAAAGATCTGACACGATCGGCTGCCGCTGGGGTCATTGTAATCGCCATCTTAACTCCAGATGTTACTTAGCTTGTTTCGATTTGTACTCGTCGATAGCAGCTTTAATGGCATCTTCAGCCAAAATTGAACAGTGGATCTTCACTGGTGGCAATGCCAATTCTTCAGCGATATCCGTGTTTTTGATCGCCGCAGCTTGTTCGATAGTCTTGCCTTTAACCCACTCAGTTACCAGTGAGCTAGACGCAATCGCGCTACCACAACCGTAGGTTTTGAACTTAGCGTCTTGAATGATGCCATCAGCACCAATTTTCAACTGAAGTTTCATTACGTCACCGCAAGCAGGCGCGCCTACCATACCGGTCACGACCGAAGGATCGTTTTTATCAAAAGAACCAACGTTACGTGGATTCTCATAATGATCTATCACTTTTTCACTGTAAGCCATGGTACTGCTCCAAAATTATCTATTGTAAAGGTCAGAATTAATGATGTGCCCATTGAACTTGGTTCAGGTCGATCCCATCTTTAAACATTTCCCACAAAGGAGACATTTCTCTTAATTTATCAATAGATTGAGTAATTACTTCGATAGCGTGATCGATTTCTTCTTCGGTTGTGAAACGGCCGATTGAGAAACGAATCGAGCTATGTGCCATTTCATCATTTAAGCCAAGTGCACGTAATACGTAACTAGGCTCTAGGCTGGCTGAGGTACAAGCCGAACCCGATGAAACAGCTAAATCTTTCAGTGCCATCATTAACGACTCACCTTCAACATAGTTGAAGCTGACGTTGAGGCTACCGCTAACACGCTCAATCGCATCACCATTGATATAGGTTTCTTCAATGTGCTTGATGCCATTCCATAATTTGTCACGTAATGCACCGATACGGGCATCATCAGAGGCCATTTCCGCTTTTGCGATTGCAGCAGCTTCACCTAAACCTACGATTTGATGCGTTGGTAACGTACCGCTACGCATGCCACGCTCATGACCACCACCGTGCATTTGCGCTTCTAGGCGAATGCGTGGCTTACGACGAACATATAGTGCGCCGATACCTTTAGGGCCATACATTTTGTGGCCAGAAATCGAGATCAAATCCACTTTCGTGGCTTGCACATCGATAGGTACTTTGCCTGCACTTTGTGCCGCATCCATGTGGAAAATGATGCCTTTTGAACGGCATAGTTCACCGATTGCATCGATATCGTGGATCACACCGATTTCGTTGTTAACGTGCATAATGCTGACAAGGATAGTGTCGTCACGCATTGCCGCTTCTAAACGTTCCATCGGAATGATGCCGTTTGCCGCAGGCTCTAAATAAGTCACTTCGAAACCTTCACGCTCTAATTGGCGACAAGTATCGAGAACTGCTTTATGTTCAGTCTTACTGGTGATGATGTGCTTGCCTTTCTTGTGATAGAAATGAGCAACACCTTTTATCGCTAAGTTGTTCGATTCCGTCGCGCCAGAGGTAAACACAATTTCGCGGTGATCGGCGTTAATTAACTCGGCAACTTGGTTGCGAGCAATATCCACCGCTTCTTCGGCTTGCCAGCCGTAGCGGTGTGAACGTGAGGCCGGATTACCAAAGATGCCGTCCATTGTCATGCATTGGAACATCTTTTCCGCGACTCTAGGATCAACAGGCGTGGTGGCGGCATAATCTAAATAGATAGGAAGCTTCATAACACACTCCGTACTGAGCAGTCTCTGGTAGAGGCTACATACAACGTACAAAAATTATTTTTATATATAACAAAGTGCCGCTATAAACTGACTCTTTGTTCCTTTTGCATAGTGTCTTGCTTAAGTGAGATAAATTGCACATCTCGCTTCTGCATCAAGCCGGCAAGACTGATACCATCTAAAAAATCGGAAATTTGTTTGCTTAAATCGCCCCAAAGTGAATGGGTTAAGCAGCGAGTTCCACTCTGACAATTGCCAAGTCCTTGGCAACGAGTCGCATCGACAGACTCGTCTACAGCATGGACAACCATGCCGACTGAAATATCATTGGCTTCTAGGCCTAAGCGATAACCACCGCCCGGTCCACGTACACTGGCAACTAAACCGTGTTTTCTTAGCTTAGCGAAGAGTTGTTCCAGATAGGAAAGCGAAATCCCTTGTCTTTCAGAGATATCCGCCAAGGGAACTGGTCCCGATGCTGAGTGGATTGCCACATCTAGCATAGCGGTTACTGCATAACGACCTTTTGATGTAAGTTTCATAACTACCATAGCTCCCGAACAGGTATGCATTATTTCAACATACCCGAGTAATTCAGTCAAGTATTAAAACCTACTAAAACACTCAAGTATATGAGTGTGCACATAACCAATACCCTTTCATCTGGGTGGGGTATTTAACCTTTTTCCGGCCTAAGATTCAATGCTAAAGCGCCAATTAATCGACATCTAGCACGATATAAACCCAGGATAAAAGTGAGCACGGTACTATGGCGCGATCAAACTCAGGTTTGATAGCGGTATGCGCCTTTACAACAGGATGAGCTAAAGTAAAACGCTAAACGAGACCCTTGATAAGGTCGGCCCTTAAACAAGTTAAACCGCTAAGTTAAACCCGTTCTTGAACCATTTCGTTGAACCATTTCTTGAAACTTAGATACTCGGATCAAACTCCTCTAACGCACTATGGCGTTTTTCCGCCGCCGCTTTTTCGGCATCATTGAACTCGCCCATATCCAGCTCTGGCAGTTTTTCAGTGCAGACATCGCCACCCAGCCCTTGAATGGCTTGACACAACTCTTGAACTTTCGAGTCCATCAGATGCATGTGATCGAGCATCTGCCCTATCGCATTGGCCACCGGATCGGGATTATCCGGTGATACCGCGTACGCATCGAAGCCGTATTTTTTCGCCATCGCGCTGCGGCGTTCAGTTTTCTCTTTCGATTGCGGTGACGGTGTAGCCACCACGCGCCCAGGAATCCCCACAACCGTGGTATCTTTGGGCACATCTTTCACCACAACAGAATTCGAACCCACACGCGCACCATCGTGCATGGTAATAGGACCGAGGATTTTTGCCCCTGCGCCCACCACCACGTTATTGGCTAACGTCGGGTGACGTTTCCCCGCCTGCCAGGTGGTTCCACCAAGCGTGACACCGTGATAAAGGGTGCAATCATCACCAATCTCAGCCGTTTCACCAATCACAACGCCCATACCGTGGTCGATAAAAAATCGATGACCTATGGTTGCCCCAGGATGGATTTCAACCCCTGTCAACCAACGGGAAAACGTCGATAAACAACGTGCCGTTAAGCGCCAATCGCGCTTCCATAGCTTATGGCTTATCCGATGCAACCAAATGGCATGCATGCCTGGATAGTTAACCAAGATCTCAAACGCGCTACGCGCCGCAGGATCACGGTGATATATAGATTCAATATCTTCTTTTAGCCTAGCTATCACGCCCATTGTTTATCCTTCGCGATTAGTGTTAATTATTAAGGTTTGGCTATTTTTCTTTAGAACCCGCCACTTTCTCAATTGACGTCAAAATACCCCTGAGGATATTCATTTCCTGACTCTCAATCCGTGCACGACTAAACAAGCGGCGAAGTTTCATCATCACTTGTCCAGGATGGTTCTTGATGATAAATCCAGTGGATAACAGTGTTGTTTCAAGGTGTGCGAAAAAACGTTCCTGATCGGCAGCCAAGGGATACTCAGTCAGCTCTTCTTCGGCAACGTCTTTTTGCGAGAGATGGGCAACGCGGGTTTCATAACAAATGATTTGTACGGCTTGCGCCAGATTAAGCGAGCTGTACTCTGGATTTGCAGGGATAGCCACATGATAAGTGCACTGTTGCAGCTCTTCATTGCTTAAACCATGGTTTTCACGGCCAAACACAATCGCAACAGGGCCTTTAAGTGCCTCGGTCGCTAATTTCACCCCAGCTTGTCTTGGCTCTAACATGGGCCAATCTAAGGTGCGACTGCGCGCGCTGGTTGCAATCACTAGACTGCAATCGGCAATCGCTTCAGCAAGTGAATCCACTTTCACAAGATGTTTCAGAATATCCGATGCACCCGCGGCTAATGCTATGGAATGACCGTCGGGCTCAACCCGGGGCTCTGCAAGATACAGAGTAGACAGACCCATAGTCTTCATCGCTCTGGCAGTAGAACCAATATTGCCGGGGTGCGAAGTCCCCACTAAAACCACTCGAATATTACTTAGCATGAAACAACTTAATTTAATTCATAAAACGTTGGGGACGAATATTATCACAGCCATTGCCGAATGCTTATATGAAAATCGGTATTTGATATAACTATCAAATCGAGTATAATACCGCCCGCTATTTTAACGTTCTTTAACATCCAGGGGATTGCAATGCATCCGATGCTGACGATTGCTGTACGCGCTGCCCGCGCGGCCGGCCAAACTATTATGCGCGCCTATACTGAACTTGACCGTATCGAAGTCAGTTCAAAAGGTATCAACGATTTTGTTACCAGTGTAGACAAGGAAGCAGAAGCGACAATTACTTACCAAATTCGTAAATCTTACCCTGATCACACTATCGTGGGTGAAGAGAAAGGCGAAAACCGCGGTGAGAATAAAGACTATGTTTGGATAGTCGACCCTCTGGATGGCACTAACAACTTTGTTAGAGGCATTCCCCACTTCGCGGTTTCTATCGCTCTGCAATACAAAGGCAAGACTGAAGTTGCCGTTGTTTACGATCCTGTCCGTGAAGAACTCTTTACCGCTGTCCGTGGTAAAGGCGCAAAACTCAATGATTTCCGTCTGCGTGTTACCAACGTGAATGAATTAGCACCTACCATGATTGGCACTGGCTTCCCATTCAAGGCGCGTCAACACACTGAAACTTACATGGCTATTTTCGGCGAAGTCTTCGGCCAATGTGCTGACTTACGTCGCGCAGGTTCTGCAGCATTAGATTTAGCCTATGTTGCCGCGGGTCGTTTGGACGGTTTCTTTGAAATCGGCTTAAAGCCATGGGACATCGCTGCTGGCGATCTGATTTGCCGCGAAGCAGGCGGTACAGTGACTGATTTTACTGGCAACCATAACTATTTGGTTTCGGGCAACATCGTTGCTGGCTCACCTAAGGTGACCACAGAATTAGTGAAGATCATGCGTCCATTATTGAACGAAGGCTTGAAGCGTTAATCGAAATTAACGCTTAGTTTAAATAAACGCATAAAACAGATACAAAAAAGGCCAGTGGTAATCTCTTTAAGAGCGCCCACTGGCCTTTTTGTTTATGTGGCTTTCATTCTAAAGCCTTAAGTACTCGAGTCATCAAGTCCTCAGTCGCCACAATATCGTATTTAGAAATAGTAATTAAGCAATAGTCATTGGGAAGAAAGGAGTGTCCTGAAAACATCTGCACTGATTTCAGCCCAAATCGGCTAACAGGACGAACAACCACTTATCCAGTTATCTACCCGCTAACGCTTGTGCTGGTGCAATTTGGCTCGCCTTCCAAGCGGGATACAAAGTCGCGATTAAACTCATCACAAACGCCATCACAATCACCAGTACTGCATCCGAAACATGCAACTCAGACGGTAAAAAATCGACAAAGTAAACATCGGCCGAGAGCAGTTGAATACCGAGTAACTGCTCAACTGAGCTCGCAATCGCACTTAAATTCAGCGCCACACTAATGCCAATAATGCCGCCAAGACCACAGCCAAGCAGACCATTTAACGCGCCCTGCACCATGAAAATCCCCATCACAGCCAAACGACTCAGGCCCATGGTCATCAAAATCGCAATTTCGGACGCTTTATCCCGCACCGCCATCACTAAGGTGGAGACGATGTTAAAACAGGCCACACCAATCACCAACACTAGAACTAAATACATCACAGTGCGAACTAACTGAATATCTTGATATAAATGCCCTTGGGTACGTGTCCAGTCACTGATATACACAGACTGCTTTTGCGCATAACCGAGTTCGCGCACTTTTACTGGTGCATCAAACACTTTATCGACGCTAATACGCACACCCGTTACACCGTTATTCATGTTCAAGATCTGCGCCGCGTATTGCAATGGAATATAAGCGGTTGTCAGTTCAAGCTCGCCGCCCAGATGATAGGTGCCTGACACCACAAAACGATGGCTCTTCGCCGCACGTAAACTGCCTGCCGCGTCGGGATCGATATCCTGCACATATAAGGCCAGCGTATCACCCACCTCAAGCCCCAACTTAGTCAATAAACTCTCGCCAAGGACGATATGATTCTCATCTTGGCTCAGACTCTGCCAGCTTGCATCACTCATAAACTGTGACAAAGTTGAAACCTTCGTTTCTTCTTTCGGATCAATCCCCACCACGGCTAAGCCTTGAAAACCACCAGGCTTCTGCACTAAACCTTGCATGCGAATAAAGGGGGCAGCACCACGAATACCTTCAATTTGTAGTGCACCTTGCGCAACACTCTGCCAATTGACGATAGGTTCGTCCACCCCGACAATGTCCGCCTGCGGCACTACACCCAGTAATCTTTGCTCTAGCTCGCGCTCAAAACCATTCATTGCAGACAGAACTATGATCAATACCGCCACACCTAAAGCGATACCGGCAGTCGATGCAAAGGAAATAAAACTAATAAAACTGTTGGATTGGCGGGCGCGATAAAAACGCCAACCAATGGATAGGGCTAACGGTCCTTTCATACTTGGGTTTCCGCCGCTAATTGCAAGTAACCGTTTTTCATCATCAGTTGGCGGTCCATACGGGCAGCCAATTTATGATCATGAGTCACCACCACAAACGCCGTACCTAACTGATCGGCCAGCTCTCGGATCAACTCATAAACCGCATCGCCACTGTTAGCATCTAAATTACCCGTAGGTTCATCGGCCAGCACTAACTTAGGTTTATTAATCAACGCCCTTGCGATAGCGACACGCTGACGCTCGCCGCCCGATAGTTCAGCGGGAATGTGAGTCATGCGATGGCCTAGCCCAACCCGCTCCAATAAGACTTTGGCATCGGCGAGCGCTTGTTTACGATCTTTACCTTGAATAAATGCCGGCATAGCGACGTTTTCTAGGGCAGTGAATTCAGGCAATAAATGATGGAATTGATAGATAAAGCCGAGATCTTGATTGCGGATCTGCGCTTGACGCGCACTAGACACTTGGTATAAATCTTCGCCTAGCAACAAGACTTTGCCCGCGGTTGGCTCATCCAAAGTTCCCATAATATGCAGCAGTGTGCTCTTACCTGAGCCTGAGCTGCCGACAATCGCCAACTGCTCGCCCTTAAACACCTGCAAATCGACATTAGACAACACTTGCGTGGTCACGGCGCCATCATGGTAACTCTTACTGACACTCTGCACTTGCAGTAACACGTCTTGCATTGAAGTTCTCTCTTAAACATGCTTTGGCATCAATTTATTTCATTAAATCAATGCATTAAATTATTTTCATCTTGGCAAGCATCACTCACGGATGAATACCCATGGGTGACGACTATTCATAAAAGCTCACGGGTTTACTCGTATCTCAGCGCAGTTGCGGGTTGCACTCTGGCCGCACGCAGCGCGGGATATAAGGTCGCCAACAAGGTGACCAATAGTGTGCCTATCACGATCACTGACAACTGCATCAACTCCAGTTTTACTGGCAAACTCTGTCCCGCACCTAAAATCGAAATGCCTAAGGTCGTCATAATGCCATTCAGATTCAAAGTGATAAGTATACCTACCGCGAGCCCAAGCACTAAACCAAGTACAGCATTGAGCGACCCCTGCACCACAAAAATGCCCATCACGGCGGGCGTGGTTACGCCTTGGGTTTTTAGCACTGCCACATCCGTGGTTTTATCGACCACCATCATCACTAGCGCCGAAACAATATTGAATGCGGCCACGGCCACAATCAGGCTCAGCAACAGTGACATCATGTTCTTTTCCATTTTTACCGCACCAAACAAGTGACCATAGGTATCACGCCAATCGCTGGTTGTTACCTTAATATCTTGTTTAGCGAGAACATCCTGCACTTTAGACGCTAAAGCGGGCGCGCTAAAGGGATCGGTTAAATAGAGTCTAAGCTGATCAATTGCCTCACTCGGTTGACGCATTAGACGCTTTGCATCTTGATAATGGATATATGCAACGCCAGCATCAACCTGAGAGCCCATTTCAAAAATGCCAGATACCAAGAACTTACGTTGACTCGGCACTGGGCCTAATGGGGAGTACACCACACCATCGCCACTCAATAATCGTACCGTATCACCGGGAGCGACTTTGAGTTGCCGTGCGAGCTCAGATCCTAAAATCACCTTGAAGTCGCCACTCGCCAACTGTTCAAATGCACCTGAGTAAGTGTGCTGCGCAACGGAGGATAACTTTTGCGCTAATTCGGGAAACACCCCATAAACCTGCACAGCGCGAATATTCGACGCAGATTGCACCATGGCCTGCGTCGACACGCTCGGTGTAACGCCTAACACACCCGGTAAGGCTTTAAGCGCACTCGCCTGCTTTGTCCAATCGACTAACGGCGCTTCGCTATAAAGGGTTAATTGTGGCACTGCACCTAAAATACGTTGCTTAAGTTGGCCTTCAAGGCCATTCATCACTGAACTGACAACGATCAAGGCTGCAACGCCTAAAAAAATGCCCGAAACGGCAAATAAGGTAATGAACGACGCAAACGCGTTCGCTTTTTTGGCCCGCCAATAACGGTAACCAATATAGAAAGGGAATCCTGGATTCATTGAAAGAGGGTTGCGTCCTGTGTGCTGAACTTGCTAAATCATGAAGATGGGCACGATAATAGGTGTATTGGTCCTATAAATAAAGAGGCAAGCCTTGTTCACTGACACCAATCCGTATTTTAGTGTGCCTCACCACTTTACCGCCTACCTAAGCCAATGGCCGAATTCCCAGCCATTACCCTCAGAAATGGCTCTGAGATCAATGCAATCATTAGGCATTCAACTGCTCAGCGAAGTCAAAACACTCGAAGCTAACTGCTTGCTACAGCTGCGCCATTTAGATAACGAGGCAAAAGTTGTCGTGGATTTTTTAAAGCTGCAATCCCGCAAAGTAGATCTAGTGCTGCAACATGTATTAGAAAAAGAAACCCAAGAAGGCGAAAAATGCTTTGGTAACCAATTTGGTGGCAGTGGCCTGAGATTACTCACCCCAACAGCCTTAGACATTGGCTCCCACTATAAAATTACTCTGTTTATTCACGACGAATTAGTTGCCATTCTCTGTTTTGGCAAAGTCATCGCCACTCAAGCACAAAAAATAGCACAAGCCGAAGGCGATATGAGTCGTAATGCCAGTACAGAGCAACATACTCAACCTGAACATCTACAATGGCAAACCGACTTTGAATTCAGTCAAATTCTTGAATCTGACGTGGAGCAATTAGTCAAAGCCAGCCTCAATGTGCAACAGAAACAACTCAAGTTACGCAAACTCGCCAGAGATGAGCGTCAATAGCCGCTGACTTTTCTCTGGCACCTACGCCATCAAGTCTCTACAATGTCTGCAACTCTTTGTGAATGAATCAGTTTATCGCACGCCAATGACTCACATATCTGCCCTAACGCCGCCAGCCGTCAAAAATGGCACTCAAATTCAGACTCTGTCCACCGTGGGCGGGGTTTGCCAAGCTGTTACACTCGCCAATTTAGCGCGTCAACATAAGGGAACGACCTTAGTCGTCACCAGTGACACGCCAAGCGCCTTAAGCTTAGAGTTAGAGCTAAGTTATTTGCTCAGTAAAACAGGCATTAAGGTCAGATTATTCCCTGACCGCGAAACCTTGCCCTACGACAGTTTTTCGCCCCATCAGGATTTAATTTCCCAGCGACTCGAAACGCTATCACAGCTGTCTCAGATTGAGCAAAATATCGTTATCGTGCCCGTCACCACCTTGATGATACGCCTGCCACCTAAGGCCTATTTAAGCGCCAACGTGTTTGTGCTCAAAAAGGGGGATAGCTACAAGTTACACGATGTACGCCAGCATTTAACCGACACTGGCTACCATTCGGTGGAGCAAGTGTATGAACATGGTGAGTTTGCCATTCGCGGATCGATTCTGGATATCTTCCCAACGGGGATGAATATGCCACTGCGCATCGAGCTATTCGATGAAGAAGTGGAAACCATTCGCCATTTTGATCCAGAAACCCAACGCTCATTGCAACCTGTCGACTCGATTCGCCTATTGCCCGCGAAGGAATTCCCAACCGACAGTTCGGCCATCGAAGGTTTTAGGCAAAGATACCGCCGCCGTTTCGAGGTCATAGTCAAAGAGCCGGAATCGGTTTATCAGCTAGTGAGCCGTAACTTGATGCCGGCGGGGATCGAAAACTACCTGCCGCTATTTTTTGATGACACCGCCACCCTATTCGATTACTTACCCAAGGACACTCAACTCGTCACCTTAGGCGATATCGAAAAGTCGGCGCGCGCCCATCTGCAAGAAGTCGAGCATCGCTATCAAGACAGACGCGTTGATCCGCTGCGGCCATTACTGGCGCCTAAAGAGCTGTATTTACTCATAGAAGAGTTATTTGCCGCCTTTAAACCGCTGCCACGTTATCAAATGCAAGTGCCAACAGATGGCACTGAAACAACGAAAGCGGTTGTTATTGCCGCCAGCCCCCTGCCCGACATCAGCGCCAATCATAAATTAAAGCAACCGCTGCTAGCGCTGCAAGATTATGCCAGCAGCGCCAAACGCATGTTGTTTAGCGCTGAGTCCGAGGGTCGCCGCGAAGCGCTGCTTGAATTGCTCGCTAAAATTCAGTTAAAACCTACGCTGTTTAACCATTTTGATGAATTTATTCAAAGTGATGCCAAGTTAGGCCTTATCGTGTCGCCGCTGTCACGCGGTTGTTTGCTGCAGATCAGCGCCAAAGAAAGTGTCAGTATCATTTGTGAGACTGAACTCTTCGGCCATCGTATTTCCCAGCAACGTCGCCGTGAAAAACAGCGTCAGATCAGTAATGATGCCCTGATTAAAAACTTGGCCGAACTCAAAGTTGGCCAGCCCATAGTACATTTAGAACACGGCGTTGCACTTTATAGGGGCTTAGTCACCCTAGATACGGGTGGACTGGTCGCAGAATACTTGCAATTAGAATACGCTGGCGGTGACAAACTGTATGTGCCAGTGTCTTCATTGCATCTCATCAGCCGTTACAGTGTTGGCGCCGATGAAGACGCCCACTTAAATAAACTCGGCAACGAGACGTGGGCTAAAGCCAAGAAAAAGGCGATTGAAAAAATCCGCGATGTTGCGGCCGAGCTGCTCGATGTCTATGCCCGTCGCCAAGCGCGTCCCGGCGAAAGCTGCGCAATTGATGAAGAAGAATACGCTCAATTCGCCCGCGGCTTCCCCTTCGAAGAAACCGTCGATCAAGAAAGCGCCATCATCGCCGTGTTAGCCGATATGCAATCGCCCACCGCAATGGACAGATTAGTCTGTGGCGATGTGGGCTTTGGTAAAACCGAAGTCGCCATGCGCGCCGCCTTTGTGGCCGTCAACGCTGGCAAACAAGTGGTCGTGCTAGTTCCGACCACATTGCTTGCCCAGCAACACTATGAAAACTTCAAAGACAGATTTGCCGACTGGCCCGTGGTCACTGAAGTGATGTCACGCTTTCGTACCGCCAAAGAGCAGACTCAAGTGCTGCAGCAATTGGAAGAAGGCAAAGTCGATATTGTTATCGGTACCCACAAGTTACTGCAATCTGAGGCCAAGTTTGAAAACTTAGGCCTGTTGATTATCGACGAAGAACACAGATTCGGTGTGCGTCAGAAAGAGAAAATCAAGGCGCTGCGCGCCAACGTGGATATCTTAACCCTGACCGCAACGCCTATTCCGCGCACCTTAAACATGGCCATGTCGGGCATGCGCGATTTATCGATTATCGCCACCCCGCCCGCCAAACGTTTAGCAGTGAAAACCTTTGTACGGGAATCAGATCCCGCGACTGTGCGCGAAGCCATTTTGCGGGAAATTCTCCGTGGCGGCCAAGTGTATTACCTGCACAATAATGTTGAAAGTATTGAGAAATGTGCCCAAGGCATTATCGATTTATTGCCTGAAGCGCGAGTCGTTGTTGCCCACGGTCAAATGCGTGAGCGCGATCTAGAACGGGTAATGTCAGACTTTTACCATCAAAGATTCAACGTGTTAGTCTGTACCACTATTATCGAAACCGGTATCGACGTTCCGAGTGCCAACACCATTATTATTGAGCGCGCCGACACCTTTGGTCTGGCGCAGTTACACCAATTACGTGGCCGCGTCGGGCGTTCGCACCATCAGGCCTATGCCTATTTGATGACGCCGCATCCCAAACGTATGACCCCAGATGCACGCAAACGTTTAGAAGCCATTGATGCTCTTGAAGATCTCGGGGCGGGCTTTATGCTGGCGACCCAAGATTTAGAGATCCGCGGCGCAGGTGAACTCTTGGGCGATGAACAGAGTGGCCATATTTCGAAAATTGGTTTTAGCTTATACATGGAAATGCTCGAAGCGGCAGTAAAAGCCTTAAAACAAGGCAAAGAACCGTCACTGGCGCAAATGCTCAATCAGCAATGCGAAATTGAACTGCGTATCCCCGCCCTTCTGCCTGAAGCCTATGTGAGCGACGTAAATATTCGTCTGTCGCTCTATAAACGCATCGCAGGGTGCGAAACACAGGCGGCGCTGGATGAGTTAAAAGTCGAATTGATCGACCGTTTTGGCTTATTACCTGAACCGACGCGCAACTTAATGGAAATGACCCTCTATAAACATGAGGCAACTCGCTTAGGTGCGACTAAAATAGAAGTGCACAGTAAAGGTGGCAGCATCGAATTTAGTGATGATCATGTCATAGATCCTGTGTTTATTATTGGATTACTCCAAAGCCAGCCACAAATCTATCGAATGGAAGGACCGAATAAGTTAAAGTTCAGCCTTGCAGCCGAAACCAGTAAAGACAGGCTCGCTTTAGTGAAACTCTTGCTAGAACAATTATCGCAACATCGTCTTGGAGATAAATAGTGTTACGTAAACTCGCGGTCTCTATCGCTACACTCATTGCACTATCACACAGTCAGGTCGTCCAAGCAGAAGCTTGGTTCGAAGTTGAAGTCTATGTGTTTGAACGCCAAAGTCAGTCAAGTGAACAATGGCCTGATGCGCCGAACAAGACGAAAACCGATAACGCAATAGACTTAATCTCCCCAGCTATCGCGCAAGCAATCACGCCGATACCCAGCGCATCTGCGCCTTGCACACTGGTATTTGATGCCGATGCAAATAGCCACTGCGCTGAAACCTTAAACGGTACCTCGACGTCAGAACCTATGCCTGCCGCGCCTGCGAGTGTGGAATATCGTTACCCGCCGGTGATCCCATCAGAAATCAGCAGCGCACAGATCAGTTATCCTACAGCCAATGGCAACCCAGTATTGTTAACCCGCAGCCAAAGTCAGTTCGCGAGCATTATCAATAGTATTTCCCGCGAACGTGGTACGCGCAGTTTACTGCACATGGCTTGGCAACAACCTATGCGTGGTAAGAGTGGCTCAGTACCCATACGCTTATTTGCGGGTAAAGATTTCTCAGGTACTTATCACTTCGATGGCAGAAAAATCATTAAGCAAGCTCAAGCAGAGCCTATGACTAATGCCGATGGCACACCAATGCTTGCACCTGCTGTATCACCGGTATGGGAATTAGATGGCACACTGAATATCTATTTAAGCCACTATTTGTATATTGAAACCGCATTGCACTTGCGCAAAGAAGGCAGAAAATTAATGCCAGCCGTACCCAGTGATGCGGCCGATACCAGCGCAACACTCACGGCGCCCAAAGTCATGACACCATTTTTAATGTCTGTGCCTTTGGAGCAAAACCGCCGCGTGAAGAGTGAAGAAATCCATTATTTAGATCATCCCGAAATGGGCATGGTGATCCAAATCCGCAAGATGGCGCAACCCAGTGCAATGCAAAATAATCAGAATGCCGAATCAATACAGACTGTTGGCCAATACTGAACAAACGCACAACCCGCACAATTCTTAAGCTAACACGGTACGTTTAAATTAAGACTGAACGATGGAGAAATCGAGGTAGATATCATCAGCCTCGTCTTCTCCTACCGTTACGGTTAATCCCTCGGTACAAGGCACACCTACTTCGCACCAAGCAATTAAAGCATTAACGGCAATGTCACTGCCTTGGGCGAGTACTTCAACACTGCCATCGCGGCAATTGGTTACATATCCTGTCACACCAAGGGCTCTGGCCTTAGTCAAGGTCGCATGACGGCAACCAACACCTTGCACTTTTCCCGTCAAATTAATTAATACTCGCTTCATCTCACGCTCCTTTTTCACGGAACCTTGTTATAGAAATAAGCATAGCCGCAATTATCCAAAGGCTAAGTGTTAACCTATGGATTTGTAGAACAAAAAACAAACAATATTTAAATTTAGGCAAAAAAAACAGCTAACAAGACTGCTGCTAGCTGTGTCGGGCGACATACGCAAAGGGATATCCAATAAATGGACAAATAAAACAGCAACTCTGTATCATTTTGTTACAAAATAGCAAGGGTCGCTACTTTACACAATAAATAATTATTTTCAAGAGTTTGAAAAGTAAAACTATCCATCACGAATGAATATAATGCTTTTAGCTGAAAATCAGCTCGTACACCCATCTGCATTGTTCATGTTTAAAAACATCCCCTGTGATAGCCGAAGAAGTATAAAGGCGTGTTGACGTTTAACGCTGAGATTGTGTTTGTTCTGGCAAGTTAGTAAACGCGAAACGAGGGTTTGAGAAGTGAGCCCTCTAATGACAAGCGGTGCGTATGCCTGACGATAAAGCAAGGCAGCAAACTAGATGCAAAAAAGCAAAAAACCGACCTAATTAGTCGGTTTTTGCTTGATTGTGTGGTTAGGTGATGAAGTGCTACTCGCTGATCATCTGACCATTTTGATAGCGATACTCGGATGACGGTTCACCATTAAAGTAGTACACCGACCTGCCGTGCAGTTGATTATCAAGATACTCATCACTTTGCAGCAGGCTGCCATCTTCATTAAAACTATAGCCTTTACCTTGCAATTGACCTTGATCATCATACTGGGCCTGCCCTAATAAATGGCCATTGACGGAAAAGGCCTGCCAGTGACCCACTTCGTGTCCAGCTTTATAGTTGCCATGCCAGAGCTTAACCATGCTGTAGCTGCTTTCATCTTGCAGCAGCCATTGGCCTTCGCGCTGACCGTTAACATACTGACCTTGGGCTTGAAGTTGTTTATCAAAGCCACGCAGTAAATACGCGCCATGTAATTTAGCGTTTTTATAAAACTCTCGGCGCATTATCGTGCCATCGGCTGCGATTTCTGTTTGTTCACCACTCAGCTCACCTTGTTGGTTAAACTGCTCATTGCGCGTCGTATCCGCGTTTTTTGTGACCCACTTGCCGGACTTTAACCCTAAGTGATATTGGCCGATGACAAAACCGCCGTCCTCGGCCTTGTCTTCTCGATATGCACCGTGCATTTGACCTTTGCGGTAGTTTATCCGCCTGATATAACCGTTCCAACCAGCACCGATATACAAACCATCGTATCGTCCCTTGAGTTGTTCATCACGTTCAATCAGCTCATCTGCTACATCAAAACGCTGACGTAAGCTCCAGTCTTTTGTAGTATCTTGCTGATATTTATAAGTTAACTTACCCGCAGAATCGAAGCGCTGTTCAGTGCTAGTCCGACCTTTAGCGAGGTATTGCGTGTCGGTTTGGGTCGCAACGTTACCGGCATTATCATAGGTAATATGTTGAATTTCACGACCATCCTTATCATATTTTTGCAGCTCTGCTAACCGCCCTTGTTCATCAAAACGCTGCTGGTTTCCCACCTGTTTATCATGCTCATAGTGTTTAATCTCTTGCAGCACATCGGCAGCTCGGTAAATCAACACTTCGCCGTGTATTTTCCCCTTAAGATAAAACTCTTTAGTGTATAACCAGCCGTCTTTTGTCCAATACAGTCGTTCGCCTTCTCTTTTTCCCGCCACCATATTAACGGTTTGCTCCGGCTGACCATTGTTATGAAAACTTTCATATAGCCCTTCCATACCGTTAGCGCCGTAGGTTACGCGTGTTTGCAACTGGCCATTGTTAAAATAACTTTGCGATAATCCTAATTCAGCACCATTCACACGATGCTGAAGCTCCCTTAATTGACCATTAGTATGATAACTTTTCTGATCTCCATGCAACTGGCCATGCTGGTAGTGGTACTCTCCCGAGAGCGCTCCGTCTTCCCAATAATGCAGATGCGTGCCCTGATAACGCCCTTGTGCATCGCTACTGCCCTTGCGAGACAGTTGACCGTCGGGATAGAAAAACTCGAAATCACCAACGATAAAACTCTCGGCTAAATTAGGACTGTTGACGCTGCCCTTAAAAACGGGTTTATCCGTCTCCAGATAAAAGAGTTGTAGCGGCCACACGCCATTTTGCTCTGTCGGCGCTTGCTCCTGATAATAAATGGCTTCACCAGGCACATCGCTAAGCCGCCATAGTTCGTCGAGTAAAATTCGCTCAGCCGACAGATTAAACGACATAAGTAGTGCAGATAATAGTAATAAGACTCTCATATTCTGCTCCTTAAGGTAACGCAGGGAATGTATTAACCCACTGTTTATTGACCGGTTCGCCGCTTATCGTCAGCTGCTCTATCTGTGCTGTGCGCCCCGCCAGTACAAACCAGCGTTCCTCACGTAATACTTGCTGCAACGGACGCTGATAAAAATCACTGCTGTCACCTTGAATAGCAGGAGCTAGCTGTAAATTTTGCGCATTTAAAAAACGATAGCGCCGCATAAAGTCGGCCACGGTTTGATGGGTATCAACATTCGGCAACTGAGTGATATCAATCAACCAGCTTTGCTCGGGTTGATACGCTAGCGCTTGCCATTTGGGCGTACCGGTACAGGCCAAAGTGCTGCTGACATTGATGTCGTAAAAATTGCGGCGGATCCCATCGGCGCTAGTCAGTTGGTACAGCGCAAACTTATCCAGCCCTCCACCAAAACCCGTGTTGTTAGTGCTTGTGTTTGTCCATTGCAGTGTGTGCTCGTTGACCTTAGGTGCATCGACAACACTGAGCGTACACACCGCTGCCTGCTCGGAAGTTAACAGCAAACTGACGCCGTATTTGGCCACGACTTGCGGCTCAAGTAAGGCGGGGTCTTCAGGTGCAGTAACTTGCGGCTGATTAACATAGGACGCATACATATCATCACTATAAAGCAGTTGTTGCTGCGCCGGCGGATAGGCGACATTTTGCGCGTAATCTTGAGTCGGAATAAAACGAATGTTCTTAGTCAGTTCACCACTGTCAACCACAGTATTCACATAGAGTGTCAGCGTGGGCGGCGCTGCGGGAAAGGTAAAATGTGTGATCGATTCATATTGTGTCGATGAGGCCAACGCCAGCATATTTTGCTCTGCCGGGGTTAACCAATCCGGTCCAGTGGGCGGCGGTGAAAGATATTTCACCATAGCGCCTTCGGCACCGTCAAAGCGCCGGTATAACCAAGATTTGTCAGTGCTGCCTCGCGATTTCAGCAAATAACTGAATGGTTTATCTGGGATTGGCGAGAGTTCCAGCTGTATATCTTCATACTGCAAGGCCACAGTTTTGCTGGGATCGGGGGTCAGGTTAAGTTTGACTAATTTCGCGCCGCGATAATGGGCAGTCGCGCGAAACTCAGCAACCTGAGCTAATAGGTCATTCGGTGCATTCCAGCCGATAAGCAAATTCTGCTGCTCAGACTGATGGAAACCATCCTGTTCTGGATAACTGTAACTGCCTACCTTGCTCAATTGCAGCGGCAGTACTGTGCCATCCGCACTGTGTGCTGTGATATCGGTTAAGCTAAACCCGCCTTCGGGTTTAAAACCTGAAAAGTCATACTGATAAGTCAGCTTTAATAAATCATCTTGCTGGTAAAAGTAGCCCGCATCATAGGCAAATACAGCATCTTGGGTTAAGGTCTTATTGACGTTATCCAACACAACGTCAGGTTGTTTTTGATACTCAAATACTGGGAAATCATAAAAACCTAAATACTGCGTCAGATCGCCCAACTGGCGCTCCTGCGGCAACATAATAACGTTGCTGCGCACTGTGCCCTTATAGCCGTAGCGCTCAAACGGCGCTTCCGCCACTAAGGCTAACTGCGCTAACCAACCCCGCTCACGCTCTAACATCAACTGACCGTATATTTTGGCTTGTTCGCCGCCACTTTCAACTTTGGCTAACACATGCGTATCTGTGACTTGCAATACAGTAAGCTTGGCATTGGCGTGGCCTTGATAGGCAGGAAGAGCGACGACCGCCCCCGCTTTGGCGGGTATGGTGCTAAGGAAGGCAGATGAGCTAAAGAGCTTTTTCAGTTCCTGCTCAAGCTCTGCGCCGCGTTCAGCCAACAGCGCCTGCCATACAGGTTTGTTCAGTGCACTGAATTCTTTAACGCTGCCATCGTCTAGATTTAAAGAAAATTCAAACCCCTGCGAGAAAATAGCGTGCATTTCTGGATTACGTTCGGCCCGCTGGCCACTACTGACGCCACTCCCTTGACCATCGCGCATGTTCATATAATCGACGTGCACTTGAAACCGACTGTTTTTGCCTGTTTCGAGGACCTTATAACGCAGCAATTGATGTGACGTGGCGTTAACCGTTTCGGTATGCTGACCATTGTCTACAGTGATGTTAGTGGTGCTATACAGCTGATACGAGCGCTCTTCCCCTTTTTCAGGCGTAAACTCAACATCAGCATCCCCAAAAGAACAGGCCGATAATAAACAGCATGCAACTACGCTAACCAAGTACTTCATGGTTATTCCTTGTATCTCAAACAAATAGTAAGCGCCGCATTATGCCCGTTCATACCCAGTAAATAAAATGCTTTGGCTATTTTGCCTGTCCAGCGCAACACCTTAATGCACGACTAAAATATCCTTTTAGATAGTCACAGGTACAGCAATGCCAATCTTAGGCAAATTCTTAATGACGAATTCCGGCATCAAGAACTGATGCAAACAGCTAGCTGTGCGGCATTAATTGTCATTGTTTCCCAGTGACTCGCCGATTTTTATTTAATAAGAAGTATCCCTTTGGACTCGACGGTAACATCTGCAGCACATGGAAGTGTAAATACCGCGTTCACATGGTCAATGATGTTCCCGACATCATAGTGACATTTCCCATATCCCTATGGGTCAGATGTGAAAGAGCAGCCATATCGCCAACGGTCACTGTTGTAACAAGGTCAAGCTTAACTAAGTCATTAATACACAAATCAGCCCTAAACAGCTTTTGCCCCAAAGCTGCCTACGGCCAATCATGAGTTGGAGTTGTGAGCTCTGAAATTGACTAAATTTTAGTAATGATTCAGAGTGGCCATTGTAACGGTGGCGATTCACTGGTTAGCAATTAATCAAAGCATGCTTCGGCCCTGTTTAAAAGAAGGAGCATGGATTAGACTCGAAAAGAAATTCGGACAGCCATGAGTAAAGTATGAAAAAGATAAACTACCTACTGATTTTTATAGCATTTCTGCTATCCGGTTGCACAAGTCAACCCACTGTATATATTTATGGAAAGTATCTAAATAACGACCAAAAAGAAGCTATAATAAACACCTTCGAGAAATCGGATAAATATCACGTGGAGGTAAACGATTTTGATTTTCCAACCGATATAACAGAAAACACTCTCCTCTACTCATTGTTTATACAGAAGCCTGAATCTATCGATATCGCGTCTAGCTTATCTGCCTCTGCTGGATTTTCAATTCAGCAAAAACAAGTTTTTACTGTAGGAAACCACTGGTATACAAAGGACTCAATAGCGTTATTTTTGTTCCCTAAAATTATAGATAACGACATGACTTTTTTTAAGCAAGATTTAATTAACGATTATAAAGCACAAAATTGCGGTACAGCGACCTCTCTGAAGCTTAATAAGAATGGTTCATTCAATCTCGAATCATTATCACAAGGCGGCGACAATATAATTGAATCAATAGATGGCATATGGAAGTACAGGCAGTACCCATATTTGGAATTGCAAAAAAAAGGTTCGCCATATGCAGACTATTACTTTGAAATAAGACGCTTTAAGGGTGCAGACAAGGTAGGTGAGATAGAGTTCTTGGAATTAGTTTCTCTGAATACTAGTAGTTTACCCGAAGGCTGTTCTTTCTTAATTGGTACGAGAATATAAGAGACATTTGAATCCAAGTATTAGGGGCTCTAAGCACTGTAAAGTCCATACAATTGAAGTAACGTGGACGTAAAAATGCAAGGGTTTTTCTAGAACTTTGTCCACCATCAGCAGCTTAGACCCCCGTCAAGCATTCAAAGGTATTAGCATGCGTTTTCAGCCAAATGTTGCTTACACATACTGTACTTTTGCTTCTTCAAACAGATCCAAAAATTAAGTGTTTTTCAGTGGATACTACCTCGCAACGCAAGTCTTATGTAGCACTTGCAAATGCCAACCCTTCAGTTAAAGACGTTTAGCTAAAAGCAAGTGGCAGCCATGAACAAAGCAAGTGCAAAAACATATAGCAAATTGCTAAATTTCGTTCCGGCCACAAACAGCAAGGCATCCACGGAACTGCCTACGCTACGATGCGGCTGTCCATTAGCAAAGTGTTAACCCATAGAAATTTTTATCCGAAATTCACCTGATACAGTTGAAGTTCTAACACGCTTTTGTCCAAAAGTGTGTTGCGTATGTCTTTTAAATCTACAGGTTACGTGAATCCACAAAAGGTGCGTCATGGTGATTGGCGAGACGACCGTCCGCCCCATGGCCGGGGCGGTCGAGCATCCAAGGATGGACTGGCTGCGTGTTGGTGAGTCAATGCCATGGCAAGCCTGTGCAAGTAGATACCAGCCAATGCTAATCCCCTAAAAACAAAACCAAAAGTCGCAGCCACTCGAGACTACTTTTCTACACATTTCAGTCCAAAACCAATACAGTCGATTTTATAATCTAGAGCCCTCAATATGCCCTACTGAAATATATACCCATAGTCACACTCATATTCAGAGTCGCAATGTCCGCCACATGAAGTACGAAAGCCAAACCATAAGGCGAAATAGCCGATGAGATAAATCCACTCCCCTCTTAAATATAAAAAGAGGAGTGATACTTTTATTCAATCGATATCAATCAAGCCAACTTAAAGGCTTTTATTTTGGGCAGATGGGCAGCGAGTTGGGGAAATTTGTGGGGCTGAACGTCATCCCAATCAATCGAATAATAGGGGCTTAATTCAGTGGCGAGTTGCTGATTATCGAACATCTCATCATTAACCGAAAATATACACATGGCCTTGTGGGTATTCTTTTCACGAAATTGCGACACGCACTTATTGGCAATATCGGCATATTCTTCTGGGCGATCGATCTTGCCCTGCATATTATTTTCTGGGTGCAAATTAGGATTAATCAGTACTGATTTAAGACCATTTAAAAATCCAATCCGCTCGGCCCAATAAGCGCCGAGTCCTACGCCAACCATTAACGGCACGGGATCGTCGCAATGCTGCATTTGCTTAGCGACTTCCTTGAGCAAGTGTTGCATGTCGTGCTTAGGGTGCAAGGTGCTGTAACTGATCAAACGTACGTCAGGGTCAATAAATTGCAACTGACGCATTTTTTCGTGATTACCTGGGCTAGTCGCATCAAATCCATGAAGATAGAAAATCATATCAAGGCCTTTTAATCATTTTTAATCACAGTGAATTAACTAACCCTAGCAAAAGAGTAATCTCACACCTTGCGCTACATCAAACTTTCGCCTGTTGGGCCAAACAAATTTGCTCGGCAAGCTGTTTGGCATTTTCCCAACGGGCCGTATTATCGAGCGCTGCTGCCGCTTGCGAGGCATTGGATTTAAGTAAACTCGCAGGATACTGTGGCGCGCTCGTAGGCCAAGTAAAGCCATCGAGTAGCGACATTACGCCCGCATTGTCATTACACACTAAAATCATGTCGCAACCTGCGGCTAAGGCGGCGCTGGCCCTTGCACGGTAATCGCCCGCAAATCCTGCGCCTTGCATGCCGAGATCGTCGGAGAAAATCACCCCGTTAAAGCCAAGTTCTTTACGCAGCACTTGTTTTAGCCAGTATTCAGAGAAGCCCGCAGAGTTGGGGTCGACTTTAGGGTAAACCACGTGCGCGGGCATCACGCCTAATAACTTTTCTTTTGCGATCAATTCTTTAAACGGCAGGATATCTTTTGCAAAAATCGCCTCGGCATCACGTTCATCAATGGGTTTCTCGTAGTGCGAATCCGCCACCACACTGCCGTGTCCGGGGAAATGCTTACCCACGGCGCCCATGCCAGCTGCGGCCATGCCAGCAATAAAGCTTTCGGCCAGTGTAATGACCTCGGCGGGCTCTGGGCTAAAGCTGCGTTTACCTATGACTTGGCTCACGCCGTTTAAGTCCAACACGGGCGCGAAACTTAAGTCGATATCGCAAGCCAGTAATTCGATTGCCATCAAGAAACCGAGCTCACAGGCCCAACGCTTGGCCAATACCATATCGCCCTTTGCTGCGGGTAAAATGTCGCCCATGGCGGGAATAATGGTAAAGCCATCGCGGAAGCGTTGTACTCGGCCACCCTCGTGATCAACGGCAATTAATATTTCTGGGCGTATTTGGCGTATCTGTTGTACCAGACGGATCAACTGATCACGGCTCGAAAAATTGCGGGAAAATAGGATTAAACCACCCACCTGTGGATGGCGTAGCATCTCAGATTCAGCCTCACTGACGTCCAACGACAGTAAATCCAACATTAAATAGCTCATACTTCTCCCTAAAAATATTCATTAATACTCAAAAAATAACCACTCAAGCCATAAGTAGTCCACGCTCACAAAAAAGCTAAAAAAAGCGAGCCACCTACCCTTGTAGCGCTATCGAAGCCTGTATTCTTGGCCATAAAATGGCCTGTAAAAAAGTCCCAATTAAGTTCAGCTTATCCGAACTATTACGAATAAAAAAAACTAATGTGAATTGTCACACTAATCTATGGGATACTGGCGTTAGAGTATCACACAAGCAGATTTCGCATGAAAGAACGCCGCCACTGACCAGAGTACACGCGCAAGATTAGCGTGCTTCAATCTGCAGAGCGAGCAATCCCATGCACTCAGACTAAAATAATAAACAAGACACAACAGGACTTCTATCATGATTAGCGTATTTGACATGTTCAAGATCGGCATAGGTCCATCGAGTTCACATACCGTCGGCCCAATGAAAGCGGGCAAAATCTTTATGCAAAACCTGACTGACTCAGGACTCGTGACCCAGATTGATGAATTAAGAGCCGAACTCTTTGGCTCCCTCGGCCAAACAGGCAAAGGCCACGGCACGGGCAAAGCAGTGATTTTAGGCTTAATGGGCGAAGATCCCGAAACCGTGGACACAGACAGTATCGACGGTATTTTAGAACACGTCTCCAAAGACGAAACCTTAACGCTGCACTGTGGCAAAGTGGTTAAGTTTACCCGTGAGCAAGGCATTACCTATCACAGACGCAAAACGCTACCTGCGCATGCTAACGCCATGACCTTGTACGCTTACTGTAAAGGAGAATGCATTTTTGATCGCACTTACTACTCAGTGGGCGGCGGCTTTATTTTAGATGAAGATGAAATTAGCCAACGTAATGCATCGCCAGCCTCACAAATTGAATCGGCTCCTTTTGATTTTGTGAGTGCGGCTCACTTACTGGAATTATGCGGAGAACAAGGTCTCAGCATTTCTTCTTTAATGATGGCGAACGAACTGAGTTTAGCCACTGAAGATGAAGTCAAAGCCAAGCTGTGGAATATTTGGCAGACGATGAAAACCTGTATCGAACGCGGTTATCAGAAGGAAGGTATTTTACCTGGCGGCCTAAAACTGCGTCGTCGTGCTCCTGCACTGTACCGTCGTTTGAAAGCCGAAGGCCGTAACAATGTCGATCCATTAACCGCTATGGATTGGGTCGATTTATTCGCACTGTCGGTCAACGAGCAAAATGCGGCCGGTGATCGCGTCGTCACTGCGCCAACAAACGGTGCTGCGGGAATTATTCCTGCCGTATTATGCTATTACGATACCTTCGTACAAGAAGTGGATATCGATGTCTGCGCCCGTTATCTATTAACTGCCGCTGCGATTGGTATTTTGTACAAGAAAAATGCCTCAATTTCGGGCGCCGAAGTCGGTTGCCAAGGTGAAGTGGGCGTGGCCTGTTCTATGGCCGCTGGCGCACTGACTGAAATCATGGGCGGTACAGTTGAGCACGTTGAAAACGCGGCTGAAATCGGCATGGAACATAACTTAGGTTTAACCTGCGATCCTGTGGGCGGCCTAGTGCAAGTGCCTTGTATCGAACGTAATGCCATGGGCGCGATCAAAGCGATCAACGCTTCTCGTATGGCCCTACGCGGTGACGGTAACCATAAGGTTTCACTGGATAAAGTGATCAAAACCATGATGGATACAGGCAAAGACATGCGCAGTAAATACAAAGAAACCGCCAAAGGTGGTTTAGCGGTCAACATTGTTGAGTGCTAAGTGCTGAGTGTTAATTCACTTTCGCTAATTGCTTAAATCGCACCATAAAAAATGCCATAACTCAGTGAGTTGCGGCATTTTTGTTTTAACGCATCGACGTGACTGCCGAATCGGCTATTTATGGCTTAAAGTACAAGCTATGGAACTTAAGGTGCTCTTCAATAAAGCTCGCGATGAAGTAGTAGCTGTGATCGTACCCCGCTTGCATCCGCACATCCAAGGGATAACCCTTGGTATGGGCGATATCCACCAGCGATTGTGGCATCAATTGGGTATCTAAAAAGCTGTCAGCTTCACCTTGGTCAATCAGTACTGGCACTTCGCTAATCGCGAGCTTAAGCAACTCACAGGCATCGTACTGGCGCCAATGTTCACGATTTTCACCTAAGTACTCGCTAAAGGCTTTAATACCCCAAGGTGCATTACTCGGATTCGAAATCGGGCTAAAAGCCGAAATTGAGCTATATCTGTGCGGATTACTCAGACCAATCACCAAAGCACCGTGACCGCCCATCGAATGGCCGGAGATGGCGCGCTGGGTAGTGACAGGAAAATGGGCTTCAATCAACGCCGGCAGCTCGTGGACTATGTAATCGTACATTTTGTAATGACGATTCCAAGGTGCTTTTGTCGCATTGAGGTAAAAACCCGCGCCTAAGCCTAAATCGTAAGCTTTATCCGCCGCATCGGGCACATCGTCACCGCGAGGACTGGTATCAGGGGCGACAATCGCCATCCCAAGTACTGCTGCCATGCGCTGTGCACCCGCCTTCTGCATAAAATTTTCATCGGTACAGGTTAGACCTGAAAGCCAATACAGCACAGGCACAGGTTTATTCACCGCCTCAGGCGGCAGATAAATGGCAAAGCGCATCTCGCAGTTTAACGACTGAGATTGATGGCGATACTGCTTATGCCAACCGCCGAAGCTCTTGTTACAACTGATATTTTCTATGGTCATACAAGTCCTTTTTAAGCTCAATCTTTTAGCGCTATTTATAACGTTAGTCTTAGCGTTAGTCATGGCGCTTATCGTCAGATCAGTTGGCAACACAGCAGACAGATTTGCACCTGTCTGCCGGTTTGTCACATCAAGCTGAAGCATCAACTTAGCGTGCAAAATCGCTTATTTATCAAAATGGATCACGCTACGGATGCTCTTACCTTCGTGCATCAGCTCGAACGCTTCATTGATTTGCTCCAGCCCCATAGTATGGGTGATAAAATCATCGAGCTTAAACTCACCCGCCATGTAACGCTCAACAATGTGTGGCAGTTCAGAACGCCCTTTCACACCGCCAAAGGCAGAACCGCGCCAAACGCGGCCAGTCACCAATTGGAATGGACGGGTTGAAATCTCTTGACCAGCACCGGCAACACCGATGATGACTGATTCACCCCAGCCCTTATGGCAACACTCTAAGGCGCTGCGCATCACGTTGACGTTGCCGATACACTCGAATGAGTAATCCACGCCACCGTCGGTCATCTCAACGATCACCTCTTGGATGGGCTTATCCAATAATTTTGGGTTGATGCAATCGGTCGCGCCGAGTTTTTTGGCTAACTCGAACTTAGATTCGTTGATATCAATCGCGATAATGCGGCTGGCTTTGGCCATAGTGGCACCGATAATCGCCGATAAACCGATACCGCCGAGGCCGAAAATCGCCACGGTTGCACCTTCTTCCACTTTGGCCGTGTTCATCACAGCGCCCATACCAGTGGTTACGCCGCAACCTAACAGACAAATTTCTTCTAATGGCGCGCTCTTATTGACTTTAGCCAATGAGATTTCAGGCAGTACAGTATATTCAGAGAAGGTCGAGCAGCCCATGTAATGGAAAATGGGCTTGCCATCGAGATAAAAACGCGTGGTGCCATCAGGCATTAAACCTTTACCTTGGGTCGCACGGATTTTTTGGCACAGGTTAGTTTTGCCCGATAGGCAGAACTTACACTCGCCGCACTCTGGGGTATAAAGTGGGATCACATGATCGCCCACTTGTACGCTGGTCACACCCTCGCCCACTTGCTCAACGATACCGCCGCCTTCGTGGCCTAGAATCGCTGGGAATACGCCTTCTGGATCGTCGCCGCTCAGGGTAAACGCATCCGTGTGACACACGCCCGTAGCCACAATGCGCACTAAGACTTCGCCCGCTTTAGGTAACATCACATCCACTTCTTCAATCTTAAGTGGTTGTCCTGGTCCCCAAGCAACAGCGGCCTTTGATTTAATAAACTGCGGTTTTTCGTTCGACATTGTTACGTCCCTTGAATAGGTAATAGGAGTAAGTCATTGGTGTATCATAAATTCAATTCAGGCCAAGCAAACTCTTGCGCCCATTGCACTAATGCTACTGAATAGGAGGATTGTATTTGTTTCTCAGCGAGAGACAATCTAGTATTCAAGCAATTCATTTTTACTGAGTAACAACAATGTATCTCTGGGACGGCATTTCTGAATTTGTCGCAGTGGCCGAGGCCGAAAGTTTTACCCTAGCAGCGCAGCGGCTGAATATCTCCACCGCCCACGTTAGCCGCCAAGTGAGCACCTTAGAAAATCGCCTTGGCACAAAACTCTTTTACCGCACAACCCGCAAAGTGTCGTTAACCGAAGAAGGCACGATTTATTATCGTCATTGCCGCCAATTACAAACGGGGTTAGAAGAAGCCGAGCGCGCCATCTCAAACCTAAAGGACTCACCCCAAGGCTTAGTCAAGCTCACAGCGCCCGTCGCCTATGGCGAGAAATTCATCATGCCGTTACTCAATGATTTTATGGTGCAATATCCCAGCGTTGAGTTTAGCGTCGACCTAACTAATCGCACCTTAGACTTGATTGAAGGCGGTTATGATCTGGCCATTCGCCTCGGAAAACTTGCCGATTCGAGTTTGATGGCCAAACCCTTAAGCAGCCGTACCCACTATGTCGCCGCCTCACCGAGTTATGTAGAAAAATACGGTCAGCCCCATACCTTATCTGAACTTAGCCAGCACAATTGTTTGATCGGTAATCATAATTACTGGCGCTTTGTGGAAAATGGCCGCGAGCGTAATATCAAAGTCCGTGGCAATCTCAATTGTAACAGCGGTTACGCATTAAGGGATGCGGCACTAAAAGGCATAGGGATAGTTCAACTGCCTGATTATTATATTGAAGAAGATATTCAAGCCGGACGGTTACTCTCCTTCCTTGACAGTCACCGCGAAGCCAAAGAAGGCATTTGGGCACTCTATCCGCAAAACCGCCACCTGTCGGCCAAGATCCGCGTATTGGTCGATTATCTTGCCGAAAAACTCGCCGAGCAGGATTAAACACTGTTTGAGCAGATTGATTGGTAGCAGACAAAACGGCGCAAACTAGCGCCAGTTTTCCCGCAAAGTGTAATACAACATGCCTAATGCCAGCGCTTGATTGCCAAACCATTCATTTAACGGAATACGGATATGGCGCATGGCCGCAAACAAATCAAATTCACGCAATTGCCCATCCATCGCATTGGCCATGATCTCGGCCATAATGTGCGATGTCGCCACTCCGTGCCCAGAATATCCTTGGCAATAGAATACATTCGGCGACACTTTACCGAGCTGCGGGATACGGTTAATCACAATTCCAGCCATTCCGGCCCAGGAAAATTCGATATTAACGCCCTTTAATTGTGGAAACGTACGCTCAATCGCAGGCCGTAATTCCGCAGCCACATTTTTAGGATCGCGGCCGCTGTAGTTAGTCCCGCCGCCGAACATCAGCCGTTTATCCGCGGTCAGGCGATAGTAATCCAGTACAAAGCGGCAATCATACACGGCTAAATCCTGCGGATTGATTTGTAAAGCGACATCATCGGGCAGAATCGCAGTGGCGCAATTGCCTAAGGACGCCGGAAATAACATACCGCGCAGTTTTGGACGGGCGAGTTTATGGTAAGCATTACCCGCGATCAGCACACTATTGGCGCGCACTTTTCCCTTGGCAGTGACAACAGTCGCCACATCGCCTTCTTCAATATCAAGTACGGGTGAGTGTTCAAAGATTAACGCCCCAAGACCTGCTGCCGCGCGGGCTTCACCCAAGCATAGGTTGACTGAGTGCAAATGCATGTTGCGCCGATTGACTAAGCCGCCGTGATACAAGGGCGAGCCTAAATAGGCGGGCATTTCATCGGCGGATACCAGCGTCATAAATTCACCCATGCCGCGGCGCTGCGCCTCATCATGCATAGCCCTAAGCTCCTGCATGTGCTTTGGCTGGTAAGCGGTTTGGATATGACCAAACTTTAAATCACAGTTTATGCCGTACTTGGCCACCCGATTTTTAATAATATCGTGGCCGCGCCAACGCATATTCCACACATAATCCTCAGCTTCATTGCCGATTTGACGGCGCAGCTGTTTTGTCATCGCAACATCGCCGGACAAACTGCCCGTCACCTGCCCACCGTTGCGTCCGGTCGCGCCCCACGCAATTTTATTGGCCTCAATAAGTGCCACTTTATAGCCCTTCTCAGATAATTCCAACGCCGTTGCCACGCCGGTAAACCCACCACCGACAATCGCCACATCGACTCGAATGTCGCCTTCAAGCGCAGGATAATCCGACTCTTGGTTAATGGTGGCATTGTAGTAGGAGGCGCAACGCTCTGCTGGCATGGTCATTCCTTGATGTTGAAAGTTAACTGTTGAAAGTTGATAGCTGAAAGTGAGTGTTAAGTCTTAGTTCTGGGCTCTCAGTTCTTCTGGACACTCAGTTTTGGAGACTCGTTTTAACACGGCATCATGCCGACGTTGTTTTATATTTTTTACAATCGTTCAGAATTTGTGAGTATATCTAAGTTGAGATCGAGGTCAACAGTGAATTGCGATAACTATTTTTGCAGGACATGACAAAGGGAGTTGAGCTGGCTGCAGGCTCCTTCTTGAAGAACCTGAAATGGAGAAGCTTGAGATGGAAGCTTCTGAAATGGCGGTACCTAAAATTAAGGCACTAAAATTAAGGTACTAAAATTAAGGCACCTAAGATTAAGTTATCTAAGATAGAAACTCCGAATGTTAAGGCGCGGCTCATTTTATCTTTTAAGCCTTATACTTTTTGCTGGTTTAAGATAGGCTTGTGCGGCGTCATCCTCTTTTTATCTCAGCAACCTAGAGTCCATTATGCCACTAATGCCAATTACCCAGCCACTTACCCAATTGCCGTTTTCCCAAGCGTGTGAAAACAACAAAGCGCCGATTTTAGCGGTATTAACACAAGCATTCTCACTCAACCAACATGTACTCGAAATCGGCAGTGGCACAGCGCAACATGCTGTGTATTTTGCAGCAAATCTTCCCCATTTAATCTGGCAAACCAGCGATCAGGCTGAATATATTGAGGTCATTACCGCAAGGTGTATGAATGAAGGCAAGCTACCCAATGCAGCGGCAAACCTACGCTTACCACTTACCCTTGATGTCACTGTGCCATGGCCAGTGGAGGGATTAACATCTGATATTGATGGCGTATTTACTGCGAACACTTTGCATATTATGAGCAAAAATATGGTTGAAACGTTTTTTACTGGCCTTGGTCTGTATCTCCCCCAACTTAAGACCCTGTGTATTTACGGCCCCTTTAACTACCAAGGCGAATTTAGCAGTGACAGCAATCGTCAATTCGATGCCTTTTTAAAACAACACAATCCCGCCAGCGGCATTCGTGATATTGAATGGATTTACAGTTTAGCCAACGAGCAAGGCTTAACGCTGAAGCAAGATGTGGCTATGCCCGCCAATAATCGACTACTGCATTTTGTTAGAGGCTAGCTTTTTGTTAAAGGCTCATTTTTTGTTAAAAGCTAGCTTTGGTTGAGTGGTTTAGTCCGTTTTGGCCTCGGCGGTTCTGTGCCCATAGCTCAGCACTCGAGTGGCTTTCCACTGTTCGTTCTGTTTGCGCCACACAATGACAAAGTCGGCTAGGCCATCACAGCTACCAGTTTCAAAGCTGCAAAAACGATGAACGCCTTGCTCTATCGCGCCAAACTCTTTCACCGGAAACACTTTCATCGTGCCCGCAACTAACTCGCGGCGGTAATGGCCACAGGCATATTTTTCGGTATTAGCGATCATGTCCTTGCGGGTCCAAGTGACGCCACCCGTGTCGTGGTAAAACTCCACATCTTCAGTGAAAAACGCCGCGTGTTTCTTGAGTTCAGCAGGGGCTGAACACTTATTGAAACTGTCGAACACAGCAAAATCCACCGCTGCAATTTGGGTAGATAAAGTGTCTGTAAGTGCAGCTACGGGCTGCGCAATGTCAGCTTGTGGAGCCCCTGCCGTTTTAACTGATGCTGCTTTAGCTAATGCGGGCGCATCTGTGGCAACAGCAGGTTCGGTAGTGGCGAGTGACAAAGTTAAAACAGCGACTGTGGCTAGGCTATAAAATGCTGGATTCATATTCTCTCCGTAAATATTGGCAATACATTTTGTATGGTGACGATTCACGTCACAAACATGAATGCACCACGAAACACAAAGTCACATCGCCAGCAAAGCTTATGCCAGTTAAAATATCCATATTAATCATATCGATATAGCTTAATATTACGTTATGCTGTTTTGTGCTGTGATAGTTTCTGATTATTCTCACTATTTTTTAGTGATTTATCCGACGACAGTCAGACTCAGATCGTCATACTCAGTGCCTTATGCTCAATACACTCAATCAGGATGACCATGCCAGCGAGCAACACGTCGAATATACGGGCTATCACACTGTTATTAAACACTAAAAATTTACACAGCCTTTACACAAAAGAGAGACGTCCAAGCTTGAAGCTATAATTAAGAATAATTATCATTCGCCAAAATTACCGAAGGAAGAATGATATGCCCCGCTTTATCCATCGCACTCGCCAAACCTCGCATCTATCTCATGCAACACAGACACCTATGTTGAGCCAGCTATCACGCGCTATTGGTTTATGTTTGTTATTACCTGCAGCATGGGCTAGTGCTGCAAATACGCAAGATACCACGCCAGAAATGGAGCGCATGGTGATCACAGCAACACAAACTAAACACTCGGAGCTTTCGGCGCCAGCTTCAGTGTCCGTGATTAACCGCAGTGAACTTGAAGCTCTCGTCATAGACGATCTTGCTAGCGCAGTCCGTTATATACAGGGTGTGAACATCAGCGAAGGCACGCCCTATGGTCGCAATGAAATCAGCCTGCGAGGTTTAGATTCAGATTACACTTTAATCTTGATTAATGGCCGCCGCATTAACTCCCGCGAAGCATTAACCTCTGGTTATGGCAACGATTTTGACTTGTCCTCTATTCCAATGTCTGCCATTGAACGTATCGAAGTTGTGCGTGGGCCTATGTCATCCCTCTATGGCTCTGAAGCTTTAGGCGGTGTGGTTAACGTCATACTGCGTCAACCGACTGAAGACTGGCAAACCAGCGTTGGCGTGCAATACGATGCACCGACCAGTGGCAAGGGTGGCGATAGCACTAAGTACAATTTCTACAGCAGTGGCGCGCTGATCAAAGATAAATTACTGGCAAACTTAATCGTCGACAGCAATAAACGCGATGCATGGCGCTCGGACTTAAAACCCACTATTGATGCGCTAGAAGACAGAGATGAAATCAGCGCCCTCGCCAATTTACAATGGCTGATTGATAACCAGCAAGATCTGCAATTTGACTTAAGTTACGCCAACGATGAACGCGAGTCTGATTGGAATAACTACGGCACGATTCTCACCAATAACCAACAAGCGGAGCGGATAAGTTCAGGTCTGACCCATAATGGCCACTGGAACTGGGGCGACACTCGCCTGCGCTATTACTATGAAAATGTTGAGGTGACTGACGACTCAGCGTTAATCGCCGAGATAGGTAATATCACCCAAACCAACCACAATCTCGACGGTCAAACTACTGTCCTGCTTGGCGATCACATGTTAACCAGCGGTGCAGAATACCGTTGGACCCAGCTCGAAAATAGCCGCAATATTTTAGGTGATGGCACCTTAGACGACAGCCAATCGGCATTGTATCTACAAGATGAATTTAGCTTAGGCGAACTCAATATCACATTAGGCGGGCGCGTCGATCACCACGATGTGTACGGCACCGAATTTAGCCCTCGCTTGTATTTGGTGTATAACTTAAGCTCTGAATGGGTCATTAAAGGTGGTGGCGGCAAAGCCTTCAAAGCACCAAATATGGCGCAATCCCAAGCCGATTATATTATCCCCGCTTGTCGTGGCGCCTGTACCGTTGCGGGAAATCCTGATCTTCAACCCGAAACCTCAGTGAACTACGAGTTATCGACCCAATATCAAACCACGGATTTTGGTGGCTCGATCACCTACTTCCATAACGATGTAGAAAATAAAATTATCACCGAAACTTGGAATAGAGTCCCAGGTACAGTATTAACTTACCAAAACGTGAACGAAGCTAAGATCACTGGTTGGGAATTACAAGCTTGGTACAATTTAACTCAAGATCTCAGCCTAAACGGTAATTACAGTAAAACCGATGCCGAAGATAAGCAAAATGGCGCGCCTTTTACCTTAACACCGGACGACAGCTATAACCTAAAACTGCAATGGCAGGCATTCGATGGTTTATCCACCTTTATCGCCTACCATTATACTGGCGAGCAGTATTTGCGAACCAATGTCAAATCAGAGGGTTATGGCTCGCTCGATATAGGTGCGAATTATCAAATTAATCCTATGTTTAGACTGAAGCTTGGCGTGACTAACCTAACGGATTCTGAACGTGACCAAGTTGCCACCGACCTTGATTATATTCAAAAGAGTCGCAGTATTTATGCTGGGGTAACTGCAAGTTTCTAAGCTCTACAAGCTAGAAACTAATGTGTAATTATAGCTCTGCTACTCAACATTAAACATCATAGGCGAAGCCCGTTTTGGCTTCGCCTATTGTTTTAAGATCAAAATAAATATCACACATCCGACTAGAAAAAGTAAAATCAATATATTTTCTAAAATATAGAATTTTTAAATAAACATCAAAAATATAAATTACATAATCCAGATTTAAATCATTAGTCTTTTACATTCCGCAATATAACCTTGATCATACTTTAACGCTAAAAAATAACTCACCCGTTAACCTTTGATAACGATCAAGGTTTTGTCATATTAAAAAACTATTATACACACGCAAGACTGCTAAAGCTTGAGGTGTAAAATTCTCGATTATTAAACTTACGCACCAAGCAAAAGCGATATTATCTTTCCGTTTATATCACTAATAAAACAGCGAGAAAAATACAGTTCCAACTTCAAGTTACATATTTCATAGCCAGATATATGATTTACTCGCTTCAAAATGATGATTTAACCAACAATAAAAAAGGGAAATAACATGCTTAAAAAGATGATGCTAATGTGCGCACTGTGCTTTTCAACGAATTTAATGGCGGTATCACTTGCCGACAGTCATTCTGAAAGATCTGACTGTGAATCCTGCCATAAAGATAAAAAACCTTCAGCGGATTATGTTTTTGAAAATCAGCAATGTGTATCATGCCATGGAGAAATGAAAACTCTCGCAGGTGAAGCTCATACTAAACATGATGGCGTTTTAACATGCACCAATTGCCATATCGCTCATCAAGAAAAAGCACCAGCAGATGCTTGCAAAGAATGCCATTAATTCACTAAAAATCTAAAACCAAAGGCCGAAGAATTATTTATTTTGAATGGAACCATTAGGCAGGATGCCACTTAACCCAACCTCCAAGGGTGTTTGCCATCTATTGCTCACAGGTGGCAATTTTTACCTCCGTTTTTATATCCTTACAATATGCGTAACGGCTCAATACTTAGTTCAGAATTCCATATCCGGCAAATAGGACAAGTTTACGTATGCTAGGTAAGCCATAGACGACTCTCAGGGGATTGTTCTCAAAAACGCCAATGCCTTTTCTAGGTCACGGGTGCGCGCCATCGGTGGAAGCGAGTTTAAAAAAGCTTGGCCATAGTAGCGATTCACAATGCGATTATCGCAAAGGATCAGCACACCTCGATCTTTTTCATCACGAATAAGACGGCCAACACCTTGTTTCAGCGCAATAATCGCCTGCGGTAACGACACTTCAGTAAAAGGATCGAGTCCCTGACGACTCACATTGTCGGCTCGGGCGCGATACAGGGGCTCATCGGGCGACACAAAAGGTAATTTGTCGATAATCACGCAGCTTAACAATTTACCGCGCACATCCACCCCTTCCCAAAAACTACTGGTGCCGAGCAATACCGCATTGCCGAGTTGGCGAAACTTAGTCAGCAGACTCTGTTTACCCGCTTGGCCTTGTACCAGCAGCGGATACTGAGTGCGAGTTCGCAGTGCCAGCGCCGCTTGTTCGAGCATTTTATGGCTGGTAAATAAAATAAAAGTCCGTCCCTGCGCCGCATCTATCGCTTGCACGCACACATCCACCAACTGCTTTAACGCTTGCTGTTGATTGGTCACGCTCCCAAGTTGTCTCGGCACACAAAATACCGCTTGGCGGGGATAATCGAAGGGACTGTCGAGAATACTTTGCTGCGCATCAACGATACCCATTTCTCGGGCAAAATGAACAAGACTGCGGTTAACCTGCAAAGTTGCCGAGGTAAATATCCAGCTGGTTTCGGGCACAAATAATTGTTGGCACTCACGGGCAATATTGATTGGTGAAATTCGCAGCACCACAAAGCGACTACCAAATTCGATGCTGTAGGCCGCCAGATTATTATCGCAGTTAAAAAACACACTGAGCTTGTTATTCAGCTCCGCCAACTTAATGGCGATATCATCTAACAATTCACTACGCCCAATATGGGCCATTAATAAATTCTGCAGCGCGGTTAATTCCGCTAATAAATCCCATGACGCCGCCGCGAGCGCTTTATTGCCCAGCACTAAACGCCAATCGGATTCGCCGCAGGAATATAACTGATTATGCCAATCACTTAATTTAGCGAGGCAACGCTGGCAAAATTGGGCGAGTTGCCCAGTATCACTGAGTTCAGTCTGATAAATAGCGAGTAGCTTTTGAATGAAATCATCGATAGTACGACTCGAACATTGCTGGCCAAAATAGTTAACGCAAATATCGGGTAATAAATGCGCTTCATCGAAAATCACCACATCAGGATCGGGTAATAACTCGGCAAAGCCCGTGTCTTTCAGTACGCTATCGGCGAAAAATAAATGGTGGTTAACCACAATGATTTTGGCATCCAGGGCACGGCTGCGCGCCTTGCGAGTAAAGCAGACATCGTAAAAGTCGCAGCGCTTGCCAATACAGCTTTCCTTAGTGCTGACCACGAGCGGCAGCGCCGAGGAATTCTCAGGCACTGAGGTTAAGCCGCCAATATCACCATCTTTGCAGGTGCTCGCCCACTGATTGATTTTCAACAAATCATCCAACAAACGCGCATCGATATGTGTCGCCTCACTCATTTGCTTATCGAGGCGCCACTGGCACAGATAATTATTACGCCCCTTTAGTAGAGCCAGTTTAGGCTCAATCCCCAACATAGCGACCAGCGCGGGTAAGTCTTTAAAAAACAACTGCTCTTGCAAGTTTTTACTGCCCGTACTGACGATGACTTGCTTACCGCTCAATATCGCGGGGATCAAATACGCAAAGGTTTTACCTACCCCCGTACCCGCCTCAATCACCACATTGCCCTTCGCCGCTATCGCCTCACTCACTTCCTGTGCCATTTGCATCTGGCTTGTTCGCGCACTAAACCCTTGAATATGTTTAGACAATACTCCATCGGGCAAAAATGCGCGTTGCACTTCGGACGCGAGTCGACTCACCGCTGCGGCGTCTTTTAAGGCTGAAGGCTTAGCGGCGATTTCTTTAGAGGAAACATGCTTTGATGTCGGTTGGTGGGAGCGAGTCAAAGGGAGAATCAATCCTTTATCAAGGTGTTAGGAACATCAGTGAAAACAGTACTGCAAGTCCACACAATAAATTACTGAGCGAGTGCATAGTGAAACTTTATAAGCACAAACAATGGTTAGTACCGCATGCCGCTGCCGTAAACAATAGCGTTAAGCTTAACAGCTCGAAGCATTATGCTGATTTGAGATAAGACTACAAGTTAGTAAGGATAATTTCACGGGAACTTTCCATCGCGCCATACGAGAGACGGCATTAAATCCGTTCATTATGAGTAAGTCAGTTTTGACACAAAGCAATACAAAAACTTATGATTTATGAGGTTTTTCCATAGATCTAGTGAATACTAAGAATCGAAAACAAAAAAGCCTTATCTTTCGACAAGGCTTTAATCATTTGATGAAGCGAAGACATTGATCAGCGATACACGCTGGTGACTTTCGATAATACGCTAGCTCAAACTTTTATCGTTATTAGGTTACAACCATGGCGATAAGCAAATCCCTAACAACTAAAATGCGTGTGGGCCCTACTCACTTGATAGGCACAACCACACTTATACATATTTACCGAATCCAAATAATAACGCAGGGGATAAATCCCCTGCTTAACACCATTAATCCCTACGGCTACCGTAGTAATCGTGCAGTTCGTTTTCCCATTCAACATCTTTCATATTGGGCCAATGGCCTTTGTCAAACCCCGGCGCCGTTTTGAGTCGCTCTAATGAGATGTCCATGACAAAACATTTTTGCTCATGATTAAGTGTCAGCATCTTCCAAGGCACTGCAAACAGCTTTTCTCCAAAACCAAAATAAGTACTGAACGACAGTACCGCATACCCGACGTGGCCCGTTTCCACTTCAAGCATAATTTCTTTGATATCCCCTAAGGTTTCACCAGAATTATTAACAACATTATTGCCGATCAGTGTTTCAGCGCCCATCAGATATGGGCCGGGTCCTTGTGCCAATGATGGAGAAGCGAACTGTGGATTGTTGTAAATACCGTAAACATCGCGATCATGATAATTCATTTTGTTGACCTCTTTATTAGCGCAGCCCATGAAACTGGACAACGGAATAAGTGAAATACCAAACGTTGGTTTCGAATTGAACATGTCCGTCATTGGACATAAGTTAGAGTATGCATCTCTACAATCACTCGCTCTGTTCGGCATACCGCTTATCAGTTAATGCGAATATAAACACATCGACTCGTCAGATCCCTGTAAGTGCGCCACCGTACCGACATCCCATTTGCTACGGCACAGACTCATGTTAACCAGTGCAAAATTGCCCCGGTATCAGGAAGATTAGCCATGTCAATTGCGACTATTTTATTGATTATTTTAATTTTGTTATTTCTCGGCATGCTCCCCACTTGGCCCCATAGCCGAAACTGGGGTTATCGTCCTGGTGGACTTATAGGCATAGTGCTACTGGTGCTGATTATATTGCTGTTAACGGGACGCGTTAGCTAATGCCCCCATTTTTACTCTTTATCAAAAAGGATAATCTGATGAGAACAATTAAAATGTTAAGTATCTTCCTGCTGGCTCTAGGCTTAGTCGCCGTGGCCAGTTGCAGTTCTGCATACAACAAAGAAGGTACTGGCGAGTATTTAGACGACAGTGTGGTCACCACCAAAGTGAAAGCTGCCATTTTAGGTGATAAAAACTTAAGTGTGGCCGAGATTAATGTTGAAACCTTTAAAGGCGTGGTCCAGCTCAGCGGGTTTGTTAAATCGCGTGAAGATATCAATACTGCGGTAAAACTGACAAGCAAAGTCCCCGGCGTAATTTCAGTCAAAAACGATATGCAACTAAAATCTGGCGCACCTTCACCGCAACTAAAAAACTAGTCATTTAATCTCCATCATTCCGCAGCCCCGTTCTGATGCTGCGGCCCTTCTTTTTGCAGCAGATTTTCTGGTGCCAAGTCAATGCCACCACAGGTTGAACCGCTATGCCCACTCAACACCAAGACACATTAGCCCCACAAATTCAGAACCGATTAATCCGTCATCTGCCAGTGGTGGAACAAGCGGATTTATTATCGCAAGCTGAGTTAGTCCAACTTAACTTTGCCGACTTACTGTGCAAGCCTGGCGAGTCATATCAATATGTCTATTTTCCCTTAACGGCTTTTATTTCTTTGATTGCTAAACTCCCCAAACATCCGGCATTGGAAATGGGTTTGATTGGTTACGAAGGTATGCTTGGGGCGACAACCTTGCTGGGCACTCGGCAAGTGCCTTCCGAGGCGATCATCCAAGGTTCTGGTCAAGCTTGGCGGCTCCCCATTGAAACCTTTGAAGGCTTACTCGCTCAAAATACCAATCTGAAGCAAATAGTAGAGACTTATCTATACACTTTGTTATGCCAATTATCACAAAATGCAGTCTGTGCCCATTTTCACTCCATTGAGTCTCGGCTAGCACGTTGGTTGCTAATGAGTCACGACCGAATTCAGACTGATGAGTTATATCTAACCCATCAATTTTTAGCCGACATGCTGGGTGTTAGGCGAAGCAGTATTACCGAGGCCGCAGGCAATTTACAGCTCCGCGGTAGCATTTCATATAATCGTGGGCGGTTACATATTCTTGACCGGCAAGCTCTACTTGCCCGTTGCTGTAGTTGCCCGTTGCTGTAGTTGCTATCACTCAATGCGCACTTAAGTGCATATTTTCCGCTCAACAATTCAAAAAATCTGCCATTATGTTCGCTACCGTACATAGCATCGGCGTTTCTCGCTGTAACCTTTATTAGCTACACCACCATTCAAGGACACGCTATCGTAATGGACACTCTAGAACTGAAAGCCCTATCAGAACACGTGCCACTGGAAAGTCACTTCCCGCCAGAATCCAATCGGTTGTTAGGTGAATTACCAGAAGAAGTCAAACAACGAATTTTCCCGCATCTGGAGCTAGTTCCATTAGAACTCGGACAAGTGGTCTGTGAAGCAGGCTCAAAGCAGCGTTATGTGTATTTTCCGTTGGACTCCATTATTTCGCTGCTGTATGTGATGGAAAATGGGGCATCCGCTGAAATTGCCGTCGTTGGCAATGATGGTATGGTCGGCGTTGCACTGTTTATGGGAGGAGAAAGCACGACGAGTCGCGCTGTAGTGCAAAGTGCTGGCGTTGCCTATCGATTGTTTGGTCAGCGGCTTAAAGACGAATTTAACCGTCATGGCGCCCTGCTCCATCTGTTACTGCGTTACAGTCAGGTGCTACTGACCCAAATGGCCCAGACCGCGGTTTGCAATCGCCACCATAGTATTGAACAGCAACTGTGTCGTTGGTTACTACTTTCGATAGATAGGCTGCCCGATGATCGCGTGCTGATGACACAGGAATTGATTGCTAATATGCTCGGCGTACGCCGTGAAGGTGTCACCGATGCGGCAGGCAAACTGCAGCGCATGGGAATTATCAATTACAGTCGTGGGAATATTGAAGTGGTCGATCGCGCGTTACTAGAACAAACCTGTTGTGAATGTTACACGGTCGTTAGGCAGGAATCAGAACGGCTGATGCCACCTCAACAAGCGCAACAAACATAAACCTACAGTGAATATAAGAATACAGTAACAATAGGGAGTGCGTTAAAAAGGAAGTGTTTAAAAACAACCGATACTTTAGTTACATCAGCCATAAAGACTCACATTTCAATTCTTATATCCTAACCGGTACTTCAAATAAAAATACACATAACGGATGGCTAGACCACTCGTACAACAGCCATTCTATCGTTATCCCATATGCCACTTCAGTACTACAACCACACTGGTACTGCAGAGCATAAACAAAACAGGCAGTCATCAACCCTACACGCCAACATGGCGCAAACTGATACTGCCTAATATCCAACACATTATCTTTGTAATCAATGTATTATAATTAATCATATCGACCCACCCAGCAAACAAAAAACGTGCCAAGCGGCCAATATTGCCACCACTAATCCCATGCGCGCTAACGCACAGACGTTCAATATTTAGCAGGTCATGCTGAATGTACGGTTCATGCACTCTTGCACTACACTGGGTTACTTGAGGTTTATATGAAAAAATTCACAGAACAACATAAATCCATCGATAACGATGCACAGAATTCCAACACCAACAAAGCCAATCCTCCCGTCGTAGCCCGCAACCGTCAGATGATCAAAACCACAGTTGCGGATAAAGCTAAACAAGACGTGGATACCAGTAAAAGCACACAAAATAAGCGAGGTTGAAGAACTTAAATCAAACGACAAGGAAGGTAACTGGACTGAAAAAGAGCCAAATCATCACTCGTTAGACTAGGACGTGACGAACAAACAGGGAAAAGTTTCATTGATTAAGTGTAAAAACTAAACCTTGCAGTAACACACTGCGTTTAGCTCAAGCCGATGCAATCCTTACTGTGTCGGCCCTCTTTAACTCAGAGGAGTAGATCATGAATTTCCGTGGCGTCAAATTACTCACTCATACCAACTGACTCAAAAATGGGGCTATTCACCAGCATATTGACTGTGCATGGTGGAATAACAAATCTAAAGACCACACTCGGTGCACTGTTTCCGAGAAAGGAATTTCAAATGAACATCAATAAAAATCAACAACCACAGCAATATTCAATCGGCCTGCAGCGAGCCAAGCACTTCTTATTGGCAGGTTGTATTGCAACAGCGCTCGTGGGCTGCAGTTCAACGCCATTGACTAAGACCGCAGAAATGGAACGGGCTGAACACACCATTGCCCGCGCAGAGCAAGCAAGAGTCGGCCAATATGCCTCAAATGAACTGGCACAGGCCAGACTTAAACTCCAATCTGCAAGCAGCGCATTACTCAATATGGACACTGTTAGCGCCGATCGTTACGCCATAGAGGCGAGCCTTGAGGCCGAATTGGCCCAAGCTCGCGCTGAGCTGGCACAAGCCAATAGCGTCAATAATGAAATGAAAAACAATATCAGCATTCTGCAGCAAGAAATGTTGCGCCGTTCAGGAGGAATTCAGTAATGAAAAAACCTATCGTTTCATCGGGTCGGCCTTTACGTTTTAGCCATATACTGGCATATAGCCTACTCCTAACCACAGTAGCAGCTTGTAGCAGTACGCCCAAAATAGCTGAAGGCATCGGTGATATCCGTACAGAACTTAATAAACTGCAAGCGAATAATGAACTGGCAATTTTAGCCCCTGCTGCAATCAAACGAGCAGAAGAAGCCGTTCGCGCTGCTGAACAACCAGTAAAAGACGAGCAACAATCACAGCACCTAGTGTTTGTTGCAGATAAGAAAGTCAATATTGCCTTAGCTCAAGCGCAGAGCCGCTTTGCCGAGGATCAACATAAAGTCCTCGCCAAAAAACGCGATGACGCCAGATTAGATGCTCGAACCACTGAGGCCAATCAAGCCCATCAAGATGCGCGCCTAGCCCGTGCTGATGCTGCAGGTGCGCGTCAGGAAACGACCGAACTGCAAGCCCAGCTCACATTGCTGAATGCCCGTCAGTCAGAACGTGGTTGGGTCGTAACCTTAGGTGATGTTTTATTTGATACTGCCAAAGCGGATCTTAAGTCATCGACCAGTCAACATCTAACCAACCTAGCGAACTTTCTGAACAAGTATCCCGCGCGTGGTGCCATGATTGAAGGGTATACAGATAGCGTAGGCAGTGAACAATACAATCTGGGTTTATCGCAGCAAAGAGCTGATAGTGTTAGCCATTTTCTACAGGGAAAAGGGATCCAATCCAATCGGCTCAGTAGCCTAGGTAAAGGTGAAAGCTCACCTGTTGCCAACAATGAGTCCGCCAGTGGCCGCCAGCAAAACCGTCGGGTTGAAGTCATCCTCACCGACACCGCACAGGCTCCACAGTAGCTATCTTAATCCTATTAAGATTTCAGCGTGTTCCTTGCTGACATTTGAATCGAGTCTCATCGCTAATAAGATGAACAGCGCAGAAATTAAGGAGATCAGTAAAAAGCAAAAAGCCCCATCTTTCGATGGGGCTTTTGCAATTTGGCGGAGCGGACGGGACTCGAACCCGCGACCCCCGGCGTGACAGGCCGGTATTCTAACCAACTGAACTACCGCTCCAAATTTTTCCATATCCCAATATTTGACGGGTATTAAACCCACTAACCCCAGCGTGACAGACCGCTGATGTCAAAACGATAGTCTAACCAACTGAACTACCGCTCCAAATTCTTCCATATCCAAGTATTTTACAGGTATCTAACCCGCTAACCCCAGCGTGACAGGCCGCTGATGTTAAAACAGAGCGATAATTCAACACACTTATCAAGGCTCTGCTTAAGATGCGAAGAATAATACGGTTGAGCCCTGCAGGCGTCAACCGTTTTTTTACTTCGATTTATCATTTGATTAAAAAAAAGCCAAGTCAATTGCAGACCTTGATTTATATCCCAAATATCGCTGCAAGGTTCCAGTCCAAAGTCATAAATCAAACACATTAAGCAACGCTTGGCTAACGGTCTTTATCTGCCTCATCTGGCATAGTGAGATCGATTTCATCTAATGAAGGCGCTGCGGGTGAATTTGCAGATGCTTCATTCAATAAACGTAACTCCGCGGCAGCTAAGGCCTGCGCCAAACTTTGGCGCTTACGCCACACAATTAATCCCACCACTCCTAAGACTAACAAGATAGCGTTGACTGTAATGATCCAGAACATTGCATCTTTCTTCGCCAGCTCTTCTTCCTCTGCCGCTTTTTGTGCAGCAACAGCAGCCAACTCTTCGGCACTTGGTGGTGGTTCTGGTGGTTCAATTAAGTTAAAGAAAAGCTCAGGTAAATCCAGCACGATTTCACGACCAGTGACAGTCGTCGTAGCCACAAAACCTTTAATTCGATAACTACCAAACTCTGTCACTGTAGGTAAATTTAACTCAGAGTCAGGCTCAGTGAGACCATTAACAACCAAAGGCAGTTGCAAGCCAGCAGGGCCGACTAACTCAAAGGAAAAATGCGTCTCAGCCAGCTGCAACACTGTCTTATCCACGTGTAACATAACTTTCCATTGCCCTGTTAGCGGATCGTCAGGGGTAATAACTTCTAGATTAATTGGCCGAGGTGACAATTTAAACGGGAATGAAACCTGCCGTTCAAACACATTATTACGTGCCTGCACGACAAACTCATACTCACCCCAAGGCTGCTTTATATTGATATTGCTGGTAAATACACCATCGTCGGGTTTTTCATCATAATCTTCACCATTGTCTTTATAGGAACCAACAATAATGTCACCCGCAGCAAAATTTTCATCGCCCGCCTTATGTTTACTCACAAAATGTGCCGTCCATTCGACTAAATAATCTAACCCAGGCATACGCACACGCTGCTCGTCACCCATTAGCTGCGCGACAATTTTAACGTGTTCACCTTGGAAGATTGGCTGCGGTAAAGGCTGGACTTCGATTTCGAGTTTAGAGAGCTTCTTAAGGGTTGAACCAGAGACGACCTTGCCCACCAACTGCCAAGGTCCGGGCTGTGGTGACTCAATGTAAATAATATCGCCTGTTATACCATCAACCCACTTAACGGTTGCTGGATGACGATTGGCGTACCATTTACTGCCATCGGGTAACACTATGACCACAGGCGCAGAGCCATATTCACGCTCCACTAATAAGGTCATGTTATCGACCATATGATCAATACGAAAACGGTTTTTAAGCTCGGAAGCCGTCTCCAATCCTACAATCGGCGTAGCCTTAGGTGGCTTGACGACTTTTTTAGCAGGATCTAGGTCAGCGGCCAATACACTCGCCACACTAAATAACAGCGTAGTGGCAAGCAGGCAAAAAGCTAAAATGGGTTTATGGCGCGACATCGGCATAGTAATTCTTCTATCCTCTCCAGAGGCATTTACCTGATTTTGCGACTAAATCAAGGCGTTGTTCATGCATTGTCAGTTCATCGGCCGATGCGCCAATCACTTTAAGATTAAGTGATTGCGGATCAAAACGTTGAATCCCCCCCGCTTCCTGCCCCGCTTCTTCGTTAGACAAATTAAACTTTGTCTGTCCGCCAGTCATGATCAGATAAACATCAGCGAGGATCTCGGCATCGAGTAATGCGCCGTGGTACTCGCGGCGAGAGGTATCGACGCCGTAACGCTTACAGAGGGCATCAAGGTTGTTTTTCTGACCGGGATGTAAAAACTTAGCAATCTCTAAGGTATCGAGGATCTGACAAATATCAGCGGTTTTCGGACCACGCGGCTGCAGCAGTGAAAACTCATGATCCATGAAGTTCACGTCGAAGCTCGCGTTATGGGCGACGATTTCAGCACCGTCGATAAAGTTGATAAACTCTTGAGCAACTTGATGAAAACGCGGCTCTTTGGAAACGCGTTCATCGGTAATACCGTGAACGGCGATGGCTTCGGGATCGATTGCTTGACCTGGATTGATATATTGGTGGTAATAACGTCCCGTCAAACGACGGTTCACCACTTCCACACAACCTATCTCGATGATCCTATGGCCTAAATAGATGGCGCCGCTGCCTTGGTTCATACCTGTGGTTTCGGTATCTAAAATAACCTGACGGCTAGCATTAGAGATAATATTCATGTTTTTATGCGCTTCTTATGACAATTTTTAGTTATACTCGGCCGAAATTCCCGGCTATGGTAACAATTTGATGACTGAACTAAAACTGATCCACATCTTCACCGACGGCTCTTGCTTAGGCAATCCCGGTCCTGGCGGCTATGGCATTGTAATGAATTATAAAGGTCATACAAAGGAGATGTCCGACGGTTTTGCGCTCACGACCAATAATCGCATGGAATTGTTAGCCCCAATCATAGCGTTAGAAAGCTTGAAAGAGCCTTGCCAAGTCGTGCTCACCAGCGACAGCCAATATATGCGCCAAGGCATAATGACATGGATCCATGGCTGGAAGAAAAAAGGTTGGATGACATCAAACCGTACCCCAGTCAAAAACGTTGACCTATGGAAACGATTAGATAAAGCCTCACAGATGCACACTATCGACTGGCAATGGGTTAAAGGTCACGCAGGACACGCCGAAAACGAACGTTGCGATGTGTTAGCTCGCACCGCAGCAGAATCTAAACCAACCCAACCCGATTTAGGCTACCAGCCTTAACCCTGTGCCACTCAGTGTAAACTCGCTAAGTGCGAAAAAGTAAGTTCGATGCCATCACGCCTAAGTTAAGCACTTGGGCGTGATGATTTATTTCACTACTCATCTCACTGTCAGCTCACTATTTATGAGCCATTGCTATCAAACGGTTTATTTCAGTTCCACACCTGCAATATTGAAAAAATTCTCACAAAACAGCACAAAAGCTTGACCTAGTGATGTCGCCTGACGGCTCTTATGGGTGATGCGATAAAACTGCCGCTCGAGTACGAGTCCCTCAATCGTGACTAACGCCAATTCTTTACGACTGATTTCTTTCTCCAGCGCCAGCTCAGATAACACCCCAAGCCCAGCACCTTGTTTCACAGCCAATTTAATCGCATCCGGCGTAGTAAAGCAGAATTTAGCCTCTGGCTGCATATCCAACTCATTGGCGGCATTTACAAAATATTCGCGAGTGCCCGATCCTTCCTCACGTAGCACCCAAGACAGGCCTTTAACCGCCGCAGGTTTAACCACTTTCCCCGCCAGAGGATGCGCCGGATGACAAAACACCAGCAGCCTATCCTTATGCCATGCCTCGACACTCAAACGATTGTCAGTGCAATGGCCTTCAATAAAACCCATTTCAGAGCGGAACTGAGCAACCGCTTGGATCACATCTTGAGTATTAGTAATCGCCACATCCACATGGGTTTGAGTATGTTGCTGACAAAATGCCACTGCGGCTTTCGCCATCAGATAATTGCCAATTGTCGAACTGGCACTGATGCTTAAACGCCCAACCAGATCACCACCATGATAAGTAAATGCCTGCTCAATTTGTTCAACACGGTGTAATAGATCCGTTGCCAATGGCAGCAGTAAATTACCCTGCGAGTTAAGCTGTAATCGATTGCCAATACGTTCAAATAGGCGGGCATTTAGCTGCTTTTCTAATTCAGCCAAGGCCATAGATGTCGCCGGTGGTGATAAATTCACTTGTTCAGCCGCCTTCGCGACTTGGCCGCTACGTGCCACGGCCTCAAATACTGCCAGTTGTCTTAAGGTGATCCGCATATAAAAACCTGTACTAAAAATGGAAATGGCTTATCAGTTTTCCGAATGCTCTGATAAATGCCCCGAACGACCCGCAGTCGGTGCCGTGGTCCAATTTGTCTGCCGCACCTTACGTTTATCGCGAATAGGTGTGAGTGGCGACTCGAGTTTACGTGCCACAATCAAATACAAACTGCCCGCGCTAGGAAGCCATGACGCTAAACTCTGTTGAAAAAATCTACCTTGGGTAAACTCGCCCATTAATGGGTGGTAGACCAAACGCTCATCCCCCACCACTTGATAACCTAATAAACCTAACCAATCTCGCACCCTCGAAGGCATAAAAAAACGGCCATTCCAAGGAAGACAATCCTGATATTTAGGCCATAACTTACCCAAAAATACCGGACTCAAGGGATTAAAACCGACGATAAAAAGATAGCCTCCAGCGATGAGTACCCTATCGGTTTCGCGAAGAATACGGTAAGGATCGGGTTCAAATTCGAGCAATAAACTCATCACCACCGCATCTATCGCCGCATTCTGCAGGGGTAGATGGCAAAAATCGCCTTCAATAGAGGTGCCTTTAGATGGCGAGAGTGAAAAATGATGGGCGACTGGCGATGCCATGCTCGACAATTCGGCACTCAAAGGCCCTAACTTTAATAAATGATAACCAAAGACTCTTGGCCACCAATCTTCAAGCTGTTTAGCGACGGCTTGCTGTAGTGCCTCACCATTGGGTAGGTCACTCCATTGTTCGGGCTTGAGCTCAGTACTAAAATGCGACACAGAGTTCCTCCGTTAGCTGGGTAGACAAGTATCCAATGGGGTCAAAGATGACCAACATTCTGCCACAGGGCAAAAGCGGCAAAGGTCGCCAAGGGCCGTTCACTCATGGATAATACCTTTATCTTCAAATTGAAATACAGACATAGGCAGTTCTATGCTCACTATAACAGCGATCAAAGCCTTTAATGACAATTATATCTGGGTGTTACAACAACAGCCCCATACTCAGGTTTATGTTGTCGATCCCGGCGATGCAAGTGTGGTCATTGACTACCTGCAAGCCAATCAACTCACGCTAGCGGGTATTTTACTGACCCACCACCACAATGACCATACGGGTGGCGTAGCAGCGCTTCAAGCCTATAGTCATAATAGACTCACGGTTTATGGCCCAGATAATGAGAAGATCGAAGGCATAACACATCCACTGCACGCAAAATCCAAGCCCAAATTCACACTGGAGTATCTCAGCGCTGATCTGCAAGTCTTAGATGTACCAGGCCACACAGCTGGACATATAGCCTACGTTGTTGAAGATGCCTTATTTTGCGGTGACACCCTGTTTAGCGGCGGCTGCGGACGCTTATTTGAAGGCACGCCAGCGCAAATGCTCAACTCACTACAGCAACTTGCCCAGCTTCCCGCCGACACTCGGGTTTATTGTGCCCATGAGTACACACTTTCAAACCTCAAATTTGCCCTCGCGGTCAATCCCAACAATCGCGAGCTCCAAGACTATAACGAACGCGCGATGCAGTTACGTCGCCAAGACAAAGCGACTGTTCCCTCCACCATCGCTTTAGAGCGTGCCATCAATCCCTTTTTACGCCCAAGCGACACTGAAATTGTCGATAACATAAAACAGCATTTTAGCGATCTAAATCACGCAAATTTAGACGAACTCAGCGGTTTTACCTTACTCAGACAGTGGAAAGATAATTTTTGATCACAAAAGCAATATTATAGATTGAAATTCAAACAGTTTTTCTCATTTTTGATGATGTAAGTCAAAAATGGCCTTACATTATGTACGATAATTAAGGGACAAGATCGAAAAGATCCCATAGAATGGCTCGTTTTGCGTGAAAACTTTGCGCGCTGCGTCGTCTTTATCTTCATATAAAACATACTGTTACTATAAAGAAAAGCGATGCACTAACAGAGGACTACCGTTTTCAATGAGAGTATCACTTTATGTTGTTGTAGGGGGATTTGCCCTACTCACAGGCTGTCAAACATTAGACAACTATGGCGTTAACCAAACAGAAGTTGAAGCCGTCACAACCGAAAATACAGTCCCAGAATATTACCTCGCAACCGAGGCTCCATCGGCGCAAATTACCGATGTGTGGGAGCGAATTCGTCAAGGCATGCAGTTACCGGTTCCAGATCAAAAATTGGTGAATCAATACCGTGATTGGTACATCAAAAATCCACAGCATCTGGCGATCATCTCGGAACGTGCTGCACCTTATATGTACATGATTGTTGAAGAACTTGAAAAGCGTCATCTTCCTATAGAGATAGCTTTGTTACCCATAATTGAAAGCGCCTTTGATCCATCCGCATCATCGACTGGCGCGGCATCGGGTCTGTGGCAATTTACCACACCTATGGCCAGTCATTTCGGTTTAGAAATGAACTGGTGGTATGACGGTCGCCGTGATGTCCCCGCATCAACGACTGCGGCGCTCGATATGCTGGAATACCTCTACGATAAAACCAATAACAATTGGCTTTATGCTATTGCTGCCTATAACTCGGGTGAATCACGGGTGCTCAATGCAATCAAACGTAACGAGAAAAAAGGCTTAAAAACGGATTTTTGGTCATTGGATTTGCCCAGAGAGACAGAACGCTATGTGCCGCAACTGCTCGCACTGGCAGAAGTCATTAAACACGCTGATGAATATGGCATATCTTTAGCGCCAATCGACAACAATCCCACTATTGAAGTGGTTGATATTGATAGCCAAATTGATTTAGCCATGGCGGCAGGTTTTGCTAATATGACCACGCTTGAGTTACAAAAACTCAACCCAGGTTATAACCGCTGGGCTACATCGCCACTTGGTCCGCACACCTTAGTGCTACCAATTGATAAATCGGAAGAATTTAAAAAAGCGCTTGCTGAAACAGAAACCGAAGATAGGATCAGCTGGTTACGTTACACGATCAAATCTGGCGATAGCATTGGCAAGATTGCTACGCAGCACCATACGACCGTTGCCGCTATTCGCGCCGCCAACGGCATGAAAAGCAACACGATCGTCGCAGGCAAGCATTTGATTATTCCTGTCGATGCGCAAGACAAGCAGCTTTATGCCCTGTCAACTAAGCAGCAATTGCCGAAAAAATCACATGCTGCAGTTGAATCAACAAAAATTGCTTATCAGGTTAAGTCAGGAGACACACTCTCAGAAATAGCCCAAGCCCATAAAGTGACGGTGAAACAACTCAGCACTTGGAACAAATTGGCTAAGAATAGCAAGCTACAAAACGGTCAGAAGTTAGTGATCTTAGCACCAAAGGAGCTTGAGCAAACCGCACAAATTCGTACTGTTAGTTACAAGGTAAAATCCGGTGATTCACTTGCCCGTATCGCCAATAAATTTAACGTAACTGTTGCCGAGCTACTCGAGTGGAATAGCCTAGCGCAATCACAGTATTTACAACCAGGCCAAGTGATCAAATTAGTGGTTGATGAAACTAAGTTGAGTGCGTAGGGACTACACTGGCACATAGTTCGAACGGATTAGTGCTATAAATCCTAAGCAAAATTGAGCCATAGATAACAAAAAGGCAGCAACCCTATCGGATTGCTGCCTTTTTCTATTATGAGAGGCGACGTTATTCCATCGTCAATAATAAAACAACAGGCGCCATAACAACGGCATCAGACTCTAATGCTTTAGCGGCAAAATGCGCTTCTAAGCGAGCACCGTCTGCAGGTATTCCTGCAAATGCTTTGGGCGGAATACTAAATGAAGTCGTGATCACTTTCCCTGCCGCCAATTGGCTATCACGTAATGCTTGGGTAAACATCATATCATCCGACCAAGCCCACAGACGTTTGCCCTCTTGCGTTACCAACCACAAATCCGCCGTCATCCCAGAGTTATAACGTAGGCCGACAGCATAGGTTTGTGGATTTGTCACAGTCAATGTCGCCTTAACCGACTGCTTAAAATCGATAAAAGGTTCTAAAGTTAATTCACCGCGAAGCAGGCCTTGTGCCTTTTCTGCCATCACAGGTTCAGCCTTTAATGTCGGAGTGCTTTTAAGCCCAGAAACATCGAGCGCCAGATCGGCAGCGCGAATAATCTCAGGCTGAACGGCCGCGGCTGTTGTAGTCTCACCCTTGGTTGACTGACTCGTGTCAGCGGCTTCAGGCGCCGAGCACCCAACAAGTTGCCCGCCGACAAAAGCACTCGCGCAAACAAGTAATGCGTAACGCGTTGAAGCAACCATTAAAAACCGCCTAGTTTTTTCAATAAGGAGTCTTTTAATTTTTCCTTAGCTTTGTCGGTTTCTTCCTTAAGCTGATTATTCAGTAAGGCTTTAGTATCCAAAGCATATTCAGGTTTTTGGAAAGTGCCGGTAATGGCGAGCGGAATGTCAACTCCAGCCAGCGCATCTTTGTCGCTACCACCCTGACCCTTCAATGAATTCACTAGGCTAGCGGTTAGTCTGTAGTCCAAGGCTTCAGTCAATAAATTCGCAGTGCCTTTACCATCCAAACGCAGTAAAGGCGAAGACAAGGCAAGATCTGGATTCGTGGCAACGCCATTATCCAACGAGAAACTGCCCGTCAGACTCGAGAAGTCAGTTTTGCGCTCCGCCTTCGTTTCTGGCGATAAGTCGCCCTTTAACTTAGCTTGGGCGCTGCGGATCATCTGTGGAATATTTACCCCGTACAGAGCACCGTCATTAATATCAAAATGACCATTCGCTAACAGGTTTTTCTTTAACTGCTCAGGGATCAAACTCTTACCTTTCCCCTTCACATCAAAGTTGGCTGTACCCGCCAGTAAATCCACATCCGCTGCATCTTTGAGCAAAGGACGAATTTGTACGCCCGTCACTTTTTTATCAAATTGATAACTCGCCACTGCTTGACGAGCATCAACCTGAGCGCTCACCAGCAACTGACCTTGATATAAATCCGCATTCAATTTCGTCAGATCTAACACGCCATTTTTAATGCCCACATCCATTAACCAATTTTGAGTCGACAGATTCGCGACCTTAATAGACTTAACAGTCAACTTGAGTTTTACATCAAGCTGCTTAAGGGCTGAGAGATCAGGCTCAACTGCCTGAGGGTTTGCTGCTGGCGCTTGTTCAGCGGTGGCCTCTGTTTTAGGTAACAGTGTATCTAAATCAATATCGCCAACTTGAAAATCAGCATTAATTTGTGGAATTTTCGTACCATAATTAACACCCACTTTACCCGCAGCGGTAATGCTCGCCGCGGTAAGCTGCGCAATATCGACGGACAATTGCTGTTTATCAAGGGCGATTTGAGTTGCTAAGCTGACAGATGTTTCGAGTTTCTTGTTCGGAATACTCTCACCTTCCACCACAGTATCAATTTTCAGCCCATTGATAACGAGTTGTTTAAAGTCTCGACTGAGTTTTAGTTCACCTTTAGCTTCGCTACTTATCGTCATATCCGGCATAGTTGCACTGAATTCAAAGGCGATAGGCGCAAATGTATCTAAAGTAAACTCACCTAAGGTGAAGCTTTTTAAGCTAAAGACTTGAGTTTGCTTTTTCGCTTCATCAATCATATTAATTTGAGTATTGGTGATTGAAACACCGCCAATATTAATATCGTTCAGTTTAGCATTTGAGGACGTTTCGGTCGGTGGAGTTGCGGCTTGTTTGCTATTATCACCACTTAATCCATCAAAACTGCTAGTGCCATTCTTGCGAGTCACTAAATTAATGGTTGCGCCATCGAGACTCAATTCTGCAATTTCAATTTTCTGACTAAACAACGGCATTAGCGCCACTTCAGCAACGGCTTTTTTGACTTCTAACATAGCCTTAGGCGTAAAACCTTCAGGGTTAGATAAAGACACTCCCCCTAAATTAATACCTATAACAGGGAAAAATGTCCAAGATAAATCGTCAGTAATGACTAATTCACGACCCGTTTGTTTTTTTACGGCATCGACTATTTCAGGTTTAAAATCATTAGGGTCGAAAAAGACGGTGAGATAAACGGTGACTAAAAGAATGAGCGTCACCATTAAGGCTAAGAGCAACTTAATGAATTTCATATAAATATCCTTATCAAAAACAACTTGAATTTATAGCAACTAATGCATTTAGAAATGTTAATTTAAAAATGCAAAGTTCAACATTTCATCACTTACTGCAATACCATTTTCATCGGCATAGAGCATCATACCGGGCTTAACCGTCACGCCCCCCATATCGACAGCCACATTAATTTGGCCTTGACCTAACTTTTCGGTTTTTATCGGCATAGCCCATAAAGCAAAGACACCTAAACTGAAAGTATTTAATCTCGCCACATCGCGAACACAACCATTAATCACTATCCCTTGCCAACCATTATCTAAGGCGCTCTGCGCAATGAGATCCCCTAACAATGCGCGGCGCAGAGAACCACCGCCATCGACAACGAGCACTTTTCCATGCCCATCCTGTGCAAGTATCTCTTTTACCTTTGAATTATCCTCAAAGCACTTTACTGTGACTATCTCACCCCAGAAGAGCCGTTTACCACCAAAGGGTTTAAATGCAAGGGGAAGTAACTGTAATTTAGACGGATAGTGGTCGAATAAATCTGGTAGTAGATCAAGCATTTGAATCTCCATGATAGTCTATAACTTTAGACTACTCATAATTGTAGACCCCGACAAGGTCAAAGCAAAAATCAGCGGAATTTTTTATTTCATTTTAACGTGCAAAGGCTTGGTGTATATTGGCATAAGCATTATAATCTGCGATAGTTAACGTCCTATGACACTCTTTAAAGTTTCATACATTTGTTCCCACACCTCTTTGTTATAAAGCGAAAACCAAATGACAACTGATCTTGATTTACAGAGCGCAATCGCAGCTCTTGATGAGTATGGATATGATAAGAAAGTCTCAACGGATCTTGAGCAAGCACGTAACAAGCAACAAATGGGTAAATATATTAAATCTCTCGACTATAGTTTACGTCGATTATTGATATTACAAGAAACCGTTAATGAGTTAGTTGAAGAAAAGAAACATCAATTAGCCCAGCAAGAGAATATTCAAACCTTCAAAACAAAAATCATTAACTTGTCGAGAGAATTTAACATTTCTTACGATGAAGTATTAGCGCTGATGGCATCATCTAAATCTAAGAAGTGAATTTATCGCTATTGTGCTCTATCACCTCGCAGTTAAATTGTTTGATTAACATCTGCATAAGCCATATAACGAAATATATACTTTTTCGGTTATATGGCAGAATTTTCGGCTTTTCATTATTCGCACAGTGTTAACGATTTCATTTCATAAGTAACAATGCCAACTTATGTTAAGCTCACACTATACCTGTCTAGCGATTTGGCATAAAAAAGCAGAGCCTAAGCTCTGCTGATTTATATCAATATGCGAACTTATTTGCTCTGCATTAATTGGCGAATATATTTCACTGGTGCACTACCATAACTCAAGAATGTTTCGTGGAAAGTTTTAAGGTCAAAATCTTTACCTTGCGATTTTTTGTATTCTTCACGGAAATCATAGATTTCTCGATAACCAGAATAGTAACTCGTCAGTTGTACTTGACTAAGAGTCGCACGGCGCCACTTGCCTTCGGCTTCAGCTTGCTGTTGGAACGCTTCATTCATCATCAGGGCAATAGCTTGGTCTTCGGTCATGCCTTTCACATGAATACTGTAATCTAAAATAGTGTTAGAGATAACACGTAAATTCCACTTGTAGTACATCAACCACATTTCAGGCTCAAAATTGCCATAGCCTTCTTCTAACATCATACGCTCGGTATAAACCGCCCAACCTTCGACCATAGCACCATTACCAAATAAACTTTTCACTAAACTCGGAGATTGATTAGAGTAAACGAGTTGAGTGTAGTGCCCTGGGATGGCTTCATGAATATTGAGGATTTGCAGGATCCAGTGATTATATTCACGTAAGTAACTCTCGGCAGACTCATCACTCATGCCATCGAGTGGCGTCACGTTATAATAAGTATTACCTGACTTCTCATAGGGTCCAGGCGCACTAATTGATGCACCGGCATAACCACGCATATATTCGGGCGTTTCACGGACAACGAGTGGCTTTTTAGGATCCAATGTGACTAGTTTTTTCTTATTTACAAATTCAATCAGCTCTGGAATTTGCTTACGCACTTCATTCACGAATTCATCGCGCTGAACATGCTGAGTCGATAATTTATCGATTAATTGGCGAATGGCGAGCTTACTGTCAGCAGGCTTTGGCGTAGTAAAATATTTAGGCCATAACTTATCGGTAATTTTGGCCATTTCTCCTTGAACACGCTCTTTATCGGCTACGGCTTTTTGATATAGCTGTTTCGCCGTCATCCCCGCTTGGATATCAAAGGCAAATTTTTGCTCATATAACGCCTCGCCAATTCTAAAACTACGTGCTCCATCTTTTTTAAGTTGAACCACTAATTTGTCTAACCAAGCAATATGGCCGTTAATCGCGGCAGTTGCTGCATCGAAACGCGTTTTAAATAACGCTTTTTCCGCATCAGTCAGACCTGAGTCGGCGACCTGTTTTAATAAGTCATCGGAAAAAACCGAAAATGCACCTTGATTCTGCAGCACAGCTAACTCAGTGTGCTCCAATGTTGGTTTGCTAATGTTCGCCTGCGCGGCAGCATAATAAGCTGGCACATTTTCTAAACGCGCTAATACCGAACGTAATCTGTCATCTAATGGAGCAAAATTTTCATTGATGATTTGGGCAAAACCGCCCGATACGTTGTAGCTTGAAGGATCCCACTGCCAGGATTTAAAACTGTCAATTTCCCATGCCATGCTACCGAGTAAATTGTCGATCAGATGGTAATCAATCAGCTCATTCGGCGTTAGCGACTTTTGCTCGAACTGAGTCAATTGCGCTTGCTGAGCTTTCACAAACGCTAAGGTCTTTGCTCGACCTGCTGCATCGGGGATTTCAAGGTAACCATCGCTAACATGCTTGCCACTGTATAAGGCCCAAGTCGGTGATAATTCCCACAATGAATCAATAAAGGATGCTGAAAATTGCTCAAATGAGTGGGCTTTAACTTCAGGTGCGACTACGGGCGCGGTTTGACTCGTATGGGATTGACAGCCAGCAAGGCTGGCCAGCGATAGCACTATCGCAAGGGAAATAGCGTTTTTTTTCATTATTATGGGTCCTTTGTTAAGATTTATCAGGCATACAAAAATTACCTCAGTTAATCATATTGCCCCAATAATTGCAGCTATGTTAGCCATGAATACATGCGCGGTTACAAAATTGTAAGTTCTCAATATTTGCCGCCTATCATTCGCCTATTCGACGTATAAGCCCCTCTTTACCAAACACACACAAATAATGATAATCGCCTATTCTGTTTCACCTCCTGCTATAATATCGCCCTGATCTACTGTTCATGCTTTAGCGTAACAGTTTGCTTATACATTATTGACCTGACCCTTTACCTGAGACATTCAATGCCATTTTCCAAACTTGGATTAAGCGATCCGATTTTAAGAGCCATCACTGAGCTCGGCTATTCACAACCTACTCCGATCCAAGAAAAAGCCATTCCGGTGATCTTGAAAGGCAAAAATCTGCTTGCTGGCGCGCAAACAGGTACAGGTAAAACCGCCAGTTTTGTGTTGCCAATACTGCAAATGTTCGCCGACATGCCGAAAATCCGTGCTAAACGCGTTCGTGCATTAATCTTAACGCCAACCCGCGAATTGGCCGTTCAGGTAGAAGACAATATTGCCAAGTACGCAAAATACCTGCCGCTGACGTCTATGGCCATGTATGGTGGCGTGGATTCCGCACCGCAGAAACAACGTCTTATTGAAGGCGTCGATATTCTGGTGGCAACACCCGGTAGATTGCTCGATATGTACACCCAAAGAGCGATTCATTTCGATGAAATCTCGGTATTAGTCCTAGATGAAGCCGATAGAATGCTCGATATGGGATTTATCGAAGACATCAATAAGATCATCGAACGTCTGCCAACAGAACGCCAAAATCTGTTGTTTTCGGCAACCTTATCTAAGCAAGTGCGCTTTTTAGCGAAAACAGCGGTTGAAAACCCAGTCGAAATTGAAATTGCCCGCGACAGCGCAAACGCACCGCAAATCGACCAATGGTTGATCACTGTCGATAAAGATAAAAAGTCGGCACTGTTAAGCAAACTCATCACTGAACAAGCGTGGGAACAGGCACTGATCTTTATCCAGACGAAACAAGGCGCCGCCAAACTGGTTAGTCAACTCGAAAAACGTGGCATTGCCGCCGAAGCCATTCACAGCGGTCGCAGCCAAGCGGTACGCGAGCAATTATTAGTGGATTTTAAATCTGGCAAACTACGCTTTTTAGTCGCGACTGGCGTTGCTTCCCGCGGTATCGATATCGATGCCCTCACCCGTGTGGTCAATTATGATTTGCCCGATGAAGCCGATGATTATATTCACCGTATCGGCCGAACCGGTCGTGCTGGCGCCTGCGGCGAAGCCATCTCTTTTGTTTCTAAAGATGATTTTAGGAATCTATGTGCTATCGAGCGCCGTCTAGGTCACCTCATAGTGCGTAAAGAAATTGAAGGCTTTGTGCCAAACAAAGAAGTGCCTGTGTCTATTCTCGATTTTGTGCCCAAAAATACTACGCCAAAAACCTTTAAAGCTCGGGCACCTGAGGCCAGATCCTCGCGCCCCGCGAAAGAAGGCTCCTTTGAAACCGCCCATGCGAAAAAGCATCGCAGCGCGAAATCAAAACCAGAGGTTAAAGCTAATATAACACGGCCGCAATCTATTCAGACTGACAACGGTAACGAGACAACGGGTCGCAGCGCGCCCTTTAATCCGTGGAATAGCGGCCCTAAAACCAAGTAATGACTCAGTACAAGTCGTGACTTATTAGATATAAAAACTCATTAAGATAGAAGATATTAGCATGATTACATTTAGCACCAATCTAGGCGACATCACTATAGAACTCGATTTTGAACATGCGCCTGTCAGTTCAAAAAACTTTGTCCGCTATTGTGAAGAAGGCTTCTTTGAACACACGATTTTTCACCGAGTGATCAAAGGCTTTATGATCCAAGGCGGCGGGTTTACCGCAAAAATGAAGGAAAAACCGACCCACGAGCCTATCGTTAACGAAGCCAACAAAGGCCTAAGTAACACCATAGGCACAATCGCTATGGCTCGCACCGATGCACCTCACTCGGCCACCGCGCAATTCTTCATTAACACAGCCAATAATGACTTTTTAGACCATACCGCCACCACCAATAACGGTTGGGGCTACGCGGTATTTGGTAAGGTTACGGCGGGAATGGACATTATTCAGCAGATTGAGAAAGTCAAAACCACCACGGTCGCTGGCCACGAAGACGTGCCCCGTGAACCTATCGTCATCGAGAAAGTAACGATTAATATCCAAAGTTAATTTTTAAAACAATAAGACTTTTTCGTTAATATGATTAATCGCGCATTTTTAATTGAGCGATTAATCATTTCCTCAAAGTTATTTAGTGAACTGTCCTGTACAATTCAACGCAAATTCATTTTATATAAACCTAAAAACACTAAATCCCCAATACAAAATCACTTAGTATAAAATCAACTGATGGATTATTTAAGCGTTTCCATTATTTTACTTAAGACTACTACACATCAAATTAACCTCACAATATAGGCTTCTTTCAAACAATATAGACCTCTTTCAAACAATGTTATTCATCATAAAAGCTGAAAAACAGCAGCACATCCCTGACATCAATATCTTAGACTAGCCGCACAATTTGATAATATTAAAATGATACACCAACCATAATCCTCATTGTAAAAAGAGGCTTAACTTGCCATCTGATATAGATAAAAAAACCATTTCTGTATCTATTATCGTTTCTTGCTAATGCTTATTATCCCTATTTATTTTTAAGCCAGAATCATTGTTAACTTAAGCTACGAACCCTATTCAGATAAGCAGAGAAAGCTTGCTATAGTGATCAGAAAATGATGTTTCTATTGGATTCTAATAAGCTATATCGTAACTTCTGTGTCTTTGTTGATGAAACCAGAACTCTCATGACAAAACTTTTTGACTAGAGATAGCGTCTAAGCATTTAGGGAATTTATTTTGAATAATAGAAAAGGTAGTCTGTTTATGGTTGCTGCGATGGCAGCATTTTCTATTGAAGACATGCTGATCAAATCCGCAGCAGAAACCACCTCTATCGGCCTCATTTTAGCGTTATTTGGCCTAGGTGGAATGTTGATTTTTATACTGTTAACCTGGCGAAAGGGTGAAACTGTGCTTCATCCTGCAGTCTTGTCTACCCCCATATTAGTACGTGCACTATGTGAAATCGTCGGCCGATTCTGTTTTGCTTTAGCCATCACGTTAACACCACTCTCAAGTGCATCCGCTATTTTGCAAGCCACACCTTTAATCGCCATGCTTGGCGCGGCATTGTTGTTCGGTGAACAAGTGGATCACAAGAGATGGCTTGCAGTATTGATTGGTTTTATGGGCGTGCTGATGATCATTCGTCCAGGACTTGATGGTTTTGAGGCCACATCTTTATTCGCCGTTATCGCTACCTTAGGTTTTGCAGGACGCGATTTAGCAACACGCGCAGCCTCTCCCGTATTATCTAATATGCAGCTTGGAGTGTATGGTTTTTTTGTGTTGATTCCTACTGGCTTAGCAATACTGATGTACCAAAATGAAGCTATACAGTTTAGTGCAAACGCAGCGATACAGATAATTGGAGCAATCATCTTTGGTGTAATGGCCTATAATGCGCTGACAATCGCCATGCGCACTGGAGATGTATCGGTGGTAAGCCCCTTTCGTTATACGCGTTTACTCTTTGCCTTAGCTTTAGGAATATTTATATTTGGAGAATCCCCAGATTTGCTGACTATTCTGGGAAGCCTACTCATAGTATTAAGTGGCGGCTATACCTTAGTTCAAGCGCGTAAAAGAATGAAGACGAATAACATACCTAATGCGGCAAAAACCTAAGGACTCGCAAAAAATAGCTAATCGAGTGTCAGAAATGCTTGGTTTTACCAAGGACACAAAAGGAGAAAAAACGGCAATTTTGCCCCGTTTTTGCCCCAAAGCAACAAAGGGAACCAGTAAGATACTTATTCCCTTTGCTTTAATTTGGCGGTGAGAGAGGGAGTCGAACCCTCGATACGTTACCGTATACACACTTTCCAGGCGTGCTCCTTCGGCCACTCGGACACCTCACCATATGTCGATTTATGTTAGCGTGGTTAATCTTTCACGTTCAAGAATCACTAACGATTTCGTATAGCCTTGCCGACAGGCTTTCATCGTTAACGGAGCGGTACTGTACGCAAAAGCCTAAAGGGGGTCAAGTAAAAAAGACTCAGTTTCAGGCGGTTGCACAATTGCTAAACAAACCAGCGTCATTTCCTGAATCTTTTCACCGTTTTATGCCGTTAATTGACGGTAAATTTGTGTACTTCTTTTGACATTAAATTTGCGTCAAACGTTAGGGCTTTGGTCAGTTCCCTAAGCTCATCGGAGATCCTTTGGGTATTAAGGTAAATCTCACTGATCTTCAGTGCATTACGATTTACGTCTTCGGATACCGCCGATTGCTCGTGGGTTGCGGTGGCAATTTGCTCGTTCATTCGATCAATGATGTCGACTTGCTCTACAATACGTTTCAGTTCGATACCCGCTTTCTCAGCTTCATGAACGCTGTTGTTTGCCTGTGCCAAGCCCCTTTCCATGGCTTTTACTGCAATGCTCGCCCCCGTTTTTAATCTGTCGGTCATATTTTTAATATCGGAAGTAGAAGTTTGCGAGCGCTGCGCTAAACTGCGGACTTCATCAGCGACAACGGCAAAACCGCGGCCCATTTCCCCTGCTCGTGCCGCTTCAATCGCAGCATTGAGCGCCAGTAGATTGGTTTGCTCAGCAATACTGCTGATCACATCGAGCACAACGACTATACCGTGGATCTCTTTATCCAATTCATTTATCGCTTGAGATGCACCACTAATATCATCTGCCAAAGCCTTAATTGATATACCTGTACGGCCAACTTCAACGTTACCTGACTTTGCCTCACGATTAGCGGCCGAGGACGCTTCGGATGCCTGTACGGCATTGCTGGCAATTTCGGTCACTGTCGCGCTCATTTCTGTCATAGCTGAGGCTACTTGCTCTGCCTCGCTGTGACCCGCCATCACATCTTGCTCCATGGCGTGGGTACAAAGGTCCATTTGGGCTACCGCTTGCTGTAGTTTCGCGCCGCTAGCACGCACATGTAGGATAACCTTTTCAAAATCACTCATCATGTCGTTAAAGGCAATGGCAAGTTCACCAAACTCATCCGAGCTTGTTTGAGTCAAACGCACACTCAAATCATAATTTTTACGGGCTTGTGTAATAGTCGAATACAAATGATGCACACTGTCGTGCAAGTAGCGGATCACAGATAAACTCAGTATCAAGACTATCGCTAATACTGAGATTAAGGTCGTGAGCACTAAGAACATTTTCTCATTTGCTGAGGATAATCTCTCATGGGTGATCTTGAGTAAATCAGCTGAAACCTGTTGCTCATACTCACGTAATAACTCAATCCGCGCGGTTGATTTACTAAACCAATCTTCTGGGCTTTGTTGTTGAATTTTTTGATTATCTTGCTCAAACGCAATTTGACGTAACAGTTCAACGTCATGCATTGCAGCTGAACTCTGTAAACGGTTAAATGCAGCGGATAAATCCATTGAGGCTAAGGCTAAAAACCTTTCTTGGTAGGTATTTTGCTCCGAGACTAAAGTGATAAATTTTGCATAAACCTTAGGCTTAAATCCGGCTTGACCAAAGGTTGAGCTGAGTACCGCCCTTTCAATCCCCGCCCTCTCCTTCAATTGCAAAAAGGCACTAAAGGCTGCGGCTTTGATAGCGATTTCTTGGTTGGCACCCGTTTTTGCGGTTTCATCGACTATCGCCAGTAATATCTTATTTAATTCTGTGTAATAGGCGACTTCGTCGGCAACGCTGATACTTAAACTGTCCACCTGTGAGCGAATTGAATTTAATCGACCTAACTGTGAATTAAGTTCCTTAAGCTTAGGAGCAAATATCGCTGGTAGCTGATTTTGGGTGATAAATTGCTGGTAGAGATTCAGCTGTGTATCCGTAAGCTGTCTTTGACTAGGGATTTTCGCGGCAAAGGCTTTTCCCGCAGAGCCAAGAAATCCAGCGCTCATTCCGCGCTCTTTTTGTAATTCGTGCACTAAATTACTGTTTGTCACAGCCAACTCACTCAATTGTACCACTAAGGTTAAATCCTGCTTATATTCATACTTTTCAATGAGGTAAAGGGAGCCGCAGAGGAAACAAGCTAATAAGGGAGGCAAAACGACCATTAATAATTTTTGTTTTAGACTGAGATTACCAATCCATTGCCATTTCATAGAAATTTCCTTTTAAACGAATTTTTAACTAAATTAGCGAACACTAGGTATAGCATAAGATTATGCATAGGACGACTAAGGTTTGTAGAAAAGTAGTCGCTAATATACTGATAAACGGCGACTTCATGCCTTTCTTTAAAGGTGAAAAAAAGCGCTGACTTATCAAGTGCACTCAGGGTAAACCGATAAAATTCAAAAAAATTAGCGTACAAATAAAAACGCACAGGAATAATACCTGTGCGTTTATTGATAAAAGTACGATGAATCCTGCGGAGTAATTCTTAGCTAAAGAGTTGCGGAAATAATCCCTTAACACCTGCCGCAATCACTTCAATACCTATGGATAGCATTAATAGCCCCATAAGACGGGTAATCACGTTAATCCCCGTCTTACCCAAAATTTTATAAATGATGGATGCCATTCTAAACAGGCCAAAACTGACTAAACCAAACACAATCACAGTGATGAACATGGCAATAATGTTCGACAATGAATTATGCTCGGCGGCAAAGACAATTACTGAACTGATAGCACCAGGTCCCGCCATCAGTGGCAAGGCCAAAGGCACCACCGCCACCGATTCCATTGCCGAGGATTCTCGGTCTTCTTCTTGGTTGCGTTTCACTTCGCCTAATTTACCTTGCAACATCGACATCGCAATAATGGCAATCAAGCTGCCACCCGCGATCCTAAAGGCTGATAACGAAATGCTGAACATATTCAGAATGTGCTGCCCCGCCACAATTGTGACTAAGAGGATCACCACAACCGCAAAGTTGGCCACTTTACCCGTGTGATTCCGCTCAGCCTCCGTTTGATGGCTGGTTAAGCTCACAAACACAGGCAACAAACCAACCGGATTGATGATAGCAACGAGGCCAAGAAAAAATTTAACGTAAAGAGTTAACTCCAAGGGACTATCCTTATGTGCGTGTCACGCCGTCTTCATCAAAATATGCTTGAGGGCAAGTATAGTATCTCAAGCGCTATTGACTGAAAAATGAGATTTTTGAGGTTAAATCACAACTTCGAATAATATTTAGTTATCGAAGCCGATGCATTTTCAGCGCAATTTTAAACAAACAAGTTACCCTAAGTGTAGTTTTATTACATAAAAGCCCGATATTGTCGGTAATATCACACTTTCAACGCGGTTTTAGGTGTAATTTTCTACCATAAAGAGGATTTAGTGAATGACTTGATTCACTAAATCTTTTTAGGAGTATTAATCATGACAGTGACCAATGCACAAGAACTGGATCTCATGGTCGAGCGTGTGGCAAAAGCACAAGCCGAGTATGCGACGTTCAGCCAAGCGCAAGTCGATAACATTTTCCGCGCAGCCGCCCTTGCCGCTGCCGATGCGCGTATCTCGCTGGCGAAAATGGCAGCCGCAGAAACCCGCATGGGTGTCGTTGAAGACAAAGTGATCAAAAACCACTTTGCCTCTGAGTACATTTACAATAAATACAAAGATGAAAAAACCTGTGGAATTTTATCTGAAGATGTCACCTTCGGTACTATCACCATTGCTGAACCCGTCGGCATCATCTGTGGCATAGTGCCCACCACTAACCCCACATCGACAGCGATATTTAAGGCTTTAATCAGCCTTAAAACCCGTAACGCGATCATCTTCTCGCCCCATCCTAGAGCCAAAACATCTACCACAACGGCAGCAAAATTAGTGCTTGATGCAGCCATTGCTGCTGGCGCGCCCAAAGACATTATTGGCTGGATTGATGAACCCAGCGTCGCACTGTCAAATCAATTGATGACACACCCAAGGATCAATTTAATTCTCGCAACCGGTGGCCCAGGCATGGTAAAAGCCGCCTACTCTTCCGGTAAACCTGCTATTGGCGTCGGTGCGGGTAACACGCCTATTGTTATCGATGAAACCGCCGACATAAAACGCGCAGTCAGTTCGATTCTCATGTCGAAAACCTTTGATAACGGTGTGGTTTGTGCGTCAGAACAAGCGGTAATTGTGGTTGATAGTATTTACGAGCAAGTCAAAGAGCGTTTCGCGACTCACGGCGGCTATATGCTATCGAAGGATGAAACCGCGGCGATGCAGCAGGTCATTTTAAAAAATGGTGGCTTAAATGCCGATATCGTTGGCCAAAGCGCCGCCAGTATCGCGCAAATGGCGGGCTTTGAAGTGCCGCACTGGACCAAAGTGTTGATCGGTGAAGTCACCGACATTTGCGACAGTGAGGCCTTCGCCCATGAAAAATTATCACCACTGCTTGGTATGTACCGCGCCAGCGACTTTAACGATGCCATGGATAAAGCCGAAGCCTTAGTCGCGCTTGGCGGCATTGGCCACACATCAGGGCTTTATACCGACCAAGATACCCAAACAGAACGTGTGCATGCCTTTGGTTTTAGAATGAAAACGGCGCGTATTTTGATCAACACCCCAGCTTCACAGGGCGGCATTGGCGATCTGTACAACTTCAAACTGGCACCGTCACTCACTTTAGGCTGTGGTTCTTGGGGCGGCAACTCGATTTCAGAAAACGTTGGCCCGAGTCATCTGATCAATAAAAAAACCGTCGCTAAGAGGGCCGAAAACATGTTGTGGCATAAACTTCCTGCATCTATCTATTTCCGCCGCGGCAGTTTACCCATCGCGCTCGAAGAACTGAACGATAAAAAACGCGCGCTGATCATCACAGACAGATTTTTGTTCAACCACGGTTATTGCGACGAAACCATGCGGATTTTAAAGGCACAAGGCCTTGAAACCGAAATCTTTTACGATGTTGAAGCCGATCCCACTCTAGCCATAGTCCGTCAAGGCGCTAAGGTCGCTCAAAGCTTTAAACCCGATGTGATAATTGCGCTCGGCGGCGGCTCACCAATGGATGCGGCTAAGATTATTTGGGTAATGTACGAGCATCCAGATGTGGATTTTGCCGATCTCGCACTGCGCTTTATGGACATTCGTAAACGTATCTACAAATTCCCCAAAATGGGCACCAAAGCCATGATGGTGGCAATTCCAACTACCTCAGGTACAGGTTCAGAAGTCACGCCTTTTGCGGTAGTGACAGACGAAATTACCGGTAAAAAATACCCGATTGCCGACTATCAACTCACGCCCAATATGGCGATTGTTGATCCAAATCTTGTGATGGACATGCCTAAATCCCTCACCGCCTTTGGTGGCATAGATGCGGTGACCCATGCATTAGAAGCCTATGTCAGCGTGATGGCGAATGAGTACAGCGATGGCCAAGCGCTACAAGCCCTCGACTTACTGTGCAAATATTTACCCGATGCCTACAACTTGGGTTCACAATCACCTGTCGCCCGTGAAAAGGTCCACAATGGCGCCACTATTGCGGGTATCGCCTTTGCTAACGCTTTCCTTGGGATTTGCCACTCAATGGCACACAAACTGGGCGCCGAGTTCCATCTCGCCCATGGCCTAGCCAATGCGCTGCTGATCAACAACGTAATACGCTTTAACGCAACGGATCTGCCCACTAAGCAAGCGGCCTTTAGCCAATACGACAGGCCAAAAGCCCTGTGCCGTTATGCTGCCATCGCAGATCACTTGAAACTAGGCGGAAAGACGGATGAAGAAAAAGTCGAAAAATTGCTTGAGAAAATCACACACCTCAAGAAGACGATTGGCATTCCTGCTTCTATCCAAGAAGCCGGTGTCAACGAAGCCGACTTCCTTGCCAAGTTAGATGAATTAGCCGAAGATGCGTTCGATGATCAATGTACCGGTGCCAACCCACGTTACCCCTTGATTAACGAGCTGAAACAACTATTCCTCGATAGCTACTATGGCCGTAACTATAGCGACAACTACTAGGTATCGCCTACCGATGCTAGGCACGAGCTTAATAAAAGCCGCGCGACAACAACTAGGTTATCGCCTGCCAATGCTAGGCTCGTGCTTAATAAAAGCCGCGCGACATAAATGAAGAAGCCCTCGAATGAGGGTTTTTTATTGCGTGATGTTCCGTGAATGACCTAATTAAGGAGTCGATGCGTTAATCGATCGCACGCAAAATGACTTCACTAGCAGCTAACTCAACTGGGCATCACTCACTTACGATCACTAAGCTGAACATCACAACAAACTGTGACTAACGCTGTGCCAGTACATAATCAATGGCGCTGGTGATGGCTGCAACCTGCGCCAGATTACATTCGGCAGGCGTGGCCGTTGGGCTATCTGGGTACACTTCTGTCGTTGTGTTATAGATACAGCCAGTGACACTGCTGCAAAGCCCTAATGACTTAAGCGGATAGTTAATCACCCCGTGCTGCACCACAGTCGAGCCAATGATCTCGCCTTTCTCATCGGCAGGAGCAATGTGCGTCACTTTACTCACACCATCAATAATGGCTTTCTGAAAGGCATCCATTGAGTTTTCGGTATCACCCACAGCATAAAAACCATCTGGGATAGTTCCTTTGACGTACTCTTTTCCATCACGGGCGCAAAGTGCTGGACGAAATTCTAATTCATCGGAATCCGTGGTTTCATGTAAGTCCACATGCACATCAAAATCTTGCTCTACGGATGCGACTAAGGCCATCAAGGCCGCCGATTCTTCCGCTGGACTGTTGGCATAAAATGAACGATTAGGATCGATAGCCTTAGGGTTCCAACGATTGATGGTTTCGTAACCCCAAGGACTCACGCACACGGCGATCACAAGATTGACGCGATCAACATAATGAGCCGCCTTATCCGCTAAAAATGCCAGGGCACCATGAACACCGCTGGTTTCGTAACCGTGCACGCCACCAGTCACGAGCACGGTTGGCTTTTGTGGATCAAACTGCTGGCTTTTTACCGCAAATAATGGGTAACGATCGGCATTAATCGATAAGGCGCCATATTGCACAACGGTAAGCCCAAGTGCCAAGAGTGCAGCTTCCATCGCCTTGAGTGGCGTCACGACATCGTCCTGATACGAACGCTTGATTTGGGTGCTCGCCAGCCATGCGGCTTTTTCAGACTCGCCCCATTTTTCACCAGCGGTGCCGATGGGATAAAAGGTTAAATTTGCCATAATTCCTCTATTTTTAGTTCTATTCGGTAAAGTTCTTTTTATTCAAGTTATTTGCACTCTAGTGCTTTCGTTCAAACTCTTTTCGCTCAAGCTTTTTCGTTGAATTACTATTCAGTCGAATAATAGTGCTCGTGTTTGGATGATAAATGAGTACAGTCAACCTAAAGCACTAGCTGCATGGGAATATCACGGATCCCGCCGCGTTCTCGCTCGGGTCCAAGGGGCACAAAGCCAAAGCCTAAGTACACAGCCTGCGCATTCAGCGCCGAGTTCACGGTAAATATGCCCGAATTGCCTTGGGCTAAACATTGAGCTTTGGCATGTTCCCACAACATTCGCGCCACGCCTTGCCCCTGCGCATGGGAGGCGACAAAGAGATGGTATAAGTGACTATTCGTCTTCATCCCCACTACACCTGCGAGTTGGCCCGAGTCCGTTATGGCAACATGGTACTGATAACCCATAGCAAAGTAGCTACCAATCGCTTCTATCGACATGGCATTAACTAAGATTGCAGCGCCCTCTGCAGTGCAAGTTGGGGCGATAAATTCTTGGGTTAATTGAGTGAGTAATACGCTTATTTCAGGGATGTCAGTTAAGGTTGCGGCTCGAATGTTCATCTTAACTCCTTGATTAAAAACATTTCATGACATAATAAAAAGCCAGAACAGAGTTCTGGCTTTGTTAAAACGCTGAACAAAGTGCACTTAATTGAAAACGCTTAGCTTATTTAAAGCGCTCCGCTTAAAACACTCTAATAGCCAACTCGCCGATGATAACCCTATCGGACGAGCCTTGCTTCTATGGGCTTTCGTCGGTGCAAAGCCCATAAACGCACGGGTCGTTATTGCTTAGTCCAGCGGTCCATCCAACCGAAGACATTAGCATACCATTGCTCTAAGTTTTCAGGTTTTAAGATCCAATGGTTTTCATCAGGGAAAATCAATAACTCAGATGGGATCCCTTTGCGCTGCATAAAACTGAATGCCGCTAAACCTTGACCATATGGGACGCGGAAGTCCTTCTCACCGTGGATAACCAGCATGGGTGTTTTCCAGTTTTCAACATAATTCACTGGGTTAAACTTCTCATATAAGGCTTTGTTATCTGAATAAGTGCCGCCAAACTCATGCTCTGCGAACCACACTTCTTCAGTCACGTAATACATAGAACGCATATCGAACAGACCCGCGTGGTTAACTAAGCACTTGAAACCGTCGTTCCAGTTACCTTGGATCCAGTTCATCATGTAGCCGCCGTAAGAACCGCCGAGCGCACAGGTGTTTTGCGGATCGAGCCATTTTTGTTGCTGGCTCACCGCCGCTAGACCTTTTTGCAGATCTTCTAATGGCTTACCACCCCAATCTTGGCTGATTGAATCCGTAAAGGCTTGGCCGTAACCGGTAGAGCCGTGGAAATCTACCATAACGACGCCATAACCCGCACCCGCCCATAATTGGGCATTCCAACGACCACTGAAGGCATTACCAAATGAACCTTGCGGCCCACCGTGAACGAGATAGGCAATTGGGTATTTTTTCCCTTCTTGGTAGTTCGCCGGTTTGATCCAGTAACCGTAAACGTCTTCATTATTCCAACCTTTAAAGCTGAACTGTTCAAACTTACCAAACTTGATCTCGGCCAATTTGTCTTTATTCACTTCGGTCAGACGTTTAAGCCCTTCACCTTCAGTCGTAATGCTATAGAGATCGCCCGGTTCAACTAAGGTTTTGCTATCGAAAATCAGTTGTTCGTTAGTGACCGCAATTAAACTGTTCGTGCCATCACTGTAGACAGAACGCACATCGCCAAATTGGGTATTCACTTGGAAAATAGAGACTTGACCTAGGTCTTGTGCCGTCACATACAAGGTACGATTGTCAGGAGCAAACATCAGTGAGCTTGGGCTGCGATCCCATAATGGCGCAACTTCTTTGGTTTGGCCTGTGCTAGTATCGCGCAGCATAATGCCGTAACGATCTGCTTCAAAACCCGGTTTTTTCATTGCTAAATAGGCCATGTAACGACCATCGCTCGAAAATGTTGGCTGCGCATCCCATGCAAGATTGTCTTTGGTTAAGTTGGTTGCGGTGCCGCCTGTCACTGGCACTTGCCACAAATCATAGTTAGTGGTCCAAGCTTGATCTTTGCTAGGGGCTTTCGCGCTATAAACCACAAACTTACCGTCTGGGGTGAAAGTTACTTCTTCCATACCCGAGAAAGGTTTTGGCGGCGTTTCAGTATCTAAACCTTGAGTCACATCCACTACTTTAGTCAGTTTTTCACCGTTTACAGCGCCAACAAATAAGTGGTTACGGGCGTGGTCTTCCCACGTATCCCAATGGCGAACCATTAACTGCTTGTATTCACGGCCAGTCGATTTACGCTCAGCTTCGGCGGTAAATTTATCCTTTGAGCAGGCTAAGTCCTTACACTCGGGGAATACACGCATGCTGAGTACAACTTGTTTACCGTCGTTTGATAATTTGTAGCCATCAATATCCAAAGGTAAATCAGAAACTTGTACCGCTTCACCGCCCGTTAATGGCAGTTGAAATAACTGGCTTGAACCACTGCGACTGGCAAGGAAATAAATCGACTTGTCGTCATTGGCGAAGCTCACATCGTGCTCAGTGCCCGTGGCAGAGGTCAATTGCAGTGGTTTCGCCTTCGTGTCTATCAAATCTAATAGATACAGATCCGAGCTGGCCTCTCCCTTATCGTTTACCGTTTTAAGACCATAAACTAATTTAGTGCCATCATGGGACACAGTCGCAGAGTGCATCTTATTGAGTTTAATGAGTTGTTGCACAGTAAAAGGCGTTGGATCGGCCGCTTGGGCTGATAACGCCAGTCCCGCAGCGCCGAGCGCCAATAGGAGAGGAGCTATTTTCATTGTTATGTCCGTCTTTGGTTAAACTGGTTCGATAGTTGCGTCAATCATTGCAAGGGTTCTATTGAAATTGCAATAGTTCTACTGAGTTGCAACCGCACGAATGTTAAAAACGATCTGAGATCGTATCTTTCGAAGATAAGCTTGCCACACTATCGAAACAAAAACGCTCAGGCAAGCCAAATGGCGAACCTGAGCGTATTTTTTTGTGACAAAATGTCAGTGGCGCAACGTTTTACCTCAAGAACAGATATCAGAACTCAAACTTAAGCTATTTTGCTTAAAAAGCCATCAAGTTCAATCCGCTGCATCCTCACCTTTACGCTTTCGCGTTGGCAATATTCACTTTCCAAATTGCTGGGCCAGTTTCATGGGCGTTCACACCATGCGAATCCACAGCCACAGTCACTGGCATATCTTGCACATCAAACTCGTAAATCGCTTCCATGCCCAAATCAGCAAAGGCCACGACGCGAGAATGTTTAATCGCTTTAGACACTAAATACGCAGCGCCGCCAACGGCCATTAGATATACCGCTTTGTGTTTTTTGATCGATTCAACCGTCGCTGGGCCGCGCTCAGCTTTACCTATCATGCCCATCAAGCCCGTTTTCTCTAACATTAAGTCAGTAAATTTATCCATACGAGTTGCTGTGGTTGGGCCCGCAGGACCGACAACTTCAGTACCGACTGGATCAACGGGGCCAACGTAGTAAATAAACTTACCGGTAAAATCCACGCCTTCTGGCAGACCTTCACCGCTTTCAATCAGGCTTTGAATGCGCTTATGGGCAGCATCACGACCTGTGAGCATTTTACCGCTCAGCAGAATGGTTTCACCGCTCTGCCACTGCTCGATATCCGCTTGAGTCACAGTATCTAAGTTAACGCGGCGCACATCATCACCCACTTCACGGGTGATTTCTGGCCAATCAGACAATGATGGTGGCGTCAATTCCGCAGGACCTGAGCCATCTAAATGGAAATGCACGTGGCGTGTAGCCGCGCAGTTAGGGATCATCACCACTGGCTTTGACGCCGCATGGGTGGGCGCCGATTTGATTTTAACGTCTAACACTGTGGTTAACCCGCCAAGACCTTGGGCACCTATGCCTAAGCTATTCGCGCGCTCAAAAATGTCTAACCGCAGCTTTTCTTCGGTCGTTTGCGCGCCACGGGCCATCAACTCATGGATATCCACGCTTTCCATCAGCGCTTCTTTGGCTAATACGGCCGCTTTTTCTGCTGTGCCGCCAATGCCTATACCCAGCATACCCGGTGGACACCAGCCCGCGCCCATGGTCGGTAGCGTTTTTTCTACCCAAGCGGCGATATCGTCAGATGGATTTAACATCACCATCTTAGCTTTGTTTTCACTGCCGCCACCTTTAGCCGCAATCGCCACTTCGATATGGTTGCCTGGCACCATGTCGATATGCACCACAGATGGCGTGTTATCTTTGGTATTTTTACGGCTGCCCGCAGGATCTGACACTATTGATGCGCGCAGTGGGTTATCAGGATTGGTATAGGCACGACGAACACCTTCGTCGACCATTTCCTGAATCGTCATATCGGTTTTGTCCCATTGGACACCCATGCCCACTTTCACGAAAGTGGTCACAATCCCAGTGTCTTGACACAGAGGACGCTTACCTTCGGCCGACATACGCGAGTTAATTAAGATCTGGGCAATCGCATCCTTCGCCGCCGCACTTTGTTCACGCTCATAAGCTTGGCTCATGGCATCAACAAAATCCTTCGGGTGGTAATAAGAAATGTATTGCAAAGCATCCGCCACACTTTCAATAAAGTCGGCTTGTTTAATCACAGAAGTTTCAGACATTTTATGGTGAGATGACATAGTAGGAGCGCTCCAGCAGCCTTTGCGGCCTAACTTGTTTTTGTTTAATTCTTTCTGGGCCAATATGATACTCTTTCACATCTTTTTGGGCTACATCACATTTTGAATAGGGTTAATCGATGGCAATTAGGGCGTCAAAACAGCTTGCATCACGCCAACTTGACTGGACATTAAGTACCGCAGCACTGTTCGAACACTTTGCAAATGACACTTGGGCAATTCTGTTAGATTCGGCGAACGCGCCGCATCAAGACGCCAGATTCGACATCATTTGCGCCAATCCTATCGCAACGTTAGTGACTCAGGGCGAGCGTAGCGATATAAAGCTCATCGATACGAGCTTGAGCTTACCCGAGGCAATAGACCCAAACCGTGATCCCTTCGAGTTACTCAACACTTTATTAACCCATTGGTATTCAAAATCTTTTGATTGTGATTTGCCCTTTAGTGGTGGCGCAATGGGCAGTTTTAGCTACGATTTAGGCCGCAGAATTGAATCCCTGCCGATAACGGCCAAGCAAGATATACAACTGCCAGAGATGAACATCGGCTTTTACGACTGGGCGTTAGTTTTTGATTACCAAGCCCAGTGTTGGCATTTATTGCACTATTTAGGTGAAGCGGCACTCGACATTGAGTTGAATAAAATTCAAGATAAAATCACTAAAAAGCCAAATTCCGCCGCATTCATGCTCACTAGCCCATGGGCAGCACAAATAGACAAAGCTCAATACACGGCCAAATTTGCAGCAGTTCAAGCCTATTTGCACAGCGGTGATTGCTATCAAATAAATTTAACCCAAAGATTCGAAGCCCATTATCAAGGCGATGAGTGGTCGGCCTATAGCCAACTGAGCAATGCCAATAAAGCGCCCTTCTCGGCCTTTATGCGTCTGCCGCAAAACACGATTTTGTCGATTTCACCCGAGCGCTTTATTCAGCTTCGCGGTGACGATATTCAAACCAAACCCATCAAAGGCACACTGCCGCGTCATACCGATCCCGCATTGGATGTGAAAGCCGCCAATACACTGGCAAACTCACCAAAGGATCGCGCCGAAAATGTCATGATTGTCGATTTACTGCGTAATGATATCGGCAAAGTGGCGGCAGCAGGCTCAGTACGTGTACCGCATCTATTTGAGATTGAAAGTTTTCCTGCGGTGCATCACTTAGTCAGTACGGTGACTGCCAAGCTTGATAGCCGATTCACGGCGAGTGATTTGCTGCATGCAGCGTTTCCCGGCGGCTCAATTACCGGCGCACCGAAAATTCGCGCCATGGAAATTATTGAAGAGCTCGAACCTTCACGGCGCAGCCTTTATTGTGGATCTATGGGTTATATCAGCCAAGACGGTCAAATGGATACCAGTATCACCATTCGCACTATTGTGGCAGAACAGGGCAAACTCTATTGCTGGGCTGGCGGCGGCATAGTGGCGGATTCAGAAGTGAATGCTGAGTACCAAGAAACCTTTGATAAGATCAGCCGTATTTTACCTTTGCTTGGCGCTGCGTCACAAAAGCCGTAAGCTTTAATACTAAACAGTCACGAGAACGTCGATGGATCAAGCGGAATTTAGACTCAGATTTAATCTGCACCCTTTAGCGCGGCAAGATCCAGCGGCATTTCCTCACCTTGGACTGCGCAAAGCCGCGGTGTTGATCCCACTGCTGGAGATTAACGGTGAGCTGAATCTGATTTTAACCCAAAGACCGATGCATCTGCGCGCCCATCCGGGGCAGATCAGTTTCCCTGGCGGTAAAATTGAGCCCTATGATATTGATGCGATTGCGGCCGCGTTAAGGGAAGCAGAAGAGGAAATTGGACTCTCAAGGCATAACGTCGACGTGGTGGGCACGTTTCCAGCCCACAATACCTTCACAGGGTTTGAAATCACTCCTGTGATAGGCATTATCAAGCAGGCATTTGATTTAAAACTCGATCCCGGTGAGGTAGCCGATTGCTTTACCGTGCCATTAAGCTTTTTTATTGAACCGAATAATCGCCACCAAAAACGCTTTTTACGCCAAGGGCGCTATTACAGCGTGCATTTTATTCCCTATCAACAACGGTTTATCTGGGGTGCGACTGCCGCGATTATCGACCATCTGTGCCGCCAATTAAGTATTCCTGCCGATATCCTCTGACTTCACTTGCCATTGCTAAACCGTTAAAAAGCCAAACTGTTAAATTAGCCAAACAATGGCTAGCTTAAACCACCAAATGGATATACAAACCGGCGACAATCGACGTTAGCAGCAACATGGGAATATTAAACCAATAACCCATACGACTGTGATGGGCGACATAATAGTTAAACGCTAAACTGACCAAACTAATACCGCCACAAACCCAAATCAAATACTGCAATAATTGGGTTTCATGTGGATCCCAATGGACTCTAAATGTCGCGCCACGGGTCAAATAGGCCCCAACTTCACGGTCTGGCCTTGCATCACTAAACACTAATAGCGCATAGACGGCTATTGCCCAGCCTAAAATGGATAAGGTCGCAAGGATAATTTGAAATATTCTAGTCTTGCTCATACCGCCTCCCGCCGTTTAACTCACTATATCGCTCAATATCGATATTATTAACCTCAGGATACCTTTTTCAGCTTGAGAAAAGCCACCAGCAAGGTAATATAAACCTCCAAAATTTTCATATAAAACGTTTCGTTGGAGAATTAAGCAACAATGAGCATTGCATCTGTCGCATCTGTATTTAAAGGTGAGCACGCCGTCGGTTCTAAAGTCACAGTGCGTGGCTGGGTCAGAACCCGTCGTGACTCTAAAGCCGGCATCTCTTTTTTAGCTGTTTACGACGGCTCTTGCTTTAATCCTATCCAAGGTGTCGTGCCCAATAGCTTAGATAATTACGACAACGAAGTGTTAAAGCTGACTGCGGGTTGTTCTGTTGTGATGACAGGCGACGTGGTGGAATCTCCTGGTGCAGGCCAAGCATTTGAGCTGCAAGTGACTGAACTTGAAGTCGCTGGCTGGGTTGATGATCCAGACACTTACCCAATGGCCGCTAAGCGTCATTCAATTGAACATTTACGCGAATTAGCGCACTTACGCCCACGTACTAACATTATTGGTGCCGTTGCCCGCGTGCGTAACTGTCTATCCCAAGCGATTCATCGCTTCTACCACGAAGAAGGCTTTATTTGGGTATCGACCCCACTTATCACAGCATCAGATTGCGAAGGCGCCGGTGAAATGTTCCGCGTATCGACCTTAGATATGGAAAACCTGCCGCGTACTGAAGCGGGTAAAGTCGATTACGATAAAGATTTCTTCGGTAAAGAAGCTTTCCTGACCGTATCAGGCCAGTTGAATGCTGAAACCTACGCCTGTGCACTTTCAAAAGTGTATACCTTTGGCCCGACTTTCCGTGCTGAAAACTCAAACACTAGCCGCCACTTAGCGGAATTCTGGATGGTTGAGCCTGAAGTCGCCTTCGCTAACTTAAACGACATAGCTGGCCTTGCCGAAGCTATGTTGAAATACGCGTTCAATGCCGTATTGACTGAGCGTATGGACGATTTAACCTTCTTCGCCCAACACGTTGATAAGACTGTGATCGACCGTCTGCAATCTTTCGTTTCAAGCGATTTTGCTCAAGTAGATTACACGGATGCGGTTGAAATTCTGCAAAACTGTGGCAGAACCTTCGAGTTCCCTGTGTCTTGGGGTATCGATTTATCTTCTGAGCATGAGCGTTACTTAGCCGAAGAACACTTCAAAGCCCCTGTGGTAGTGAAGAACTATCCAAAAGATATCAAGGCCTTCTACATGCGCTTAAACGATGACGGTAAAACCGTTGCCGCGATGGACGTGTTAGCCCCAGGTATTGGTGAGATCATCGGTGGCTCTCAACGTGAAGAGCGTTTAGACGTGCTAGATATGCGTCTAGCCGAAATGGATCTGAACCAAGAAGATTACTGGTGGTACCGTGATATGCGCCGTTATGGCACAGTGCCACATGCAGGTTTTGGTCTAGGGTTTGAGCGTTTAGTATCTTACGTGACGGGCGTGAACAACATTCGTGATGTTATCCCTTTCCCACGTGCACCGCGCACTGCGAACTTCTAATCTCCCTTAACTTGGGACTGCATAGCTAAGACATCTCTATTAAGCCTTAGCAAAACGAAAGGAGCTGAATATTCAGCTCCTTTTTTGTTCGTCCGTTTTAGTCACATCACGCGGCAAACAACCATTAATCCGCCAGACTCAACGCCTGCGCAATATATTCCGCGACTCGCTTGGCAGCAATATCATCGATTGACACCAACTTAATATGGCGACGAAATTTGCCACTGCCTTCGAGTACCTGATGAGGATCGCTAAGATTCGCGCCTAAGCTAAACTCCAATGAAACATGCTGTTTATAGGCAAACACACCACCAAAACTGGCTTTGGTGCTAAAGAGTATACCGCCGTATTTAACGGCTTCAGTAATGGCCCGCGACGATGTGGTAGCGGCAGTTTTGACCTCCTGTCGCACCCCCTGCACTATTTCAAACAGACTAGGGCTGGTACATAAAATATCTTCTAACAGTTTTTCAAGTTGCGGTTGCTCTTCCATCATGATCTCTTCACCTCTCATACAAGCAAGACTATCCCAGCCCGATTGTAGCGCGCTAATCGGACTGAATAACACCCAGTTGAAGCATCCATCCAAGAAATAAGTGGCGTGCAAATAAAAAGGCCAAGCGTGGAGTACGCTTGACCTTTTGCTGGAGTTGTCCAACTTAGCAAGGCTAAGTCACACGGATAAACACTGCGCCCTAGATTAAAACCCCTTCACACCGGCCATATCAGGGAGATGATGAGCAATCCCCTTGTGGCAGTCGATACAGGTCTTTTCGCCGCTTGCCAGTGACGTTGAGTGCATCTGCGCCGCTCTGGGTGATTGGCGAGTAAAGTCCATGTAAGTGAAGTTATGGCAGTTACGACACTCGAGCGAATCATTGGCCTTTAACCTTGCCCACTCATGTTCTGCCAGTTCACGACGCTTATCTTCAAACTTCTCACGGGTATTAATTGTCCCAAAAACCTTACCCCACACTTCCTTAGATGCCTGCATCTTACGGGCAATTTTATCGGTCCAGTTATGCGGTACGTGGCAATCAGGACACGTCGCACGCACGCCACTGCGGTTAGTAAAATGAATCGTCGTCTGTAACTCTTGATAGACGTTATTTTCCATCTCATGGCAACCGATACAGAAAGCTTCTTGGTTGGTCACTTCTAGGGCAGTGTTAAATCCGCCCCAGAAAATCACCCCAGCCACAAAACCACCTAAGGTCAAAAAACCTAAACTGTAATGCACACTCGGACGATTGAGTACCTGCCAGATTTTTTTCAGTTTATCTAACATGCTAACTCCTAGTGTTTTTTCTGCTCAGTGTTGGCTTTGATCAGATGTTCCATATCCACAAAGTCGTTTTCGACCAGTAACTTGGCATCTAACTGCGTCACATGACACTGAGTGCAGAAATAGCGGCGCGGCGATAACTCGGCTAAGAAGTTATTGTCCCTGTCCATAAAATGCGTGACGCTGACCATAGGCGCTTGCGAATCCCCAATGCGGCTACGAGCATGGCAAGCCATACACTTGTTCACTTTAAGATCAAGCTGATAGCCGTCGATCTTGTGTGGGATCACCGGTGGTTGCATGGGATAGCTGCGCACTTCCTTCACATCGGTATTACGCACACTTTGCATCGCAGGTGGCGTAGGCTCGACATTGATAGGCGCTTGGCGCAGGGTATCAATTTTATCTTCGGGAATACTGGCGGCAGACACACTGGTCATGATGAATGAGCCAAATACCAATAAACCGATCGCTGAGACTAATTTTAGGGTTTTCATCGTGTTCTCCTTAAACCTTGACGATCTTCACCGCACACTTTTTAAAGTCAGTTTGTTTTGACAAGGGATCTGTCGCATCTAAAGTGACTTTATTAATGAGCTGGCTAGCATCAAACCAAGGCACGAACACTAAACCCACGGGCGGTTTATTGCGGCCACGGGTTTCAACTCGGGTCTTAATTTCACCGCGACGGGACACAACGCGAATTTCATCGCCACGGCGCAGACCGCGTTTTTTCGCATCTTCAGGGTGCATAAAACATACGGCATCGGGGAAGGCACGATATAACTCAGGCACACGTTGGGTCATAGAACCCGAATGCCAGTGTTCCAGCACTCGCCCCGTCGACAACCAGATATCATATTCTTCATCGGGCGCTTCTGCGGCAGGTTCATAGGGCAAAGCGAAAATCACCGCACGACCATCGGGATGACCGTAAAACTCAAAGCCCTTACCTGCTTTAACATAAGGATCTGTGCCTTCACGAAAGCGCCACTTGGTTTCTTTACCATCGACCACAGGCCAACGCAGACCATGAGCCTCATGGTAAACATCAAATGGGGCGAGATCGTGGCCATGGCCGCGGCCAAAGGTCGCATATTCCTCGAATAAGCCTTTTTGGACATAGAAGCCAAAGTGTTTAGCCTCATCGTTCAAATATTTAGGATCGGCATCCGCCAGCGGGAACTTATCAACATTACCGTTCTGATACAGGACTTCGAATAGGGTTTTGCCTTTAAACTCAGGGTTCGCCGCTAATACATCCTTAGGCCAGACTTCGTCTGTGGTGAAACGCTTCGCAAACTCCATCAATTGCCACAGATCCGAATGGGACTCACCCGGTGCCTGCACCATTTGATGCCAAAACTGAGTACGGCGCTCGGCGTTACCGTAGGCGCCCTCTTTTTCCACCCACATAGCGGTGGGCAAAATCAAATCGGCAGCTTGAGTCGTCACCGTCGGATAGGCATCGGACACCACGATAAAGTTGGCAGGGTTACGGTAACCCGGTAAACCTTCTTCATTGATGTTTGGGCCCGCCTGCATATTGTTGTTCACTTGCACCCAGTAACAATTTAAGTCGCCATCTTTTAGACGACGGTTTTGCTCGACAGCGTGATAACCGGGTTTAGGTGGAATAATGCCGCTTGGGATCTTCCAAATGTCTTCGGCATGCTTTCTGTGTTCAGGATTGGTCACGACCATATCGGCGGGTAAACGGTGGGAAAACGTCCCTACTTCACGAGCAGTGCCGCAGGCTGATGGTTGACCCGTCAAAGAGAATGGACTGTTACCTGGCGTTGAAATTTTACCCATCAAGAGATGAATGTTATAAATCAGGTTGTTACACCACACACCTCGGGTATGTTGGTTAAAACCCATGGTCCAAAATGAGGTCACTTTGATGTCGGGATCGGCATACAGCTTGGCCAGCGCAATCAGTTTATCCTCGGGTACGCCCGACAACTTACTGACTTTTTCGACGCTATAATCCGCCACGAAGGCTTTAAATGTCTCAAAATCAATTGGGGTTGAATCCCCCGCCGTTTTAACATTTTTCGCTTTTTTCTCAAGGGGATGTGTCGGGCGTAAACCATAACCAATATCTGTTGTGCCCTGACGGAAGTTAACGTGTTTCTTCACGAAGTCCCAGTTCACTTTATCATTCTGAATGATGTAGTTAGCTATGTAGTTCAAAATGGCTAAATCGGTTTGTGGGGTGAACACGATCGGCAAGTCGGCCAAATCGAAGGATCTGTGTTCAAACGTCGACAACACGGCCACTTTTACATGGCTGGCACTGAGACGTCTGTCAGTCACTCGACTCCAGAGGATCGGGTGCATCTCCGCCATATTCGAGCCCCAAAGGACGAAGGCATCGGCGGCTTCCATATCGTCATAGCAACCCATAGGTTCGTCGATACCGAAGGTGCGCATAAACCCGACCACGGCTGACGCCATGCAGTGACGCGCATTCGGATCGATATTATTCGATCCAAACCCCGCTTTCATCAACTTAACGGCAGCATAACCTTCCCACACAGTCCATTGGCCCGAGCCAAACATGCCCACAGCAGTTGGCCCTTTGGCTTTGATGGTCTCTTTCCATTTTTGCGCCATGATGTCGAAGGCACTGTCCCAACTGATGGGCGAAAACTCACCGTGCTTGTCGTATTTGCCATCTGTCATCCGCAGCATAGGCGTGGTTAAGCGATCGCTGCCATACATGATTTTCGACAGGAAATAGCCCTTGATACAGTTGAGCCCACGGTTCACTTCACTGTTGGCATCGCCATGGGTGGCAACCACTTTGCCGTCGCGAGTTGCGACAATCACAGAGCAGCCCGTGCCGCAAAAACGGCATGGGGCTTTATTCCACTCTAATTTAGTTTGTTCTGAGCTGGTAATTAAGTTGCTTGCGCCTGCGGGCAAGGCTAAACCAGCGGCGCCTGCAGCGGCAATCACCGCATTGGCCTTGATAAAGTCACGTCTGTTCATATTCATTCTTCACCCTCTTCGAGCACTTCACTCTGGTGGTAAACCATAGTGGCTGATAACACGCCCGGAATGGCATTGATCGCTTCGATACTGTCCATCAAGGCGCGTTGCGTCTCGCCTTCGATCAAGACGACCAATTTCACTTCGTTGTTGACGGAAAGTTCGGCATTTTCAATGGTCATTATCTGTTGTCTAACATCTGCCATTTTCTGCGGTAAGACCTGCACCACTAAACTGGTGATATGGAGTTCTTTGCTCATCCGACATTCCACTCTTATTTTTAACTATTTTATGATGTTACGTTTAACCAGCGCCCGGTGGACCCGTCAAAATTTGGCTGAACCAAATAGCAAAGCCCAGACCACTGACCAGTAGTACGGACAATAACGGTGCGAGAAACACGGTTAAAAAGATAAAGATTTTCAGTTCTAAGGATTTTTCTTCTGCGGTGCTAGCACTCATGCATCCTCCAAGAGGTGTGTTCCTGCCACTTTGAATGCGCTGCAAAAAATCGCCAGCGGCAGGTTTTATGTATATCTATTGCATCTTTGGATCACGAAGCGATCATACCTTTTAGTTGTTAACAAAATGTATACCTCCAAATTGGTAAAGCGGATGATGCTTGATCCAGATCATCAATTTGATGTGAGTATTAGTCAGATCTCAGTTTTTAAACGTTTTTTGCTATTACAAATTAGATTATTGAATTTATTTTATGATTAATAAGCGACTGAAATGGATAAATCACTGCAAGAAAACAACAGAAAACCCGCCAAAAAAACCTGAGTATTCATAAAGGAGTAGGCAATAGAAAGGTGTTAAAACATGTGAGATAACGACTTGATCCCAAAAGAAAGATATTCGGCATAAAAGCATCGCTGCCACCCAGAAAAAGCGCTCATTTTATGTGCCGAGCAGTATCTCTCATAGTTGATCACTTGGTTTTATCTGAGGTGATCACTTTCAGCCATTGAAGAATGATAACTCTAGAATAAGTAGATAACTTTGGTGTGAGTAAATAACTTTGGTACTAGTAAATAACTAGGACATGAATAACATGAGTAGATATAACGTTAAAGAAGGCCCGTTTCATGGCGCACCACTGGAGGTATATCGCGTGAGAAGCGTAAGCATAGGGAAAATAAAAAACCGAGAAAATGGTTAGTTTTCTCGGTTTGTTTAGTCATTTCTTGATCGCGTTATTGTTACATCAATCGGACAAAGGCGCTCAGCTCGACCTTTAAATCAGTCTATTAAACCTGTTGAATATGATTCAAAATGCGCTTTTCAGATATCGGATATGCCGTGCCTAACACCTGTGCAAAACAAGAGACACGGTACTCTTCAATCATCCAGCGTGCCTCGATTAACGCGGGCGGTGTCGGCATAGAACGTGGCACTTTCGCCAGTTGTGCGTTCAATGCTTCCTGTACCTTGTTGATGCTCTGCATATGCAAACGGTCACGGGTCGGATCAACGGGCAACTTCTCGACACGGATTTCAATCGCTTTTAAGTAACGCGCCACATCAGCTAAACGATTCCAACCACAGGATTCGACAAACCCTTTAAACACTAACTTGTCTAATTGGCTTTGAATATCACTCATAGCAAAGGCAATATCTAAGCTAATTTTACCCTTAAGACGCTTTTTAATGCTCTGATACAAGGTCAAAATCTGCTCAACCTTCAAGGCAATTTGCTCAGCGGTCGGGTTGAGTTCTTGGCGAACCCAATCCTTTGCCTGCTCAAATTGTGCTTGATTACGCACATCGAGGGCTTTTTCATCCAACAATTGCTGCACAGCGGCGGCAATAATGTCATCAATCAAGATTTGCACTTGACCGAAGGGATTGAAATACATCGCCAATTTCGCCTTATTCGGCAAAGCTTGCTGTAAGTGTTTCACTGGTGATGGAATGTTTAACAGCAATAACCGTCGCAAACCTTGGCGATGGGCATCTAAGGCTTCAAATTCATCATCAAATAATTTGATCGCAACACTGTCTTTTTTATCGATCAGCGCCGGAAACGCCCGCACTTGGTAATTGCCTTTTTGCTGCTGATATTGCTGCGGCAAATCGCCAAAGGACCACTCAGTTAACGCTTCTTGCTCTATACCTTTATCCGCCACCTGACGAATGGCCTTAGCCACCACGCCTTGTAACTCGGCTTTTAAGGTATCGAGCACCCGACCTTCGGCCACTAAGTTGTTTTTATCATCTTCGATTTTAAAGTTCATCTGCAAATGCGCAGGCAGTTGCGTTAAATCAAAATCTTCCGGCGATATACGCGTGCCACTCATGCGCAATAATTGCTTGCACATGGCCTCAAGCAAACTGGCACTAAAAGGCACCATGGCCTGCACACAAGCGCGGGCATAGTCAGGCGCGGGCACAAAGTTACGTCGTAAACTCTTAGGCAAAGATTTGATCAGCGCGATACACTTTTCTTCCCTTAGCCCTGCCACTAGCCAATCAAAATCGCTATCGTCGATTTGATTAAGCAGCGCCACCGGTATGTGAACCGACACACCATCATCCGCCGCCGCAGGTTCAAAGTGATAACTCAGCTGCAGGCGCAAATTGCCCTTGTGCCACGTATCGGGGAAATCCAAGGTCGAAATATGGTCGGCATTGCGCTGCATTAACAGTGCTTTGCTGAAATCGAGTAAATCCGGTTGCTCGCGCTTTGCCTTCTTCCACCAGCCAAAAAACAGCTGGGCGTTGTAAATCCCTTCCGGGATCCGCGGCTCGTAAAAGTCCACCAACACTTGCTCGTCCACCAAAATATCGCGGCGACGGGATTTATGCTCGAGGGATTCAATGTCTTCGAGCAGCTTTTGGTTAGCGACAAAAAATGCTTCTTGGGTCTGTAACTGCCCTTCTACCAAAGCGCTGCGGATAAAAATCTCACGCGCTTCAACGGGATCGATGGGGCCGTATTGCACTTTACGACGGTGCACAACCGTCAAGCCGTAGAGCACTTGATTCTCAAGGGCGATAACGCTGCCAGGTTTTGCCTCAAAATGGGGCTCCACATAGCTTTTCTTGATCAAATGCGCCGCTAAGGGCTCTAGCCATTCGGGTTCGATTTTGGCGCAGCAGCGAGCGAATAGGCGCGATGTTTCGGTAAGCTCAGCCGCCATGATCCACTTAGGGCCTTTTTTGGCCAGTGGCGAACCGGGAAACACAAAGAATTTACGATTACGGGCACCTAAGTACTCGTTATTGTTATCTTTAAAACCAACATGACTCAATAAGCCCGATAAGAGCGCGCGGTGCAAGCTGTCATAATTAGCTGGCGTATCGTTTAAGCGCCACTTTAAATCGTGCACGGCTTGCTTAAGCTGGGCGTATAAATCCTGCCACTCGCGAACGCGCAAATAGGCCAAATATTCATCGCGGCACTTTTTACGGAACTGACTAGCAGATAACTCTTTTTGTTGATCTTTTAAGTGCTGCCACAGGTTTATCCAGCTAACGAAATCGGAACTGGGATCGGCAAAACGGCGATGGGCTTCATCACTGGCTTGCTTCTTCTCCATCGGACGTTCGCGGGGATCTTGAATCGATAAGCCCGCGGCAATCACTAGCACTTCGTTCAAACAACCTAACTGCTGACTCTCGACCACCATACGCGCCAAACGCGGATCCACAGGAATTTGCGCCAAGTTGCGCCCAAGTGGTGTCAGCACTAGCTTGCCGTGTTTACTCTCAACCGCTTGTAATTCTTCGAGCAACAGGAAACCATCGCGGATATGGCGTGGATCGGGTGGCTCGATAAAAGGGAAACCGGCGATATCACCCAAACCGATGGCGAGCATCTGCAAAATGACCGAGGCCAAGTTAGTGCGCAAGATTTCAGGATCGGTAAAGGCCGGACGATTATTAAAATCCGCCTCATCGTACAAACGAATACAAATACCCGGCCCCACCCGACCACAACGGCCTTGACGCTGATTGGCGCTCGCCTGCGAGATAGGTTCAATCGGTAAACGCTGCACCTTAGTGCGATAGCTATAGCGGCTGATACGCGCCGTACCTGGGTCGATAACGTAGCGAATGCCCGGCACAGTCAGCGAGGTTTCCGCCACGTTGGTCGCTAATACAATCCGCCGACCTCTGTGACTACTGAAGACTTTAGACTGCTCACCGTAAGATAAACGTGCGTACAACGGCAAAATTTCGGTATCGCGGTAATTACGCCGACTTAATTGTTCGGCCGTATCGCGAATTTCCCGCTCGCCGTTCATAAAGATCAGAATATCGCCCAGACCCTCGGCCACCAGCTCATCGACCGCGGCAAAAATGCCTTCGATTTGATCTAAATCGGCATCGCTATCTTGCACCAATGGACGATAACGGGTTTCGACCGGAAAGGTACGGCCCGACACTTCGATAATAGGTGCATTGTTGAAATGCTTAGAAAAACGCTCAACATCTATGGTCGCCGACGTGATAATAACTTTGAGATCGGAGCGTCTTTTGAGAATTTGTTTGAGGTAGCCCAGAATAAAATCGATGTTGAGGCTGCGCTCGTGGGCCTCATCTATGATGATGGTATCGTATTGATCTAGATTGCGATCGGAGGTCAATTCCGCCAGTAAAATACCGTCGGTCATCAACTTGATATAAGAGTCACTCTTAAGCGCATCGGCAAAACGCACTTTAAAGCCAACCACTTCACCGAGCGGACTTTGTAATTCTTCTGCGACTCGGCTCGCCACACTGCGGGCTGCTAAACGTCGTGGCTGGGTGTGGCCTATCATGCCACGGCAACCTAGGCCTAATTCCAAACAGATTTTAGGTAACTGGGTTGTTTTGCCCGAGCCCGTTTCACCGGCGATGATCACCACTTGATTGCCCGCAATCGCGCGTGCAATATCATCGCGCATCAAGGAAACAGGCAGGTTTTCAGGATAGTGGATTTTAGGGCGAGCGTTACGGCGCTGCTCAACCTTCTCAAACGCCGCCTGCGCTTGCTCGCTCAGCTGAGCTAAGACTTGGGTCTTTTTATCTGAGTCGGCTTCTTTATTGAGCTTAAATAAACGACGACGGATCCGCGACGCGTCGCTCTGATAACAAAGATTAAGAAAGGCGTTCGATAGCGGATGTTTGTCTGAGTTCAAATCCAAATTCCATTGCTAGCATCAAAAACGGCGATCCTAGCAAGGAAAGTGGCGTAATGGTATTGCTAATTTACTCTGCACTCAGTATATGGCGTGTCAGTTTCGCACTGGCTCGACTTAGATTAAACCGGTGACAGATAACATTGTTGCATATAGATATTCATGGCTTTGAGCACATTGGTGCGATTAATCGTGCCAATCACTTTGCCATGTTCAACCACTGGATACACTTTAGGTTTAGGCCCTAGCATTTGTTCGGCGAGCTGCAAAATACTGTCATCTGGCCCAACGAACAGCACTTCAGTGCGCATGCAATCCTTCACCACTGAGGTCATATCACAGTGATAGCTGCTTTTAATCATCACAGCCAAACAATCCTGCTGGGATAAAAAGCCCACCAAATCGCCCGCATCATCAACCACTGCTGCGCCCATTTTATTATTATCTAACAACTTTTCGACCGCAGTCGCGAGCGACATATTAGCGCGCAGCAACACGGGCTGACGATCCATATGGTCGCGGATTTTAATTAAGTCCATAGTCTTTCCCTCGAATTAACCCTACGTTTGTAGTCTAGTCAAAATATCGGCAAGAATGTGCGATTTATATCGATTGGGCTTATCTAGTGCATAATACCAATCAAATTAAATATCTAATCAGTTCAGAGCCTCACAGGTATTTCAATCCAAGGTGCATTGACGCAGAAATGGTTATTCCCTTTTAAGTCAATGCAACACCGGAGTGGGATGCCTGTGTGACTCCCGAAGGGCGGGTTTCAACGCGCTTTATACTGCGTTTAAGGCTTTCGACAGAGCACCACTATGCCTTCAAGCCTTCGCCTTGTCTAAAGCGCGTTGAACTCCCGCTGAATGAACAGATATTTAATACGATTGGTATAATCCTATGTCAACAAGAGCTAACAGGACAAAAATAGCGTCAACAAAGGCAGCCAGAAATAGCGACTTAGAGTTAACTGAAGTGAACGCTAGAAACTGAAATCAGACAAGTATCTGATTGAGGAAGGTAATACCATCCGTCTTCGGTGATCATTTTACTTGTCATTCCAACGCGTTTTAATTCGCTATTGATACAAGCTATAAGTCGATATAAAAGCGATAGCCTACACCGGGCTCAGTCCGCACATACTGAGGTTCACTCGGGGAGTCGCCTAATTTTTGTCTTAAGTGACTGACCACAATTCGTAGATAATGTGTGTCTTCTGTATGAGCGGGTCCCCAAATTTCTTTGAGCAACTGAGTCTGAGTGACAACGCAGTTAGGTGACGACGCCAATTTAGACAATACTGCGTATTCCTTGGGTGTGAGTTCGACAATTTGATGATCAACTTTAACCAGCCTGCGACTTAAATCAATCTGTAACTTGCCGTCATCTAATATGGGTAATTTTTCAGGTTTGATATGGTCCCTTAAAATCGCCCGCACCCTTGCCAGTAACTCTTCCACGCTAAAGGGCTTTGTCACATAATCCTGCGCGCCTGCATCTAATGCTGCGACTTTTTCTTTATCTTGATTGCGAACCGACAATACAATCACAGCAACATCGGACCATCCCCGTAACTCCTGTAGCACTTGATGGCCTTCCATATCCGGCAAGCCTAAATCCAAAATAACTAATTCAGGTTGCTGTCGAGCGACAGCTGCGAGCCCTTGCTGACCATTTTCAGCTTCGGTAACGTCATAGCCCTCACTGGTGAGTGCAATCCGCAGCATGCGGCGTATTTGGGTCTCATCATCGATAACCACGATTTTTATTGCCACGTCTCTAGTCCATTCTGTGGTTTATTAAGGATATTTTGGCTAAAAATGATTAGCCTGGAACGGGATAGTCTAACGGCAATTCAACTTCAAAACGAGTGCCTTGCCCCTGTAGGCAATCGGTAACGCGAACACTACCGCCGTGTGCAGCTATCATACCTTTACAAATAGCCAGCCCCATACCTGTATTCTGTTTTTTCTGATCGCCATCGGCAACCACATAAAACATATCGAAAATTTGATCCCTATGACTTGCAGGGATCCCCGGCCCTCTGTCTTCTATTGCAATACAACAGCGATGATTTGAGATGGATAATTCAATACTAATAGGCTCTTCTGGTGGTGAAAATCGAACAGCATTTTCAAGAATGTTAAATAGTCCTTGTTCGATCAGTGCCGCATGCACAAAGAGGAGTGGGGGTTCTTTTTCTCTGTGATATTCAACGATTGCATTAGGGAAATAGCGTTTAAGCCTGCCAAGTACGCTGCCAATAATATCATCTGCCGAAACCCAATCACGCTCTATGCTCAAAGTGCCATGACCCAGGCGTGTCATATCGAGTAGATTTTGGATATAGCTGTCCAAACGCCGGCTTTCTTGCAAAATAGTATCAAGTAGCTCGTTACGGTCGGCCTCTAGTAATTGTTTATTCAATAGTTTTAAGCTCTCCGCCGCCCCCATCATGGCTGAGAGTGGTGATTTTAGATCGTGAGACACTGACGATAATAATGCGGAACGTAACTGCTCAATTTCTGTTTTCACCCGTGCTGATTCAAGATCTGACACTAACTGAATACGCCGCCATGTATTAGCGCCTTGCTGTAACATGGCCAGAATAAGCTCTCTATCAAACGGACTGAGTTCATTGACCGTAGGTTGCCAATCTAAAATCGCCGCGCCAATCGTCGTACCTTCAAGTTCAATGGGGAACACACTCACACCAGATGCGCTCAAGGTATCGCTCAAACGCCCCGCCGCTTGCCCATGGCGCAAGGTCCAATCGATTGCGGCTAAATCAAGGTCGTTAAATGGCGTATTCAGCAGCGGTAAATAGGATCGCTTACCATCTTTACGCTGCAAAACAATATAACAATCGGCATTCACTGAACCAGCAATCTTGCGCCCTATCGTTTGCCAAAGGGCTTTTTCATCATCGGCAACCGATAATTCTTGGGCAACATCTTTTAAGGTTTCAGCATAACGATTAGACTCGCGCAGTAAAATAAACTGATTTCGGATCCGAGATGCCGCAGGGCCACTGATAAGCCCTATACACATCAAAAAGATTAAAGTGGCAATATCATCCTGACTATTTACATTCATAGTAAATTTGGGATCAGTAAGAAAGAAATTAAAGCTGAAAAAAGACCACACCGCAGTTGCCATGGCAGGCCTAGCGCCATAGGTTAAACCAATGCTGACAATCAAGAAAACATATAACAACACCAGATTGCCATTACTGAGCCAAGTATCTAAAAATGCCACCAGCGGAAAAATAACCACCACGCCAATCAGCCCAAGAATATGGCCTCGAAGATCACCAAAACTGGCTTTAGGCGTAATGGGATCTCGTACTTGCATTTGGTTTTCGGGTGCGTGGTAGACACTCACCTCAACGGGTAAACCAGACTCAATCAAGCGTTGATACAGCCTTTTACGCCACCAAGGATAGGTGCGTTTCACACCCGCGCCGACTAATACTGTGTTAATTCGATGCAGGGCTATGTAAGGTAAAATGGCCTGATAACTGCTCGTGTCGCGTAATACTTCGGTCTGCGCGCCAAGTTCCTTCGCTAAGGCAAAGGCCTCATTTAACCTTTTCCGCTGATAAAGGCCCAGCGCTTTGCCGGTATCGACCCAAAGCACTAACCAAGGAATTTGCCGCCGCTCGGCAATCTGCCGACCTATGCGGATCAAATACTGATGATCACTGCTGTTACTCACTAAAACCAACAATCTGTCTTTGAGAACAAAATCTGTTCCCTGTGCTTTGGCATCGAGTTCACAAATCAGTTTTGCATCGACTCGCTCTATGACTTTTTTCATTGCCAATTCGCGCAGTGCCGTCAAGTTCGAGACCGAAAAAAAAGCATCTAAAGCCGAACGAGCATACTCTGGCAGATAAACTTTGCCTTGCTGTAAGCGTTCGATGAGTGTTGATGGCGGTAAATCGACAAATATAATTTCATGGGCTTCATCAAGGAAGCGATCGGGGACGGTTTCCCGTACCCGCACTTGAGTAATTTGCAACACTAGATCATTCAAACTGACCAAATGTTGGATATTGACTGTGGTATAGACATCAATGCCCGCAGCCAATAATTCTGCGACGTCTTGATAGCGCCGTTTATGGCGACTACCGGGGACATTCGTGTGGGCCAACTCATCGACTAAGATAAGCTTAGGCCGACGAAGCAGCGCCGCATCCAAATCGAATTCTGTTAAACGATTATGATGATAATCAATGGGTTTACGTGCCAATACCTCAAAACCCGCTACCATGGCCTCGGTATCGGCACGCCCATGGGTTTCCACCAGTCCAACCAGCAAATCGACACCTTGCTGGGCCATTTCCCTTGCCGCACTGAGCATTGCATAGGTCTTGCCCACGCCAGGTGCCGCCCCAAGAAAAACCGTCAGTTTACCTTTATCATTTTGCTGTATCTGACTTAAGAGCGCATTGGCTTGCTGTGTTTGACTGATTGGTACCACGATTAGAAACTCCTTGAAAGACTCACTATCCAGCGCGCATCACACAGGGACTGGCACTGACTCTGCGATAAATCCGTATCGACATAACCGACACTCAACACATCCTGCTCAGTCATATTGAGGTTCAGCCCAACTCGCCAATCTAAATAGTGGCTATTGCTTGCGGCCATAGAACCTAAAAACAGTGCCATATCTTGCTTAGAAGCAAAAAAATTGCTCCCAAGATGCAGTACTAGACTTACATTAGAGAACAGTTGCGGCTCATAACTGGCATAAACATACTGAAAATCGTCCACATTCTCGCCAAAATAATCAGGAGAATAAACCAGCCCTAACTTAGCATCGGCGTAGCTTACCACAGCATAAATTTCGTTATAACTCAGGTCGGTATCGTCCTGAGAGTATTGGTAACGTATCACGCCTAGGTCCGTTGTTAAGCCATTATCCCAATCTTTAGCCCAGCCAGCGGACAAGTCGAGTTCTAAACTTCCATCCCCAAATTCGATGTTACTGCCCCAAAGCGAGCCATACCAGCCAGAATCATGGCTTAGGGTATACCCTGCTTGAACTGCAGGTCCTTCATCAGTTTGAGAAATACCGCGAAACGCATAATCACTGATGAGCATCACACTCCCTTGGCTCTGCCAAGAGGCATTGCCCCCATGAGTCTCAGTGCTGGCAAGCGCACCCATAGAGAGTGAAGATAATGCCATCATCACACCCGCACAGAGGCGTGAACAAGGAGCAGACTTAATCGGTAACATAAAAATTTATCCTTAAATTCAGTAGAATATTGTTTTATTGAGCGTGTTTAGCAATCTGGTCGAGAGCGAGGTTGAGCTTGAGCACATTGACGCGCGCTTGCCCAAAAATGCCCCACTGCGGTGGTTCGATAAATTGCGCCACTAAGGTCAACACTTGTGGTTCGGCTAACTGTCGAGCCTGAGCCACGCGCGCGACTTGCAGTTTGGCTGCTGCGGGTGAAATATGAGGATCCAGTCCCGCCCCCGATGTGGCGAGTAAATCCACTGGAATATCAGCGGCCTGAACAGATTCTCTGGCTTGAATTTCTTGGCTCGTTGCCATCACACGTTCACGTAACGCCGGGTTACTCGGCGCAAGGTTACTACCACCTGTCCCCATTGGATCGTAACCGACAGCGCTCGGCCGACTATAAAAATAGGCTGGATTAACAAAGGTCTGAGCGATGAACTCAGAACCCATCGCGACATTATCCCTGTGGATCACACTGCCCTTAGCTTGTACGGGAAATAAAGCGCCACCGAGCTGAGTCACAGTGCCGGTGTAAACAACACCGCACACAAATAATAGGGCGAGACTGGCTCTCAATCCCATAACAACATGTTGGGTTTTAGTGGGATATACGATTGAATTCATTACTGTCTCCTAGAGCATAAGTGCAATGATTGAGTCGAGCGCTTTAATGCCGACAAAGGGTAAAATCACCCCACCCAAGCCATAAATCAGCATGTTATTTCGCAGTAATTTTTCTGCACTTATAGGTCTGAGCTTGATGCCTTTTAATGCCAATGGAATTAAGGCGGGAATGATAAGAGCGTTGAATACGAGCGCTGCGAGTACGGCTGAGGTTGGGCTGTGAAGCTGCATCAGATCCAGTGCGCCAATCGCAGGCAAAGCCCCCGCAAATACCGCAGGAATAATGGCAAAATACTTAGCCACATCATTGGAAAGGGAAAATGTAGTCAAGGCGCCGCGGGTGATCAGCAATTGTTTACCGACTTCAACGATAGCCAGTAATTTAGTGGGATCTGAATCCAAATCCACCATATTGCCAGCTTCTTTAGCGGCTTGGGTACCTGAGTTCATCGCAAGACCCACATCGGCCTGCGCTAATGCTGGCGCATCGTTAGTGCCATCCCCCACCATAGCCACTAATCGACCTTTGGCCTGCTCTGCGCGAATAAGGGCAAGTTTATCCTCAGGTTTAGCTTCAGCGACAAAATCATCGACCCCAGCTTCGGCGGCAATCACGCCAGCCGTTAGCGGATTATCCCCTGTCACCATGATGGTCCTTACACCGAGCGCCCTTAAACGGGCAAACCGCTCCGCAACGCCAGGCTTAATCACGTCACTTAAGGCTATAACCCCTAAAATGTGCGTGCCACTGGCGACGACTAAGGGAGTTCCCCCCTGCAAAGCCACTTTACGGATAAGCGCATTAACAGATTCAGGCCATTGCATTTGATGCTGCTGCGCCCAAAACTGCATCGCATCGCCCGCGCCTTTTATGCCTTGAATACCATCCTTTAAAATCACCCCAGAAACCCGAGTCTCTGGCGTAAAAGGAATAAAAGTCGCATCCGTAGGCTTAACAGGTAATACCGCTCCCAAATCAACAGCCAATTTGAGTACAGATTTCCCTTCAGGGGTGGGGTCATCTAGCGAGGAAAGCACTGCCGCATCACGCAGCATCTCAGGTGCAATGCCTTTCACGGGTAAAAACGCAGTTGCTTGGCGATCACCAAAAGTGATAGTGCCCGTTTTATCTAGCAGTAACGTATCGATATCCCCCGCAACTTCCACGGCTTTACCCGATTTAGCGACCACATTGGCGGCTAAGGCGCGGTTCATGCCTGCAATACCAATGGCAGGTAACAAGCCACCAATCGTGGTTGGGATCAAACACACTAATAGTGCAATTAACATAGTGTAATCAAGGCTTGCACCGACAAAACTTGCTAGCGGCGGCAAAGTAACCACCACGAGTAGGAAAACCGCAGTCAATGACGCAAGTAGTACGGTTAATGCCGTTTCGTTCGGTGTCTTTTGACGTTTAGCCCCTTCGACGAGCCCTATCATTCGGTCTAAAAAGCTATTACCGGGATCATTAGCAACCAGTACGGTAATTTCACCCGTAAGTACCTTAGTGCCGCCAATCACACCGGAATGGTCTGTGCCAGCTTCGCGCAGCACAGCCGCAGATTCACCGGTAATCGCCGATTCGTTGATAGTGGCTATCCCTTCGATGATTTCACCATCGGCAGGAATATAGTCACCCTGTAAAACCTTCACCTTATCGCCTTTAGCAAGCTGAGTGGCGGATATTAACTCCAACTCACCATGGCGTATTCGCCTAGCTTGTAATGCCTCTTTTGCAGACTTTAAACTGGCCGCTTGCCCGCGACCTTTTGCCTCTGCCACAGATTCAGCAAAGTTAGAAAACCACACAGTAAGCAAAAGGATAAGGGTCGTGGCTAACTCAAATCCGACGGTATCTCCGTTAAGGAACCTTTGCACGGTGATCAGTCCAGCGAGCAAAGCACCAACGAGGACCACAAACATCACTGGGTTACCAGCCATGCTCACTAAGGACATTTTTTTTACAGCACCAAAGGCAGCTTGCTTCACGCCGGCGCTATCTAATATTTGAGCAGGTTTATGCATGACTATTTCTCCAGACTCATAGTGGCAAGTTCTAAAGCTTCGCCAATAGGCCCTAATACCGCCGCAGGTAAGAAAGACAGGAAGTTAATGATTAAAATCACAGCAATAAGGGTGAAACAAAAGGTGGGACTCTCGAGCTTCAAGCTCGCGTTACTGTCGGGACTCACTCTTTTACTCGACATCATCCCCGCAATCGCCAGCGGTAAAAACAGCGGCAGGTATCGACCGAGCAGTAAGGCGATAACGCAACTGATATTCCACCAAGGCGTGTTATCACCTAAGCCTTCAAAACCCGAACCGTTATTAGCAAAAGCGGAGGTATATTCGTAAAAGACTTGCGAAATCCCATGAAAGCCGGGGTTACTGTTGCCCGTAATACTCGGGATAGCCACAGTGATCGCCGTCAAACCTAAGACGCACAAGGTAGGTAAAACTAATAGACTTCCCAAAAGAGTGATTTCACGGGTTTCGAGCTTACGACCAAATATCTCTGGCGTACGGCCAATCATCAATCCCGATAAGAACACAGCAATCCACACATAAACGATAAAGTTAACAAAACCGCAGCCAATACCGCCCCATATCGCATTGAGTAACATGCCTGATCGCGTCATCAATCCCCCTATTGGATTGAAGGAATCGTGCATGGCATTGACCGAACCGTTAGAGGTTTGTGTGGTAAAAGAAGCCCATAGCGCCGATAGCTCAGGTCCAAAACGAACTTCTTTACCTTCCATATTAGGCCCTTGGGCGCTTAACCCCGCAAAGGCAGCGTTGGGTTGCAACTCGCTGTACACAGTTGCCCCAAGAAAACTGACGCTCAATAGACCCATAGCCACCAAAGCCATCAAGGTAAATTTTTTGCGTCTTAGCATTCCGCCAGCCATAAACACGACGGCCATAGGGATCAGCACTAAGGCAATGGTCTCGATTGCATTACTGACTGGCGTTGGGTTTTCTAGCGGGTTACTGCTGTTGGGGCCATACCAGCCTCCGCCATTAGTACCTAACTGCTTAATGGCCACCATAGATGCTACGGGGCCGATCGGAACGACCTGCTCAGAGATAGGTGATGCAGAATCTAAGGTGTTCACTTTTTGCGCACCGTCAAAACTACTCGGTACGCCTTGCCAAGTCAGTAACAGCGCAACAATAGCGGCTAATGGCAGCATAAGTCTGAGTACACCGCGCACTAGGTCAACATAATAGTTACCCAGATTTCGAGCCTCGCCCTCTTTGGCGCTGTCATTATTCAACCCGCCTAACATTCCCCGCAAAATCGCCACACAAACCGCCAGCGCCATGGCTGGAGTGACAAATTGCAGCGTGACAATGACAAATCCTTGGGATAAATAACTGAGCTGAGCCTGCCCGGAATAGTGCTGTTGATTGGTATTGGTGAGGAATGACACCGCAGTGTGTAAAGCCAGATCCCAAGATAATGGTCCTATGCCATCGGGGTTAAGCGGTAACACATGTTGGAATTTAAGGATAAGAAACGCCAAAATGCCAAGTACCAAGTTGCTGATAAGAAACGCCGCACCATAGGATTTCCATGTCATCCCCGAATGGGCATTTACGCCTATAGCCCGATAAATCCACTTTTCAATGGGATTAAATAAACGATCTGAAAAATGGGACTGACCAGAGAAAACTCCTGTCATATAGGATCCCAACAGCCATGCGAGCCCAAGCGCAGTAGTAAAAATAAGGGTAATTTCAAACATAACGACTCCTAAAACTTATTAGGGGCAAACATTGCCACTGCTAAGTAGATGAAAAGTGCTATGGAAAGTATTAGAAATATCCAGTCCATATAATTTGTCCTTAAGAAAGTGAGTAACAGGACAAATATATGAATTAACCGCGTAAAGTCTCTAGAGTTCAAATGACTAATCCCGTAAAGAATACGTAAAAGTCATCATAATCAGTGGTAAATAAGGCCACAATAAACCATGGCATTAGCTATAAAAGTAAAATAAAAATGCCAGCTAGAAATACTAACTGGCATTAACACATGACCAAGCGATGATATTGTAGATTAATTAAGCTCTATATTTTTCATTTTATTATAGCTATCAGTCTTAATTTCTTTAAGTACACCTTTATTGTCATCAATAAATAATGCTTTTATATCATTCTGATTAGCGACGACTAATCCTTCTTGACTTCCTAAACATAATAGCGCTGTAGACCAAGCATCTGCTCTAGCCGGATCCGTTGCCAATACAGTTACAGATACTGTGTTATGGGTTACGGGTTTACCGGTTCGCGCATCAATAATATGTGAATAACGCTGCCCTAAATGATCAAAATAATGACGATATGTACCCGATGTCATGATCGCTTGAGGGAAATCAATAAGCAGAACCTTTTGCATTGTTCGCTGTTCGGGCAGCGGTTTTTCAATCGCGATTTTCCAAGCAGAACCGTCGAGCTTACTGCCGTGTACGACCATTTCGCCGCCAATCTCTACCAAATAATTATCGATATTGTATCGCTTTAGCACATCTGCAACTTTGCCTACGCTATATCCCTGTCCAATCGAAGATAAATCAAGATGTACCTCTGGCAAATCTTTAGTTAACATTTGATTATCAATACTTAAATGATGTAAGCCAACATAGGTTAATGTCTGTTGAAGTGCACTTTCTGTAGGAATAGTTAATTGATTATGGGTAAATCCCCACAAATCGAATAATGGTTTAATGGTCAAATCATAACAACCCTCCGTTTTTGAAGTGACCTCCTTGGCTATCCCTATGAGCGCTAAAATATCATCCCCGACCGCCATAGCTAAGTGCATACTGTTAAAACGAGAAATCACCGAATCTGAACGATAAGTAGACATATGAAGATCTATTTCTGCCAATTGCCGCTCAATCTCGCGGTTTATCTCTGTACTATTTATCTTGTCTTTACTCCAAAATGTCACATGCCAACTCGTTCCCTGCGCAAGGCCTTCTAACTTGGTATACACTGGCGATTTCTGACACCCTACTAGCATAATGAGTAATATACATCTCAATAACCATTTCATTTACTGACCCTCCCAGTCAATTCGACAAATTAACCATAAAATACACTTAAAATTAAAATCGCCAGAATGCCCGTGAGAAAATGATGAGTACAGGAAATATTTCTAATCGCCCAAAAAGCATAGCGACACACATCAGCCATTTAGCCGCATCTTTTAACGTGCCAAATCCAGATGCAGTGTCACCATAACCAATCCCCATATTATTAATGCACGCGGCGACGGTTCCAAAGGCGGTGGCAAAATCATGTCCAATGGCGACCAATCCCCATACAAAAACGCAAGTAAAAAATATGTACAGGAAAAATAATCCCCATACTGAACGAATGACTCTGTCTGAAACAACTTGGCCACTGATCTTTGTCGTTAAAATGGCATTAGGATGAACCAATTGATGAATTTCTCGGATCCCTTGACGGTACAAAAGTAAAAATCTGACAGCTTTAATACCGCCACAAGTAGAACCAAAGCATCCACCAAAAAAGCTCGCGCCTAATAATAAAAGCACAATATGACTGGGCCAATTAGGATAACCTGCAGAGCCTAATCCATTGTCCGTCATAACTGAAACTGTTTGAAAAAATCCATGTACTAATGAATCTTTAATATCAAAAGTTTGAGTACGATTCAGCTCTAAACAAGCGATCCCAACAACGATAGATAATATGAGAATAAAAAATCGAACCTCCGCATTATACCAAATAGGCTTGAAGCTTCGCCGAACTAACACTATGTAGTATAAGGCGAAATTGATTGCTGCCAGTATTGAAAACACACCACCCACAAGCTCAATTGCAGCACTGTTATAATATCCTAAGCTGTCACTATGTGTGGAAAATCCACCCAATGAAACGGTAGATAGACTATGACATATGGCATTAAACCAATTCATTCCTGCAAGTTTATAAGCAACTGCACAACCTAAGGCAAGTACGCTATAAAGCCCCCATAAATTTCGAGCCGTATCCGCAAGGCGGGGCGTCATCTTTTCCTCTTTCATGGGACCTGGCATCTCAGACTGATATAATTTTGCGCCACCAATACCAAGAAATGGCATAATTGCAACGGCCAAAACAATTATCCCTAACCCACCGAGGAAATTAAGCTGTGCTCGATAAAATAAAATCGATTTGGGTAGTTCATCAATATCTGAAAAAATCGAGGCTCCAGTCGTCGTAATGCCAGACACACCTTCAAACATGGCATCGGTTAAACTCAAGTCCAATCGTCTATCAAGAAGAAAAGGTAATGCACTCATTAAGGAAAATATCAGCCAAAATAAACAAGCGACCATGAAGCCATCACGTTTTTGCAGATTTTTATTTTCCTCACTTGTCATCTTCCAACCGACCACACCAATAAAAAGGGAAAGGAGGAATGTGATTAAAAATGGAGTGATATATCCATCTTTATAAAATAATGCAACAGCGATAGGCATCAACATGGTGAAGCTATATATGACAATCAAAAAGCTACATAGATGAATTATGGTATGAAATCGAGAGCTAGATTTCTGTATTCCACTGACTGCAATCATTCCAACTCACCTTTAGATATTTATCGTGAAAGACTTAATGAATAATTTATTAGGTATCATAAAATACAAGCGCTCACGTCCTGTTCTAAAATCATATGCAATCGATAACAGAGTTATGTTAGGAAATAGATCTTCCCCTAATACTCTTTGTTGTCGTCTAAGGTGGATTGCAAGTTGACTTATCGTCTCGACAATGGCTATGACAATAAAAGCGATTAGATTGATAAAAACAGCCACATCTATCATTGGGAGGGAATAATAAGGAGCGTTAAATAAAAAATTAACACGAATAGCTTCAAAAAATGCAGCCATATACGCATATTTAAAACAACATTGAAGTGTAATCATAACGACAACGAGTTGGAGTACAATAATAATGCTTTAGATGACACCCTCCAAGAGGGTAAATACAAGCAAATAGCGAGTAAGCACTCAGAAATAAAGCTCAACCTAACAGAGAGTTTAAAAACACTTAGTTTTTCCATCAAAATGTAAGTCGTTATGCCATACAGATTTTCACTTTAACAGACGAAAACAATTCTGACGCGTAAAAAAAACGTAAAAAATTACGGGAATTAACTTTATATAGACGAAATTAATAACATTATACTTTTGAAATCCCCAATCAATTTAACTGGGGATGGCTAGTATCAATATGCTTAAATGGCTAAGGCTTGCTCAAGATCGGCAATCAAATCTTGAGGATCTTCGACGCCAATGCTCAATCTAATCAGGTTGTCATTCACCCCTGAAGCTAGCCGACTCGCAGCATCCATAGCGGCATGAGTGGTACTAGCGGGGTGGCAGGCAAGGCTCTCTAAGTCGCCTAAACTGACCGCTTGAGTAAACAAGTTCAAATGATCTAAAAACTGCGCAGCTCGATTAAAACCGCCTTCGAGCTCAATACTCACCATACCGCCAAAAGCGTTGATGGTTTCACTCAGAACTTGATGACCTTGATCCTCTGCTAGCCCTGGGTAATAAACTTTTGCAACGCTCGGATGGGTTGCAAGAAAAGCGGCGACCTTAGACGCGCCCGCAAGATGTGCATCCATTCTAAGTGCTAAGGTACGTAAGCCTCGCTGTAATAAATAGGCTTCCTGTGGCCCAATCGCAGCGCCGATATGTTTAAGTGCTATAGTGCGGATAGGTTGCATTAATGCCTTAGGTCCAGCGACAACACCTGCGATTAAATCGCCATGACCGCTTAAATACTTAGTGGCACTGTGCATCACAATATCAATGCCATGTTCCAGCGGTTTGAATAAATACGGGGTTAAAAACGTATTATCACAAATGGTTATAGCGCCCACTTTTTCGGCGGCAAGCTTAACCTTACGGTAGTCACTGACTTTTAAGGTCGGATTAGTGATGGGCTCAAATAAAATCATTTTTGTTTCGGCGGTAATCTCTGCCAATAAATGATCATCATCTTGATAACGGCGCACAGTAATACCCGCGCGGGTTAACGTTTGGATTAAAAATGCCGCAGTGCCACCGTATACGGGGTCGATAAATGCGATTTCATCGCATTGACTCGCTAAGGCATAGAAAATACTGCTGATTGCCGCCATCCCACTCGCAACAACGAGTGCTTCATCAGCCCCTTCCAGTTGTGCTAATTGATATTCAAGCGCCTGCACTGTCGGATTCGCCATGCGACTGTAGATAAAGCCCGGTTGCTCACCTGCAAAACGGGCTCGACCATCCTCGGCACTACCGTAGGCGAAGGTGCTACTTTGATAGATAGGAGTTGTAAGAGCGCCCGTCGAGTTATCAGCGGCATAATGGGTGTGAAGTAATTTAGTTTTAAATTGCATAATAGATCCTAATAACCATTAAATGGCATGAGCGAATGAGGCGTAATGTGCTTGAGCAACGTCGGGATGAGAGCGCAAACGCCCTTTTAATACGTTCTGGCCCACTTGGTGGAAAAGAGGATTTAATGGATCGCTTGCCGGTCCTTGAGCTTGGTTCGCCAGATGCTTTGGCAAAGGTAACAAAGGAACTGTCGCATTCAACTGCGCCGCCATAAAAAAGGCACACGAGTAGCGCTCGACCCCAGCAGGCGGGCTAGTCACCCTATGGTTGGTTGCCTTTAAATACCCATTAGAAGCCAACTCAAGTAATTCACCTATATTCACCACAAAGGCGTCTTCTAATGGCGGTATGCTTAACCAACCGTTGTCAGTCTGAACCTCTAAACCGGATTGCTTATCTTGCAGCACTAAGGTCAAATAGCCAGGATCTTTGTGTGCCCCTACACCTTGGCCTGAAGTCTGTCCATCCGCGCTGGGATAGCGAATAAGCTTCATATGCTGATAAGGACCCGCTTCGATCGTGGCATCAAAGGCGCTTTCTGGCTGCTCTAGCGCAACAGCTAAAGCCCTCAATAGTGTGACACTGGTATCGGCTAAATCCTGTTGCCATGCCAATAAAGTCGATTTCATCTGTGGTAATTGTGACGGCCATTGATTAGGCCCCTGTAGCTGCCACCATATAGGCACATCAGACTGCTGAGGGTTAGCCACTTCTTCTTGCATGATATCAAACTGTTCCCGCAAGTCCGGTTTCCCTAAGGTCAATTCACCTTGCAAACGGGTATAACCGCGAAAATGCGGTGTATTAGCCATTTTCACCGCAAGTTTATCTACGACGGGCAGCGCAAAGAAATCTGCCGCTAACTTAAGTACGTGCTGCTGTCTAGCAAGCTCAATGCCGTGGCCGGTGAGATAGAAAAACCCTATTCTTCTGGCTGCATCGGCAAGCTTAGTAATAAAAGCGTTACGACGTTGTCCACCGGCATGCCAATCACTTAAATTCAATATCGGTAATTGTTCCATCAATGACTCCCATTTAATGCATTGTCTGAGCCGAATTCTATGCCTTTATGGGTCGATGGATAATGAATTAATAACTATTTGATATATTAAATGGTAATAATAGATCATTTGGATATATATACATCTAGGCTTCTATACTGCTAGATTTGAATTTCAAAGCGTAAAACAGCGCTAATTATTAGGCCAACTCAAACTGCACCACTCAGATAAACATCATAAGCCATACTGCTTAATGATATTTATCTGGTTACTTTTCAAGATATTAGTAAAATTAAGATATAAAAATAAAAGCGAGCCCACTTTTGCGGCACTCGCTTTTTAAGGTTTTTAAGTTTTAACGTTTCTAAGTCAAGTCAGTTATAAACCTAGATGCTTCTACAAATGACATTATTGATCATGCCAAATCAGCACTTGGGCTGGCTCACCATTACTACGGGTAGCGCGGTACATACCTTCGGTATTAAATGGCGTAGCAATATTGCCACGCTGATCGACTGCAATCACACCACCTGAACCGCCAGCAGTGATAAGACGTTGATTAATAACTTCATCTGCAGCCTGAATGATGGATTTTTGCTGATATTTCACCTTGGCACAAATATCCCCCGCGACGAGGTAACGGATAAAGAATTCACCATGACCCGTTGCCGATACGGCACAAACACCGTTTTCAGCATAAGTGCCAGCACCGATGACAGGAGAGTCACCAATACGACCAAAGCGTTTTGCCGTCATACCACCGGTCGATGTACCTGCAGCTAAGTTACCCTTTTTATCTAAGGCGACAGCACCAACGGTACCAAATTTGTAATCGAGGTCCTTCATCTCAACATTAGCAACTTGTTCAGATTTAGCCGCAGCTTGCAGTTTTTGCCGTGCATCGAGTAATTGCTGATAACGCTCGTCAGTATCAAAATGATGATTTGGCACTAAAGTAAAACCTTGAGTCAGTGCAAATTCTTCTGCTCCTGCGCCCGAGAGCATCACGTGCTCAGATTTATTCATCACGGCCAAGGCTAAGTCAATTGGATTGGCAATATGACGCACTCCAGCGACAGCACCGGCATTCATCGTTTTGCCATCCATAATGGAGGCATCTAATTCATGTCCGCCGTCATAGGTGTAAACCGCGCCTATACCAGCATTAAACAGAGCACTATTTTCAAGGATATTAATTGCAGTTTGTACTGCCACTAAGCTGTCACCCCCCTCCTCTAAGACTTTTGAGCCTTTATCGACCGCTTCCTTTAACTTATCTTTGTAGGCTTGGCGTTGTTCAGGGGTGAGATTAGCTTTAGAAATCGTCCCTGCGCCGCCGTGGATCGCAATGGCGAACGGTTTATCATTGGCAAAGGTGTTATGTGACATAAAAAGTAGGCCCGAAATAATTAAACTAAAGGTGGCTAATTTTGTTTTCATTCTTTACATCCCCTTAAAAAGTAGCGTCCTTTGTAACCATTTCATCGTGTAATTTCAATCATCTCCTTGCCTGTTGGTTTTATTCTGGCGACAATGATGCCAAATCACAGGGACTATAAAGTGCAGCCATTTTTGCAAATCACCTCACATTACATTCGTCTTTGCTTGTTTCTGAGTCTGATTTCAGTCACATCAGTCGCGGCAGCAGATGATTTTATCAAATTATCTGTTACAGGCGTGAATGAAGCGCTTCGAAGCAACATAGTTGCTCACTTAGGCGCTTTACCTGAATCTGAGGTGCAGCGCCGTGCCTTTTTGTTTAATGTCGATGACAATATCAGCACCGCCTTAGAATCCATGGGCTACTATCACGGTGAAGTAGAAGAGAAGCTGATTGAGCATGACAAGGGACCGTGGGAATTAAAACTTGAAATCAGCCCCGGCGAACCAACCATTGTTCAGTGGGTCGATATTAATTTTAGTGGTGAAATGCTTGATGACCGAGCCTTCGATCAATGGCTCGCAAAGGTCAACATTAAACCCGGCGATGTGTTAAATCACGGTGTTTACAGCGACGTAAAATCGCAACTCGTCACCTTAGCCTTGGCACGAGGTTACTTCGATGGCGAATTTACTGAATCACAAATTAAAGTTAACCGCGATATTAATACCGCACAGGTAAGTTTGCATTTTGATTCAGGCAAACGTTACCGATTTGGCCAAGTCAGTTTCGATGGCCATAACTTAGAACCCGATATATTAGAGGATCTTATCCCCTTTAAAGAAGGTGCTTCATACTCAACTCGCCGTGTAAGCGCCTTGAATCGTCAGTTATTAGATACTGGTTATTTCGCCAATATCAAAGTGATCCCGCAAATCGATAACGTCGAAGATAACCATATTCCAATGCGAGTCGAATTAACGCCTAAGGCAAGTCACGCAATTGAACTTGGTTTTGGTGGCGATATTGGCAAAACAGATCAAGCCTTTGATCCGAGGGTGCGCGTGACTTGGCGTACACCACAAATCAATAAATACGGGCATTCCCAAGAAACCAGTCTCGAATGGTCGCCCGATAGACCAAAGTTATTAACCACTTATACGATTCCGCTCACACATCCCTTAGACGATCAATTGAAGATCCGCCTCGGTTTACTGCGGGATAAATATGGTGTGACTCAAGTATATGATGCCGAGAATCGTGATTTTAGTAACACAGGCCAGCTCGAGTCGACTAAGTACCTTCTGGGGCTATTACGTCAGCAAAGACTAGAAAATCAATGGCTAATGAGTTATTCGTTGGAGGCCATACGCGAAGAATATACCCAGTCTGACGTCGATTATATGCCGTCGTTTTATCTGGCAGGAATTAACTTTTCTCGGACTAGCCGGGGTGATAACTCACTGGATCCTAAATCCGGGTTTAGACAAATTTACAGCCTAGACTATGCCGATCCCTATTTAGGATCAGAAACCCGCCTAGCCCGCTTGCAAGCTAAATTTAAATGGATTGATACCTTCTTCGATAACCACAGAATCGTCGCTCGTATTGATTTAGCTGCCAACTTAGCTAACGAGAATGATCTTGCCTCTATCCCACCATCACTACGCTATTTTGCCGGTGGCGATCAGAGTGTCCGCGGTTATGGTTATCAAGAACTCGGCCCCTATTTAGACTATGTTGCTGACGATGGAAAAACCAATCGCGAGGTTATCGGTGGCCGCTATTTAATGGTTGGTAGTTTGGAATATCAATATTATGTGACCCCCACTTGGCGGGTCGGCACATTTATCGATGCGGGTAACGCCTTCGATAATAATCAATTTGAACCTGTCGTATCTGTCGGTGGCGGTATCCATTGGATCTCCCCGATTGGTCCAATCAAATTAGATTTAGGGGTCGGATTGAAAGAAACTGAGACCATTGAAAGATCATGGCGAATTCACCTAACCATGGGGACAGATCTATGAGCCAGCCCCCAGAGCATAATAAGCCAAGCGAACAAGATATCGTTGATAATCCCATCATTGAAGCCAGTGAAGCCGAAGCCACTGAAACCATAGTGACCTCTGTCACCCCATCGGTGTCATTCATTCAAAGACTGTGGCGGCAGTTCAAACTCTGGACTCGGATTATTATCTATGTGCCATTAGGGCTTTTAGTGTTAATCGCCCTATTACTCGGCACTGAATTTGGCTCGCGCATTACCGTGGGTTTAGCCGATCAATTTGTACCCGATCTTGAACTGACTTATACCTCTGGTTCCATTAACAAAAACTTAGCCCTATCTCACGCGGCTTGGTCTATGGCCGGAATGAACGTGCAACTTGAGGATCTGCATTTACTGTGGCAACCCGCCTGTTTACTGCAAAAACGCTTATGCGTGAATAGCTTATCTGCGGCTAAAGTCGATGTCACTATTGATACCCTAGCGCTTTCTGCAGACTCAAACGAAGCGCCAGTCGCGCCACTTGATGAAGAACCCAGCGAGCTTCTATTACCCTTTGATATTGTTTTAGATTCTGCTGAACTCAATGGTGTTAATATCCAAGTGGATGATATGCAATTTACTGCTAATCGTCTTAACGCAGAAGCACAATGGTTTACCGAAGGTTTGTCGGTTAAACAGCTATACAGCGAAGGATTATTCATACTGATCCCTGCATCAACCGATGTAGCAACGCAAGCCAGCACGGCAGCGGTAACGAATGCAGCAGATCCCAGCACTGCTACGAATACAACACCGACACCATCGGCCAGTCCGTCGCTAACAAAAGAGGCTGAATGGGCTTTAGCACAATTGCCACAAGTATTTATGCCTTTCCCTGTGACGGTCAATGCCCTAACGCTAGACAACACCACGCTGCAAATCGGCGATCGTAAAGATGTTTTTAGCCATGCAGAACTACAAGGCAGTTTCCGTGAATACCAATTGACCTTAGACCATCTCGCCATCAGCCACACCGATGGCAGCGTCGATATCACAGGCAGCCTAACACTTGATAAAGATTATCCACTCGATTTAGAGGCAAATCTCACCCTTAACCAACTAGTCGAATTGCCAGATCTCACTCATCAAGTATTAACGTTAAAGCTGAGCCAAAGTTTAGGGCAACTTCAGGTGAATGCCGTCGCCAAGGGCGATGCCGACTTTACGCTAGATGGCCAAATAACACTGCAAGACCCTAACCTGCCCTACAAGGTGAAACTTGAACAGACACGGCTTCAGTGGCCACTGAAGAACCCTGAATACTCGGTAAGCAATGCCACGCTCGATAGCCAAGGCGACCTCGTTCGGCAAGAGGCGAGTCTTACTGGCCAACTGATCACACCCTTTCACAAAGTGCTCGACATAGACACTGACATCCATCATCAAGATGCTAAGTTAACTATCAATAATCTTGATGTAATGGGCGCGATTGGTAAGGTCAAACTCACGGGCGAACTCGATTATCAAAAAGCCATTAGCTGGAACGCCAATCTCTGGATCAATGACATCAAATTACAAGAAATACAGCTGCCACAAACGGATACAGCGCAAAGTACAACGGGTTTACCGGACAGTTTGATTTCAGGAAAATTACGCACTAAAGGCTCATTTGCAGACCCCCGTTGGCAAGTATCCCTGAGCGATACTGAGCTCACTGGCACTTTGCAAGGTTATCCCTTCGACATTACAGGGGATATCAGTGTGAATGACTCCCTGTATGTCAGTACTAAAGGGCTGAACGCCAAAGTACTAGGTTCAACTCTGGCACTCAAAGGCGAAGCCAATGCCAATTGGGATCTCCAAGGTGAATTACAAGTGCCCGACTTTGGCCTATGGTTACCTAAGGCCAGCGGCCAACTACAGGCGCAGATCAATGTCACTGGTGACGAGAAACACCCCCAGGCCGAGCTTACAGCGCAGCTGGCAGAACTTTACTATCAAAACATTAAACTGCAGGAATCTAATTTAAAGGCCTATTACAAGCCGCTAGATCAACATGAGTTTGCTATCTCGCTAAAATCAAAAACCTTGCAGATTGCAGAACAAAATTTAGATACAGTGACACTCGGGGCGAAAGGTACCATTAACGCTCAAAAACTCACCCTCAATGCCACGGGCGATCTTGGGCTCGATGCAACGATGAGCAGCCAATACGATGTGAAGAAGTCACGACTACAGCTCGATGTTGATCGTTTAAATCTCAACACGCCCGTAGGCCTATGGCAGCTCGATAACACCATTAATCTGGCTTGGGACCAAATCAAGAATCAAGGCAGCATTACGCCCTTTTGCCTCATGAATCCCAATAGCCGTATCTGCCTAAACAGTAATACACCAATAGGTAAAAAAGGCAGTGCACAGGTGAGCTACTCAGGTAATCCAGGGCAATTACTTGTCACAATATTACCAACAAATATGCGTTGGAATGGCCCTGCATCGCTATTAGCCAATGTTGCATGGGCTGCTGGCCGTAAGCCTACTGCCGATGTGAACTTTGATTTTGCCCCCGGCAGCATTATGCTCAAACGGGATAAAAATCGTGAAGTCACCATTAATTACCAAAACCTGTCATTAAAAGCGACCTTAGATGCAAAACGGCTGGCGACGGTTTTAGATTTTGAATCAGAAGGCGTGGCCAGTTGGCAGAGTGAGATTAACGTCAATGTCACACCCGATCGCACCCTGTCAGGTTATGCCAATATCAAGCAAATCAACTTGCAGCCACTTGGAGAGTTTTTTCCTCAATTAAATACAGTGCAAGGTTTGCTGACGAGTCAACTTAACTTTGCGGGTAGTCTAGATGCGCCCGAAGTATCGGGGAGCATGGCCTTAACTGAGGGCGCCTTAGCCCTAACAGCAAACCCAACATTAATCGACAAAATTGACATGTCGATGTCATTTGCGGGTCAACAAGCGCAGCTTAAGGGACGCTGGATGATGGGCAATGGTTTAGGCAGAGTGAATGGTCAACTGCAATGGCCCCAAGGTCAATTTAGTGGCGAGTTAGCCCTCGAAGGCGATAAGCTCGCCGTGATCCAACCACCACTGGCTATTCTCGATGTCTCCCCCGAGATCAACTTAACCTTCAACAGTAAGCAACTAGCAGTAAAAGGAAAAATAGCGGTGCCTTCTGGCAACATTAAAATTGTGCCATTAGCGGAAGGCGGTGTCGCAGCCTCCGAAGACGTGGTATTTGACGATTCCATTGCCGCCACTCAGCCTAAAACTAGCCCCTACGCCATCGTTGCAGATCTGAATATCAGTGTGGGGAACGAACTCAGAATTGATGGTATGGGTCTCAAAGGTAAACTCCAAGGGACCTTAAAGCTACAGCAGCAAGCTTTCCGTCCTCCTTTGCTCTTCGGTAATATCAAAGTCAATCAAGGTAGCTACAAGTTTATGGGCCAAACCCTAAAAATCCGTACTGGTGAAGTGCAATTTGTGGGGCCAACGTCATTACCAAACCTGAATATTGAAGCGATACGGGAAATTAAGACTGAAGACTTAGTGGCAGGTGTACGCGTCACAGGCACGCCATCACGCCCAGTGGTGACCTTATTCTCCAATCCCGCCAAAGAGCAGGCCGAAATCTTGTCTTACATTATCAAAGGCAGTGGCTTTAACAGCGCCAACAATGAGCAAAATAACTCGCTGATGATGGGCGCGGCACTCGGTTTAGGCTCACAGGTGGGCGGTGGCGCAATTAACAACCTAGGGAATACTGCGACAGGACTCATTGAAGAATTTGGTTTCTCTAACGTGCAACTCGACACTAATGATGAAGGGCGTGTGGCGATCAGTGGCTTTATCGGCGATAACTTAATGGTGAAATACGGAGTAGGTGTATTTAACCCTGGTTACGAAATGACAGTCAGGTATTACTTGCTCTCACAACTCTATCTAGAAACCGTGTCAGGCACTTTAGGCCAATCACTTGATATCTATTACAACTTCAATATCAAATAACCATATGAATACCAAAATATTGATACTACAAAATTAGCATCCAATTACTCTAGCCAAACAACCTCAAAATACGAGTTACAGTATGTTGAGGTTGTTTGGGTAAAGCCTAAGTGTCTACCTATAAATACAAACAACTAAAAATCAGCCACAAAAAAAGCGCCCTTAGGCGCTTTTTGCTTCAGTTACGACAATTAAGCGTAAACGAAGTCAACATGTTCAATGATTGGCTTGAACACGTGGCGTTGCATAGCTTGTGCACGAACACCCACTTCTTTACCATCAACAACGATAGTCAGAGTAGAAGTGTAGAAGTCAGCATTAGCTTGAATGTTAATGATATCTTTGTGATCAAAAACAATAGAAACTGGCTCTTTGCCTTGGCCATAAATAACAGCAGGTACTTTACCAGCATGGCGTAGGCGGCGGCTCGAACCTTTCCCTATTTCAGTGCGGGTTTGTGCTTGGATAGTGTAAGACATGTGTTTCTCACTTAAATTTAGAGTAAAAAGTTGCCGGCATTTTCGACCAATGACGGCTCATATAAAGCGCGCGAATACTAACATAGATACCCAAGGCGCACAAGAATACCGCAAGCCCTCTATTTATCGGCGTCAGCGTTAGCAAAACAGACCGCTATTTATCAAATTGAGGAACTTGTATCTTGGCTGTTACGGCAGAGAAAAGGCTTTGATCTCAAACAAAAAACACGAGATCTAGATCACACTGGGAAATTGAGAAGCCTGTTAAGCTCGGGCAAATTTCGATAACTGCTGTGTCAAAAAATGCGTCATGCGCTATACCAGTTACAACAAGAAAATAGACTTTCATGCCAACTGGCCCGTGAACTCGTCTCTCTTATCGAAACCGTTCCTTATCAGCAAAATACCCTCGAATTAAAATTCTTAGAATTGCTTGCCTGCACCCAACAAAAAAACCGCAGCTTGATCTTACTTATGCAAATTATTGAGTCTGTCGATATTGAGTCGCAGAGGCAAAGACAATATCAATTTTCACAACGTCTCAGCCTATTGATCTGTGATTGGCAACAACATAGAGAAATGAACAAACTCAATCAACAATTTATCCCGCTGCTCAGACATTACTTGATCGAATCGCAAGCCTTGGAACAAGATTTTTATCAGCAGATCCAACAACAGATCATTGCTACCAGTGCCTTACCGGACCACAATCGACGTGCACAAAACCAGAATTAGGATAATAACCCACACCACCGAGTTTCAGGGATAAAGCCGCTTCTCTGAGGGTTTTTAGTTTAACGCTAGGGATCGCTATGTCCATCGCCATGCCGCGCATGTGATAACTCTTCTTAGCAACTCCGCCACTGTGGCTCACGAGCATGGCATTGGTTTTTGGTGAACGGTAACCGGAAATCACATGGATTTCATCGTTGGTATTCAAGGTTGTTTTGAGCGAGTGGAGTAAATCAAATAAGCGCTTATCCATAGGTGCTGCCACATTCTGACGATGATCCCGCAGCAAATGATTAAAATTGTCTAACACCTTGCTCTGATAATGACCATCTACCCAGTAACTACCATCATCGCGCTCGCCAGTATGACGATTAAACAAACTTAACTCGCGGATCCCTTTGGTTGAACGACTGGCAACCGCTTTTGAGGGAATAAAGGAACATAATGCCACACCACTAAGGCCTAACAATAACTGCCTACGGGCAGGACATATTAAAGTCACATGATCACCTTTTGTATGCTTTTTGGTCACTAGTAAGGCAAATTATACTGAATAAGCCCTAAGATCAAGTTTTGCCAACCCCATTCTGAGTAGGATTTCAAAATGCCAAGCGAGTTCAGATGGTTATCTTGCTCAGCTTTACAGCACAAAAACGTTAATGTTGTTCCAAAACCGTGGCAGGCACAGCATTCGTCAGCTCAGGTTCCAAATGATAAATATCGCGACGGTATTGCTCCTGCCCACTATCGTCTAACCATGCAGTCCAGTAAACCAGATGCACGGGCAACTTTTCGGAAAGTGAAAACCACTGAGGTTCAGTAATACCAGGGGCTAACTTGTCCCATAAACGTTTGTCTTTTACTAAATGCTCTTTAAACCACTGGGCTAATTCAGTGGCTTTTTCAATACGAATACACCCAGATGATAGTGCCCTATCGTCCTTTTTAAAGAGACTTGGCTCAGAAGTTCCATGTAAATAGACACTGAAACTGTTATCAAAGTGAAACTTATATTTACCTAATGCATTCTTCGCCCCAGGGCGTTGTACAAGCTGATAGGGAAACGAAGCGCTGGCTAAGGCCTGCCATTCCTCTGGCATGCGTTGTACCCGTTGACCGTTATAATCGTACACATCAAATTGACGTTCATTAAGATAATGACCATTTCGCTGAATTTGCGGCAGAATGTCCCGCCGTAAAATGCTGCTAGGCACTCGCCAACTAGGGTTAAGCACCACGCTAGAAATCTGACTGTCCAAAATCGGTGTTTGCCGAGAAGATTTACCCACAATGACCTTGGAACTTAACACTGGCGTACCATTATCGACCAACGTCATCTCAAAAGCGGGCACATTAATCAGCAAATAACTCGGCTCTAATTTACGTTCAAACACTCTTTGTCGAATAGTGTTTTTAGCTAATAGTACCGCCCTCGCCCTTGGCGATTGGTTCACCCAAAATAAGGTCTGCTTACCTATCACCCCGTCCTGTTTTAGCCCATGCTTTTGCTGAAAGCGCTTAATGCCAATCATAAGTTCTTCGGTATAAACTTGATTCACTCTAGGCTCAGTGGCTAAGTCTCCCAATATCCACATACGCTTTGCTATGGTATCAACGATCTGATGACTCATTCCTAAGGTTAACTTTTCATCTAGCACTAAAGTTTCCCATGGTTCAATTGTGTCCAATTGCACTAAATGGGCGATTTGCTTAAGCACCCTTTGATATTGGGGATCCACTGGAATAACGGATGAAACCGTCCCTGGGGCTCCAGCGTTGTTACATTCAGCGGATGTCATCACATAATGCCAGTAACCGGTAACATCAGCTTGGATTCGTACTAAATCAGCAGTAGATAAGGTATTAGGAGAAAGTGTTAAGTCACGATAATGCTGGCCAAATACTGGATTAACGCCGGCGAGATCCAATAGCAACACCTCTGGCACTAAGGCCGCAAGCGGCAGCACAGCAGTAAGATCTTCAGCTTTACCCTCAAGATTTGGCTGCGCAGCAATACTCGAATTTGATGTCAGGGATTGAGCGCCATCAGCTGCACCTACCTTTGACACTAAAATTATTGGAATACAGAAAAAAAGACTGAGTAATAGTTGCGCTAGATAACGCCTCGTCGGCATCGGGTTAATCTGCAATGCTTTCAAGTTCGCGATGTGGAACTCCTGCTCTATCAATTCGAGTTCTCTCACGTTTAGCGTTACACGCATGGATGGGGGCAAATAGCGAATGATCTTTTTCAATATCATAAATACTCCCTTAGCTATTTTTAAGGTCACCTGAGAGCCAGCGGTTATATCAGTTAACAACACTGTTAAATGACTATTCCATGGAGATCAATTAATTACTAGGGGTTAACTCCAGATAATGAAAAGAAAAATGCCACTGAGGTCGTCAGTGGCATTGATATCAAACAAACTCGCATAAATATGCTGAGCAAGTGCTCGTTAGCAAAAAGACACGAGATCTTCTTCGACAAATTGCTCTGGTAATTTCTGTAGGCTACGTAACATCAAAGGATTTGCCAACACCATCGCCATTTCTTGACGATTGAGTAAAGCTAATGCGCTCTGTTGACAACGAGCTTCATGCACCTTCACATGCACTATGGCTTCCATCGCTTCAATTGGTGTACCCGCAGCACGCAAAGGCTGTTTATCCACCATGGCTAAATGCAATTCCATCAACGCAGGGTCTTTAAGTACCTGTGCTAACGTCCAAGGCTCAGCAATGTGTCTTTGGTAAGCGGCGCGCGCTTCTTGCGCTTGCAGACAAATTTGCGCAGGGTTACGTTCTTCTGGTGTTGCAAGAATACCAGCACGCTTGAACACTTCGCCAATTTTAACTGAACCTGTCCATGCCGAAATAGGCACAGCAATCCACAGACCGATCAACGCCGGACTCATCCAAGCTAACAAAGTCAAAGAATCCAAAATAGCCGCATAACCTAACATCACACCTGCCAGCATATGCCAGCGGTGACGATAGATTAACGTCATCCAAGGCATACTGCCGTCATCACGACGTTGCGGCGACCAACCACTGTCACGCCCCATCAGAATTGACATCACAGCACCACAATGGATAAACATCATGATAGGTGCAATCAGCGCTGAAAGTATAACCTCAAAGATCACACTGAATATCGCTTTAATTCGACCACCAACACTGCGAGCAAACTCACCGTCTTTAAGCAGCAACAAGACACCGAATACTTTAGGGCCAAACAAAACCCCCATAGTAATGTAGAACAATCTTAATGCCCTATCCGAGTCCATGATGGGCCAAGTCGGGAACAGTGAAAATTGATCGGTGAAATATTCAGGTCGAATAAAGTGTGCCTGCAGGGCTAACATCAAACCAGTCAAAATCAACATCAACCAGAAAGGAGATGACAAATAAGCCATGATACCCGTCAGTAAATGTAAACGGCTTACCCAGTGCAAACCTTTAGTCGGCAAAATACGCGAATGCTGCAAGTTACCTTGGCACCAGCGACGATCACGCACGGCTAAGTCGATAATCGACGGTGGACATTCTTCGTATGAACCCGGTAAATCATAGGCAATAACCACACTCCAGCCCGCACGGCGGATCAGCGCAGCTTCAACAAAGTCATGGCTCATGATATGACCACCAAAAGGTGGCTTACCCTTAAGGTTGGGTAATCCCGCTGCGGTCATAAAGGCTTCGGTGCGGATAATGGCGTTGTGGCCCCAGAAGTTACCTTCTTTTTGTACCCACCAGCCTAACCCGGTACCAATTACCGGACCATAAATACGCGCCGCAAATTGCTGTAAACGGGCCATTAAAGTGGTGCCATTGATCAACGACGGAATCGTTTGGATCAAACCCGCATCAGGATCGGCCTGCATGCGCTGAGCTAAGCCAGTGATGGTTGAAGACTCCATCAAACTGTCGGCATCAAGCACTAACAAGTGATCATAGCGCGACCCCCAACGACGGCAAAAATCGGCTACGTTACCCGCTTTACGGGCGACGTTTTTACGACGGCGACGGTAATACACCCGCGAATGCTTATGGGTTTCTTGACGTAACACCAGAAACGCCTGCTCTTCGAGCAAAGCAATATCGGGCTCGGTAGTATCACTTAAGATAAACCAATCAAAAGCATGACCATGACCCGTTTGCGACAAGGTTTCAGCCATTACTGAAACCGCCGAGAATACCCTATCAGGAGATTCGTTATAGGTCGGCATCAAAATCGCGGTTCGCGTATGCAGTTCAGTCACTTGCAAATCTTTTGCCCGCGGTTTTCGCAGTAAAATTAAAAAACCTGCAATACCGCTACAAAACGCCAAAGCAATCCAGCAGAAGTTAACCGCAAACAGCACTAGCACTAAATATTCCAGAGGAGTAATTCCGCCAATGCTAAATACCGCCCCCATTTCATAGATAGCAAACAAAGATAATAATAAAGCCCCACCCACCACAAACACACGACGGTAGGTACGCGAGCGTACCCCATCAGCCACAGTGCTACGGCGAGGGAATCCCTCTGGCATCTTACTTAAATTTTGGGGTTCCATAGCGCCAGGCCGTTCATTTGGCATAGCACTACCACCCACGAGGACTTCCGTCTCGAGTACCGAGTTATCGGATACAGTCATATCATGTTGCTCCGTCATGAACCTTAAAGCGTCCAGCGATAGAGCCAGGTTTCAACCTGACGAGGAGTTGGGAACTTAAGTTCAGCGCGCAGTTCGATAAGATCTTTATCTTCTGGCTCTAATTCAAAAGCTAAGCGATAGCCATTTTTAGCGGCATTACGGGCAATCACCACGTTCGTGACCACACCACCAGAAGCTTCAACTTTAGCGACTGGCATTTCATCTGTCATCGGACCTTCAACTTGATAGTCGACCACAAATAAACGTCTTGGAGTCGCCTTAGCAATATCGGCACGACCACTGGCAGAGCGAGAAATATGTACGGCACCGACTTTCGCAGCAGGTTCTTCACCCCAACTCATGCGATAGGCAAAATGAAATTCACCGCCAGCAGGAATAGGCTGACGTGGTTTCCAATAACTAACAATGTTGTCATGAATTTCAGACTCTGTCGGAATTTCAGTCAACACCACTGAACCTTGCCCCCAATTACCCACAGGCTCAATCCATAGGCTTGGGCGACGTTCGTAATGGGCTTCTAAATCTTGATATGACGCATAGTCACGCTCACGTTGGATCAGACCAAATCCCTGAGGCGAGTTGTCAGAAAACGCACTGACTTGTAACTGACGTGGATTAGCCAATGGGCGCCATAAATGCTCACCACGACCATTTAACATCAATAAACCATCAGAATCATGTACTTCAGGTCTAAAATCATCGGTGTCGTGACGACCATTGAGTGAATGTAAGAACATGCTAGTGCTGGGTGCTAAACCAACTTTGCTAAGCTCAACTCGAGGAAACAGTGTCGCTTCTACATCAATCAAGGTGTTATCACCGGGACGGACAGAAAAAGTATAAGCACCTGCTACGCTTGGGCTATCTAGCAAGGCATGCACAACAATCAAGTTGCTGTCATTGTGTGGACGCTCAACCCAGAAGGCGCGAAATATCGGGAATTCTTCCCCTTCAGCGTCAGCCGTTTTTAACGCCAAACCACGGGAAGATAAGCCATAGGCGTTACCTTTACCTAAAGCGCGGAAATAACTCGCACCTTGGAATACCATAAGCTCGTCAAATACACCATTCGTATTCAATTGGTTATGAATACGAAATCCTGAGTAGCCAATGTCGTCATTCGGCAGCGCTTGAGTAATCACTTCACCCGCGGTGAAATATTTAGGCTCATAGGCTAAGTGCGTTGCATTCTGACCTTCTACAATCGCAATCTCGATCAGATCTTGAAAATAGAAACCACGGTGGAACATTTGCATTTGAAATGGCACGCCCTGATCACGCCAAATAGACGCAGTCGGGTTAAAACGAATATCTCTGTACTCATCGTATGACAGTTTAGCAAGGCCAGCTGGCAAAGGATCTTTGAGGGTCACATAAGGTTTCGCTGCCAAACGTTTTGCAATCTTCACGACAGTTTCGCTATCAAAAGCGCCTGTCTTAGTGAATCTGATTTGATTTTTTGTACTGGGCTGAGAAATCACTTTCGGTGGAGTAACCACAGGAACTGCCTCGGCGGGTTTTGTCTCTTCAGCGTACGCGACACCAGACAGGGCGACTACAGCGCCTAGCGTCAGTGAACATATGAGTGACGAATAAGGTTTGGACGATGGGCAACGCAACAAGCTAACCATAGATAGGTAACCTAAAAAATAAACTAAGAAATCAATGTTTTTTATGTATACAGTGAATTTTTTTCACTCTGATTTAGGGATGAAAAAAAACAGTTGCTTACATATCGCGAAAGATATCAGAAGGAGAAAAAAACTCATAAATAAAGATGCAGTTAACCCCTTCTACACAATACTATTTGAGAATAAGCTTATACCAAAAATGAATATTAAAATAACATTATCATGCTTATTTCTGTTTTCAAAGTTACAAAAACAAATTAAGTGATCCAAATGCTACATTATTGAAAGTAAAATGAGCCTTTTTACACCTCAACTAAGTGTTGATGATCATAGATGAAATATCACAATAAGCGAATCAATCCGTTGGTAAGCCTAAGGATTAACACTAAGACAGCAGGAAAATTCAAAATTTTACCCGCTTAAATGTATCAAAACAACTGAGCTGATGTCACTGAAACTGCGGATCTATTTTAACATTTCATTGCCTGAACTATTTTGGCAGAAAAAGTGTCACAGATAATCCACCTTGATCCCTAGGCGCAATCACTAAACGACCTTGGTGCAATTCTATGATGTGATAGCAGATAGACAAACCTAATCCCGCGCCTATGCCTTCATTTTCATTCACACGATAAAAACGTTCTGTCGCATTGGCAATCTGCGGCTCTGTCATGCCTTGGCCTCGATCCGCGACACAAATACAGATTTCATCATCCAAAGCATGGGCCGACACTGAAATCTCCGATTCCTGTGGACTGTATTTACAGGCATTTTCGATAATATTCTTCAGTACAAGTAGCAAATAAAAACGATCACAGGTCACCGTTAGATTGGATGCGATATCGATATTCCATTCATAATCTGTGATTTGTGGCATTAATTGATTAAGCGCATCTTCGACCATAGGCAAAATGGCGTGGGATGACACATTAAGCTCATTAATCGAGTCCACCCTTGCTAATACGAGTAATTGTTCAACGGTATGACTCATGTGCACTACGCCAGCATCTATCGCAGCTAAATGGAATTTCTGCTGCGGATCATCATCAATCAGACTCTCTAAGCCATGTTGATGTAATTTAATCACAGATAATGGCGTTTTAAGCTCATGGGCCGCATCGGCGCTAAAACGACGCTCACGGGCGATAAATCGCGCGATACTATTGATATATAAGTTCAATGCGCGCCGAACAGGGACTAATTCTTTAGGCAATGACATAGTCAACGGGGTCAAATCGTTGGGCGCCCGTCCAATTAATTCTCTTTCAAAGGTTTTTAATGGGCGAAACAAGAGATAAAACAAGAAGCTAACAATAATTAATGTTAAAGGCACTACCATTAAAGGCACAATAACGGCGTTATGCATGATTTGCGATACGAGCTCTTGGCGTACTTCATCCTGTTGAGCTGTGACAATCCAAACATGATTTTTAACCGAAAAAAAACTGAACACATGCCAGAGTTCTCCTTCGAACACTTTCTTATGATAACCCTGTACGAATCGACTGATAGGTTGATGACCAATATTATCCGATAAAACTAAGGCTTCACCCGCCTCACTCCAGATTTGAAACGCCAATTTATGCTCATAGGCCAGTTTCAGCGCATCGGCCTTTTCGGCAAAGGAACTGATCTGGCTATCGGGAACGTGGAGCACTTGGGGTATGACGAGATCCTGAGCTGTTGCATTGGGCTCAGTATGATAGAACAACTCCAACATTTTAGCGGTTTGGAGCATTTGCGCATCGAAGAGTTCTTCGATTTGATGCTTAGAATCCCGAGTGCTCAACCAGCTAGACACAGCGACGGATACTGAAATACCTGACAAAATTAATAATGTCAGTACCAAACGCAGTGAATACACATCTAGCCCCTTTAATCGAATCACTTCTTTTTCCTAACGACTATGCTTCAAGTCATCACTGCGTTATCAGTACCCACAAACGTGGAGCTTGTCACTTAACTCTTCAAATTAATTTATTTCAATCAAGGTATAGCCTATTCCACGCACGGTTTTGATTAATTCATTGGCAAGTTTTTTGCGCAGATGGTGGATATGCACTTCTATTGAATTACTGCCGACTTCATCCCAGCCATAGGTTAACTGTTCTAACTGGCTGCGGGTCAATACACGCCCTGCCGACTGAGCGAGTTCGAGCAGTAATTGAAATTCACGCCGTGAAAGCAGCACATTTTGATCGCGAAAGGTCACTTCACGGGTATTTAAATCAATGCAAAGCGCACCAATAATCAAACTGTTGTGATCGAGCCCATACTGACGCCTGACGATAGCACGAATGCGCGCGGCTAGTTCACGCACATCAAAAGGTTTACCGAGATAATCATCGGCGCCCATGTCTAAACATTCGAGCTTAGTGTCAAAATCCGTATTCGCGGTCAAAACTATTGTGGGAATTGACACTCCCTGCTGGCGCCAAGCTTTAAGTAACTCTTTACCATTACCGTCAGGCAATCCCAGATCGAGCACTATGGCACTGAAGCTTTCATTTTTAACCCCCAGCAAGGCTTGCTGATAACTATTAAGGTGATCAACTTGCATACCCAGCTTTGCCAAACTCAAGCAAATCCCTTGGGCTAATAACTCATTGTCTTCAACCAACATAATACGCATTCAATGTCCTTAACAGAGCCCTAACGGAAAATACTGAACTTAACATCTTGTTGCTGTAAAAAATCTTCCGCGTCTCGCCCCTGCAGCATAGCCATAGTGGCGAGCATACCTGCAGTCACGCAGTTTGGCCCTAACACAGTCACAGAGCGCGGCGCATGGATAACGGGATAGCCAGTGCGTGGGTCGACAATATGGCCGTAACGCTTTCCATCGACTTCAAAAAATCGCCGCGTATCGCCACTGGTCGCTAATGCACCCTGACTAATCGCTAGTACACTCGCAGCATGATCGAGGTGTCGTGGGTCTTCAATTCCCACTTGCCATGGCGTCACTTTGGACACGGGACAAGCGATATCACCGCCAAAATTCACTAACACTGGAATGTCTGGATAACATTCGGCTAACTCATAGGCGACTCTGTCGACCGCATATTCTTTTGCGATACCACCAAAATCCAATTTCATTCCTGTTGGCATCTCAATATGGCGCGAATCAAACTCGATACGCTCAAACCCCACTAAGGCTTTCGCGGCAAGTATGCGGTCATGTTCGGGCAATTGGGCTTTGGGATCAAAGCGCCACAGTTCCATTAACGGCCCAGCAGAAATATCAAAGAGTCCATCACTGAGCTGAAAACATTGTTTAGCAAAAGCTAATAACTGCCAGGTTTCTTCATCGATAAGCTGCTTATGACCATTGGCATGGTTTAATTGCCACAGACAATTCTGCGCGATAAAGCGACTGTACTTATGTTCGATACGCAGCGCCTCAGTGACTACCATGTCCAACATATCGTCTGCAATATCAAGTTGATCGCACCCAATGAGTATTTCACAGGGACTCGCCATGGCTCTAAATTCACCCACATAACCCCAATCACGGCGCTGCAACGAATAAGGTGCGGTCTTTAGGGACGATGTCGACATCATAAATCACCTCTTCACATGGCATCCCACTGGGATTGCGATTGAATAAGTTCAGGGGTAAATTGAGTATGGGTAGCTAAGCTACCCATACAGTTTAACGCCTTGCTATCTGAGCCAGTAGCATTATTTCGTATTAAAAAGAATAACTAAACTGTGCTGTAATTGCCTTCTGAGTCGGAAATAGATCGAAGTTTTGCAGCTCTCCAGGAATCGTAGCGCCGTTATTTTTCGGATCCTGTTGGTAATACTCTAAGCGATACGACATTTCATGACCGCCCGATAATCTATGGCCAAATTTAACCCCAATCGTATAAGCCGACATATCACCGATACGATAATCGGCACTGGCAAACTCTGGCAGTGGCGTATCAGCCATCAAGAAAGGTTGATAGAAGTTAGCCGCAGTTTGTTGGTAATAGCGCAGATGTAATTGACCATAGAAATTGCCGGTAAAGTAATACCGATAATGGGTTTCTAAGGTATGCGATGTGAGGTCCCAGTCATCGGTATTATAACGATAGGAAAAATCCACCACACCCGCATCTAATGCGCCTTTGGTCATCACGTAAAAACTGTGCTTCAAGCGCGAATCGGGGCGGCTCTCATACAATAAATCCTGAGTAATGCCGTTGTTATCCACCACACTGAGCATCTTGTAGGGATCCGTTAAATAGCCATTCACACTCGACAAGCCGTAATTGGCCTGCAACAACCAGCGCTGACTAAGCACTTGGGTGATACCTAACATCACATCCGCGGTCTGCTTATTATCACTGCCACCTTGACGGGTCGCATCGAATGCGCTGCGATAAGCTTCCTCACTGGTGAAGTTATCGCGAATGACCATCGAAGATAAATCCACCGGACGACCGCCAACGGGGTCAACCACATCGAAACTATAAGCCGTACCTAAAAATAAAGTGGTGTTGTCTTTATTAAACCCTCGCTCAATTCCGGCATTGATGCCCATTGACATATAATCAAACTCTTTCGAGCCATATGCGCCAACATTGAGTTTCCAATCAGGTGTTAGCACTTCACTCCAACCGACATTGGCTTGTACGCGAGTATCGTGAAAGGTGTCATCTAACGGCGTTTCCCCCGCTGAAACATGATATTGACCATTACCAGATGGTCGAGTAAACGTTTGGCTGGTACTTTGGGCCACAGCGCCCGATGCTGAAGGACCCGTTAGACTGTCAACCACGAGTTTGAGATCCAGCACACTGTCATCGCCAAAGGCTTTTTGCGCTGTGCCTATGGCTTCGATGGCTTGTACTCTATCTTGCTCACCGTAATACATTAACGCAGCATCAATCTTCCAGTCGTCAGCTTTTTTAGATAATTCAGTCGCATGGCCACTTGTTGCAAACAGTCCACAACTGGCTAATGCGAGAGCACCCGCTATCTGCTTCGATTGTCTTGTATTTATTTGGTTCTTTTTTTGGGTCATAGCTGACAACACCTGTAGGTCACTTCAATCTATTCAATACCGCGGGATTTCGCCCCAGATTTTAGAACATCTGCTCGTCACATTTGTTTTAGTACGTCTGTTCATTACATCTGTGCGTTACATTTATTCGTTACATCTAAGGGCAAATAACACCAACGGAGAGTTTAGTTACAGCCACATCCACCACCGGCAAATGCACGACCGCCGCTACTGCCTTCTTTACTAAAATAAATATGATCATCGAGTGCAAGATCGAGCTTTTCACTGTCGAGCGCCATATCGCTGCGGGCCAACTGGCCTTTCTCCCACGGCTGCACTCCTAAACTTGAACATCCACTCAAACCTATGATGAGCGTTACTGCGACTAATGCGGGTTTAAGCATAAATTACTCCTTCAGTAAATTGACGAGCTCTTGCTCGTATTCAGCGGTTTTATCGGCATAAAAGCCAACATGATGCTGTACTAACTGACCTTGACGATTGAACATAAAACTGCTCGGCATGCCCAGCAAATCGAAACTGCGAGCGACATCACCTTCGGGGTTAAAACGCACTGAAAAATTGGCTGGGACTTGTTTTAAGAATTCCTGGGCTAACTCGTTATCTGTATCTAGGTTGATTGCCACGACAGCTAATCCCTGATCTTGATACTTTTTTTGTATTTCATTCATCCAAGGAAACGATTTACGGCAAGGGCCACACCAGGATGCCCAAAAATCGACATAGACGACTTTGCCTTTAAACTCACTCAGGGAAACGGCTTGGTTTTGCGCGTTAAACACTTGATAGTCCAGCGATGGCGCGGCTTGTACGCCTGCGGTCAATAAACTGAGTAACAATAATATTTTCTTCATAGCATATTCCGCGTTAACGATTACGTTTGAATCTATTAACTGAATCTTAAGGTTTTCTTAAACAAGCTTATATAAGTGTAATTAACCTGCTCGCCCAGACTCACCACGCGAATGAACCATAGTTATCAGCATTACCTTAATCACATGAGTGCTGATTAAGTGACCGATTTCATCCGAAATGGCAAATGTGAGACATTTTGTCCCATTAGAAAAAGTGAAATTAGATCTGTGTCATGTTAATTAAATGTCAAAATCAGTTCGGTCACATCTCTTAAAAATTCTTGATATACATCAATAATCTTTACACTCCAACGGCCTAAACTGACACTGTCAATTATGTAAACCCTTACCAATTTACATTTAAATAACAAAAAAGGTTGACCCATGGACACACATGCAGCCCTATATGAACAGGGAAAGGCGCGCTTAGATGCGTTACGCCAATTCGCTCCCCGTCAACAACAATCGCTGATTGAAAAAATGCAACAGCACGGCATTAGTCGCCGTGATTTTATGAAGTGGAGTGCCATGGTGACGAGCATGCTCGCATTACCCCTCCCCTTTAGTAACTTAGTGGCCGAAGCTGCCGAATTAGCCGATCGTGTACCCTTAATCTGGTTACATATGGCCGAATGTACTGGCTGCTCCGAATCTTTAATTCGTACCGATACCCCCAATCTAGACTCACTGATTTTCGATCATATTTCCTTGGAATATCACGAAACCTTAATGGCTGCAGCGGGTTGGCAAGCCGAAGAAAACCTCGAACATGCACTCGAAACCTACAAGGGCCGCTATTTACTGGCCGTTGAAGGGGCGATTCCGACTGCAAATAACGGCAGTTTCTTAACTGTGGGTTGTAAAGGCCACACAGGGTTAGAAATCATCAAGCATGCTGCAGAAGGCGCCGCCGCGATTATCTCTGTTGGCACTTGTGCGGCGTTTGGTGGGGTGCAAGCCGCTTATCCAAACCCAACGGGGGCAAAAGGCGTGCATGAAGTGGTCAGTAAACCCGTGATTAACTTAGGCGGTTGCCCACCGAGTGAAAAGAACATAGTCGGCACTTTGATGTACTTCATCATGTTCGGAAAATTACCTGCGCTGGATATGTTTAATAGACCTAAATGGGCTTACGGCGCACGGGTACACGATAACTGTGAACGCCGCGGCCGCTTCGATGCTGGTGAATTCGTTGAAGAATTTGGCGATCACGGTGCGAAAGAAGGCTACTGCCTTTATAAAGTCGGTTGTAAAGGCCCTTACACCTACAACAACTGCCCAACCGAGCGCTTTAACCATCACACTAGCTGGCCAGTACTCGCTGGACACGGTTGTATGGGTTGCTCAGAACCTAACTTCTGGGACGATATGGCTGACTTTGAAAAACCCCTTGGCCGTCAACTCCTCCATGGATTGGATGCGACCGCAGATACTATTGGTGCGGTGATTTTAGGCGCGACTGTGGTGGGCATTGGAGCCCATGCCGTTGCCAGTATTTTTGCCAAACCGCTGGAGGAATAACCCATGAGCAAGCGCGTTGTTATCGACCCTATCACACGTATCGAGGGTCACTTACGTATCGAAGTCGAAGTTGATGAAAATAACGTCATCAACAAGGCTTGGTCATCCTCCACACTTTGGCGCGGTATTGAAGTCATTCTCAAAGGCCGCACGCCTATGGATGTTGGCCTTATTGTGCAACGTATCTGTGGCGTATGTACCTATTCCCACTACCGCTGCGGTACTGAAGCGGTTGAAAATGCGTTAGGAATTCAAATTCCATTGAACGCAAGATACTTACGTTCATTAATGCAAACCTCTTTATACATGCATGACCATATTGTGCATTTCTACCATCTACACGGCTTAGATTGGGTTGATGTGGTTTCTGCACTGAGCGCCGATCCTGCTAAAGCGGCACAAGTTGCCCTGAAATACACAGACCATCCCATAGCGGCGGGTGAAGGTGATTTAAGAGCCGTGCAAGAAAGAGTCAAAGGCTTTGTCGAAACGGGAAAATTAGGTCCATTTGCCAACGCTTATTGGGGCAACGGCACCTATAAATTTACCCCAGAGCAAAACCTTATCGCGCTATCTCACTACCTTAAAGCGCTTGAAGTACAACGTGTTGCGGCAGAAATGCTGGCCATTTTTGGTGGTAAATCACCACATCCACAATCCGTTGTTGTCGGTGGTGTGACTTCGGTGCGCGACATGCTCAGCCCTGCTCGCCTGCAGGAATGGAAGCAAAAACATGCGACCGTGACTGACTTTATTCTGCGTGCCTATCAAGCAGATATCGTGATGGCGGCCGAAGCCTTTGGTACTGAACCTAGCGTGTTGGGCGGCGTAAACGTGAAAAACTTCATGGCGACCGATGACTTTGTGTTAGCCAATGGCGAATACATGTTTAATCAAGGCGTGATCATGAATGGCGACCTTGCCGGCGTCAGTGATGTGAATCCAGATCTGATTGCCGAAGACGTCAGCCACGCTTGGTATAGCGCCGATGCACCGCAACATCCCTATGACGGTACAACGATTCCTAATTACACTGGTTTTGTTGAACGCGACACTGTCTACGGCAAATTGCCAACACTGGATGGTGATGGCAAATACTCATGGGTGAAATCTCCCCGTTATCAAGGTGAACCTGTCGAAGTGGGTCCACTCGCCTGCCTATTGGTGAGTTATGCCCGCGGTAACAAGGTGGTCGTGGATTCGGTCAATGGCCTGCTCGCTCGCACAGGTCTACCCGTAGCGGCTCTATTTACCACTTTAGGTCGCACTGCAGCCCGTATGTTACAGACAGTCATCGTCGCCCAAGAAGGGTTAAAAACCTTTGATGCGCTGCTGACGAATATCCAGTCCGATGAATCTACCTATGTAAAACCTAATATTGATCCAAATAAAGAGTATGTAGGTCACGCCATGATCGAGGCGCCACGCGGCATGTTAAGCCACTGGATCCGCATTAAAAATGGAGTGATTGAGAACTATCAAGCCGTGGTACCGACGACCTGGAACGCAGGTCCTGTGGATGCCAACGGTAAAATGGGTCCCTATGAAGCCTCTTTAATTGGCTTGAAACTGGAAGATCCTACTAAGCCCCTTGAGGTGATACGTATTATTCACTCATTTGACCCTTGCATGGCGTGTTCTGTACACGTGATGGATTTCAAAGGCCAAGCATTGAGCGAGTTCCGTGTCAGTCCCAATGGTCAATAATCGAGGGAGGGAACGCAAAATGAACCATTCTGCAACCCGCATTCGGACACTGATTTTTAGTCCGGCAATACGGATTTTTCACTGGCTCAGGGCACTATCAATTCTGGTGCTAGTGATCACCGGATTCTATATTGCTTGGCCGTTTCTTGTGGCGCCTGAAAGTACGGACGTACTCGTACAAGGCTGGATCCGCTTCGCTCATCTGATTTGCGGTTTTGTACTAACCGCAATCACTTTAGTGCGCTTCTACCTGTATTTTTTTAGCCGAAGCGACATTGAGCGGCGCTCATTTCGCGATGTCATGAGCGTAAAAAGCTGGATCACTCAGCTGAAATCTTACTTATGGATGGGGCACTTACATAAAGCCGGTGTCTATGGACCGCTGCAATTTGTGACTTATGTAGCAATCTCACTGGTCGCTCTTGTGATATGTATAACGGGTCTGGTGTTGTATGCCAATGTGTATCACCAAGGTTTAGGTGGCATGCTTTGGGGCAGCGCCGCTTGGATCACGGCACAAATGGGTGGACTAGCACAAGTTAGGATTTGGCATCACTACCTCACTTGGGCATTTGTTATCTTTGTGGTTATCCACGTCTATATGGCGGTTTGGTCAGGGATACGCTTCAAACATAACTCAGTTGACTCGATTGTCTCTGGCTATGACTACCCAAAGCCAGACTCACACCACTAGGAGTCCAATGAAGATATTGCTACTCGGTATTGGCAATGTCCTGTACGCCGATGAAGGCATCGGCGTACATTTTGTCAATTATATAGCTGATAATTATCAGTTTACCCATGAGTCCCACCAGCTAAAGCTGCTCGACGGCGGCACCTTGGCTCAGGGACTTATCCCTATTATTTGCCAATACGATTATTTAATCGTGGTCGATACAGTTAATGCCAATGGCGTAGAAGCGGGCGAAGTCTATTTCTTCGATTTTGATAAAGCGCCGAAGGAAATCGACTGGCAAGGCAGCGCCCATGAAGTCGAAATGCTGCAAACCCTCAATATGATGGAAATGGTTGGCGACAGGCCTAAAACCTTCGTGCTTGGCGTCACCCCAACCGTGCTCGAACCTATGGTGCTAGGCTTGACCCCTAAAGTCGCCGCCGCGGTACCGTTAATGGAATCAAGCTTGTTATCCCACTTAGCCTCCCTTGGGTTCACTGCGACGCGTGTTGCCGAGCATAGTATCGACTCGCTGATCCCTGACTCTTATAAACGTGGCGTTACTACTGGTGAAAGTATATAGAAGATGAAAAACATCAGATTTGATTTTACCTGCTCACGTCAGGTGCCTTTGTATGCGCATTTATGTAATCAATATCTAAATTACGATGAGCTAAATATCAGCATAGGCTGTGATGGTCAACATAGCTCAGGTCAATATAGTGCTGGCCAACATGACTTTGGCCCTCAAAGCTATTTTATTGAAGCTCAGGGCGAGCAAAACCAACTAGAACAATTGGCCGATGCCATTGCCGCGGACTTTTTGATTTCCGCTTGGTTGATTGACTCTAGTATTAAAGTCATCGACGAGCCCAAAGGCAGTAAAACCTTACTGCCCTTTCCACAGTCTGGATCAAGCCCTGCCATAGTGCCTTTTTGCCAGCATTGTTATCCGTTGATTGGCGATAATCAGTCGGCTAAGTTTGGCACACTCGATTTAATTTGCCCTTGCTGCAAGGGCGAAACACAATTAACGTCCGCACAAAAAGCGTTAACCTTGTCAGATATTAAAGCCATGGCACAGGGACTGCTGACACAAGGCCCACTGACATTAGCGGCCGCCGATAATCTGCAAATCAGCCTGACACCGTTTGAGCAGCCCTTAAGCGAGCGGCCACAACTGTTAATTTGTAATCCCAATACGCTGAACGCCCATTTTTGTCTGAACGATGCGCAGGTGCTCGCGCTTTCGAGTATTGAAAAGCCACTTATCTGCGCGAGACCCACGCAAGAACACGACAAACTCAGTGCGCCACTGTACGACATTTGCTTTGCCTACAGCCGAGTGATCTTAGTGCTCGGGGAAGTATTACGACAAAAAGGGGTCGATTGGGTTTACATTAAAGGGCCGCATAATAGGCCAAAGCTAGCTTGGGTCGATGGTGCTTGGGCACAAATCGCCAGTCACGATTTAAGCTCAACACAGGTTCAAACCAAGCACTTTATCGCTCCAGAACCCTTAAGGGAAAAAGTCAGTCTTCACGGTTATCAAGCCCAATGGCAGGCGCCGAAACGTTCACGATCGCACCAAGGCGAACTGAGTGTGGCAGTATTAACTCAAGTACCGTCAAGTGAAGACAGTGATATTCATTGCACCAGTATGCTAAGCGATAATAATCAAAATACAGTCAACACAGAAAATCACACCCTTGCAGACGCAGCGCTATTCAGTGCGCTGCTCAACGGTAAGTTTACCAGTCATAAACAGGCAAAAAATGCCGCGGTCATTTACTTAAGCCATACCCATACGAGTCAAATTGTCACCTGTGATAATAAGGGCGACACTGAACTTTTCTTCGCCCTGCCCGAGCTGCCCGATAACGGTTACGAAATCTTCCATCAACTGGACAGCAGTCCCCAAAAAGCCGTAGCGCAAAAATTTAAGAGCCTGTTCCCCGAAGATTACCTAAAACTTTTAAGCCTAAAGCTTCACGGCAGACGGGACAACTTACAAAGCCTGTGGACGATTGCTGCCATATTAATTGGCCTTAATACACAAGAAGAGACTCAAAGCCAAGCAAGACTCAGCGATGCACTGATGGCCGCCGCCATGTGTTACCACGGCGCCAATGCTCCGCGTATCGATTATCCCCTGACCAAAGGTGAAGCCCACCGCAGCCTGAATTGGTGTAAAACCTTAGGCACAGTCTTGAGTTTTCGTATCGCAGGGAATAACGATCCGAGTCAACTCGCCTTTGCGATGCAAGACTCGCTGGCAGATTATCTTTCTAACTGGTTAGAACATATCGATTTAAATATCGGCGTACACAATGTTGCCTTAGCGGGTAATGAGTTAACGAATGAAACCCTGTGTAAACGCATCAGTTTACGCTTAGGCAAGAACTTCCCCTTAGTGGTCAATCGTAGTCTAGATTTAGACGGCGATAACTTAGCCGTTGGCGCACTTTACGTTAAGCAGCGCCAACTCAATGCCCATGATTAGGAGGCCAAAAGTTAAGTCACAACGCATGCAGCCACATAGACATAATAGTCGCCACAAAAAGCACAGTGATCTGCAGATAAAGCGCAGGCTGGCATTGGAATACCTTGTCCACAAGGGCGCCGCGCTAAAGCGTTGTCAGCTACACGTCACTGGCATAGTGCAAGGGGTGGGATTTCGCCCCTTTGTCTATCGTTATGCCCTTGAATTTCAACTGACGGGCACAGTGCTCAACAATGCCAAGGGCGTGACCATTGAGCTGCAAGGCACGGAAGAAAACCTCACGCAATTTATCACAACGCTCAATACCACCCCGCCGCCACTGGCCCGTATCGACAATATCACCCAAACACCGCTGCCGATTTTGCTAAGCGAAACCACATTTGAAATTATAAAAAGCGACAGCCATGAGGACGATGATCCAAGTTCATCAATAGGTGCGCAGGTGGCAGTATCGGCGGATAAAAGTACCTGCCAAGATTGCTTGAACGACATGCATAATCCTGATGATCGCCACTTTGGCTATGCCTTTACCAACTGCACAAATTGTGGCCCAAGATATACAATTATCAATGCCTTACCCTATGATAGACACAACACTGCCATGGCCGATTTTGACATGTGCCCCGAGTGCGCCAAAGCATATCAAAACCCACTCGACCGCCGCTATCATGCCCAGCCTGTCAGTTGCCCAGTTTGTGGCCCCATACTCAGTTTAAAAACACCCCTAGGGGAATACATCATTCCCAATACCTCAAATTTCAGCACACCTGAATTGAATACGGATTTGGCGGTACTAAAAGCGGCGGCTGACAGGTTACACCAAGGACAAATTCTGGCAATTAAAGGATTGGGTGGATTTCACTTAATCTGTGATGCCCGAAGTGACAATGCCGTCAACACTCTTAGGCTGCGAAAACAGCGCCAAGCCAAGCCGCTAGCGGTGATGATGGCTGATATCCAGATGGCGCAGCACTATGTCACAGGTACGGATGCTGAGTGGCAAGTACTGAGTTCGCAGGAGCGGCCCATAGTGCTGATGAGCAGCCGAGCCGAACATGATCTAAGCCCAGCGGTCGCCCCCAATCTGAATAAACTCGGGGTATTTTTGCCCTACACACCACTGCATCATTTATTGTTAGGTCTCTTCAAAGGGCCATTGGTTGCGACCAGCGCTAATGTGTCAGGTGAGCCTATCATCACAGATTGTGATGAGCTTATTAGCCACTTAAGCCATGTGGTGGATGCGATAGTCGATCATAATCGGCCGATTATTAATGGCTGTGATGATAGTGTGGTGCAAGTGATCCAGCCGCAACTTGATTCCTCCGCAGAGGTGCAAGTATTGCGCCTCGCCCGCGGCTATGCACCGTTAAGTTTCCCCTTAGAGATACCGCTGACCCCATCGATTTTGGCCGTGGGCGCACAGCAAAAAAATGCCATCGCCTTAGGCTTTGGCAATAATGTGTTTTTAAGTCCCCATATTGGCGACCTGTTCAGTGTCAGCGCCGAGCAGTATTTTGAGCGCACCTTAGCCACTTTTGCTCGGTTGTATCACTTTACGCCAAATCTTATTATTTGCGATAAACACCCAGATTATGCCCCTTCACGCTGGGCTGAAATGCACTCAAACTCGAGTGTAAAACTCAGCGATACCCGTCAAAATCAATGTTTATCGGTGCAACACCACCATGCCCATGTGCTCAGCGTAATGGCAGTTAACCAATATCGAGATCCCGTATTGGGCTTTAGTTTTGACGGTACTGGGCTTGGCGACGATGGCAGTTTATGGGGCGGTGAAGTGCTATTAACTACGCTCGATAAAGCGCAGCGACTGGTGCACTTTGAGCCTATAGCCCTGCTAGGCAGCGAGCAAGCCATTAAGCAACCCGTGAGGTTGTTACTGGCATTATTGTTCGAGCAAATGAGCCTCGATGCTGTGCTCGCATTGCAATTACCTATATTAAACAACATGCGCCCAAACACTCTGACTAACTTACATAAGATCTGGCAGAACGGCAGCGCGATAAAAACCTCCTCTGTCGGGCGACTGTTCGATGCCCTCGCCTGCGCCTTAGGCTTAATCGAAACAACACTGTTTGAAGGCCAAGCGGGCATGGCAATAGAAGCCGCGGCCAATCGCGCCGATACATTAGCCCTTGAAGTCATTTCGCTTAACTTACCTCTTGACATCGACCAGTGGCGCAGCAGTGAGATGTTCAAGCAAATTGTTGAATTGATTACAGCACAACCGCTAACAGACAATAGATGCTATGCCATCGCCCGCGCCTTTTTACACACCTTAGGTGATGCTATTTGTGATTATGCTGCCCAGTATCAACACCTCCCAACCGTGCTCTGCGGTGGCGTATTTCAAAATAAATATCTATTGGAATACTGCCTGAGCAAACTCAGCGCCCAAGGAAATAAAGTGTTATCCAGTAAACAGATACCCATAAATGATGGCGGCATCGCCCTAGGCCAACTTTGGTATGGCATTCATCAGAGTCAATAACCTTACTTATTTGATAAGCCATGATGTTCGCTCGCCATTTTTATCCCCATAAACCTGACGAACATCAAAGATCCGTAGCGCAATTTGTATCACACTCAACATTAGCGTAACCAAATTAACGATTCGTACATCAATCATTATTTGTCAGGCAAAGTCCTCGTACTCTGCCGATACAAGGAGAGGTAAAATGTGTAAAGACTGCGGCTGCTCCCTTACCCGCCACGACCATCTAGGCGCGCATGCCCATAGCCATGAGCATAATCATGACCATTCACATACTCATGAGCATAGCCATCAAGAGTTACACACAAATCCTCAGTTAAACGATAAAAAAACCTTGTCAGTCATCCACAAAATTTTAGATAAAAATGATGTCGAAGCTGGACATAACCGCGCCCACTTTGAGGCACATAATATTACTGCCTTCAACATCATGAGTAGCCCGGGCAGTGGCAAAACCACCCTATTAGAAAATCTCAAAGAATACACGCAGCTCAACTATGCAGTGATCGAGGGCGACTTAGAAACCTCCCGCGATGCCGACCGCCTCATCGCTAAAGGCATTAAGGCCTATCAAATTCAAACGGGCAGCGCCTGTCACCTCGACGCCTTTATGGTGCACGGTGCCCTACATCATCTGCCGCTTGAAGGACTCGATATTTGCTTTGTCGAAAACGTCGGTAATCTCGTCTGCCCAGCCAGTTATGATGTGGGCACTCACAAAAATATCGTGCTGCTATCAGTGCCAGAAGGTGATGATAAGATTGAAAAATATCCTGTGATGTTCCGCCGCGCCGATGTAGTTTTTATCACTAAGTGCGATCTACTGCCCTATTTTGATTTCAAGCTAGACGAAGCCAGAGCGCAGCTTAAAAAACTCAATCCAGCAACTCAAATTATTGAAGTCTCAATTAAAGACGGCGACTCCATGCAGGCTGTAGCCGCTTGGCTTAAAGACAACATTCGAGGTGCACAATAATGTGCTTGTCCATACCTTCCCAAGTGGTGGCGGTCGATATTGAGCGCCAGAGCGTCACCGTCGACACCTTAGGCGTGCGCCGCGATGTCAGCAGTCATTTAATGAATGAGCCACTGGAGATTGGCGACTATGTACTTATCCACATTGGCTTTGTAATGAATAAAATCGATAAGGAAGATGCGCAGCAAAGCATTGATCTATACAAAGAAATCGTCACTAAGCTTGAAAATGAAGCCATACACTGACCATCAGCAGTGCAGGATTAAGTCGCAAGGTGCACCCCTATCGAGTGCACCGAGGAAAAAGCATGCTTGAACTAAAACACCTCTATCAAGGCTTTCGCGATCCCCAAACGATTGCCAATTTAGCACGGGATATTCAGTTAACTGCTAAATTGGTTAAGCAACAAATCAATATCATGGAAGTCTGTGGTGGCCATACTCATACGATTATGAAATACGGCTTGCTAGATTTACTGCCGGATAATATTGAATTTATCCATGGTCCTGGCTGCCCAGTGTGCATTATGCCTAAAGAGCGCATTGACCAAGCCGCGGCGCTTGCCTCCCAAGAAAATGTTATTCTTGTGACGCTGGGCGATATGATCCGCGTGCCCGGTTCTCAAGGCTCTTTAGCCAGTTTTAGGGCCAAGGGCTGCGATATTCGCCCAATTTACGATCCCTTAGATACGCTCAAAATTGCCCGCGACAATCCCGATAAAACCGTAGTGTTCTTCGCCATTGGTTTTGAAACCTCAACCCCAATGACAGCAATTTTGTTACAACTGGCCGAACAAGAAAAACTCGAAAATCTACTATTTCATATCAATCATGTATTAGTGCCACCCGCAATTGATGCCGTGATGCACGACCCAAAAGCGAGAGTCAACGCCTTTATCGGCCCAGCCCATGTGAGCGTGATCAGCGGCGCCAAAATCTATCGCAGCACAGTCGAAAACTATGGCACACCCGTGGTTGTCGCAGGATTTGAGCCCGTCGATGTGATGGAGTCGATTTTACGGATTGTGCGCCAAAAAGCCGCGGGCAAAGCTGAGCTCGATATCCAATACAGCCGCGCAGTATCGGAGGACGGCAACCTCACGGCGCAGGCCAAAGTAAATCAATTCTTCAATGTCAGACCGCAATTTCGCTGGCGTGGACTAGGCCCAATCCCCAATTCAGCGCTGCAGCTTAAACCCGAATATGCCCACAGAGACGCCGAACTGCGCTTTAAAGACCGCCTACCTGTGAAGGAAATTGACGATCATAAAGCCTGCCAGTGTGGTGATATTCTTCGTGGGCTTGCTAAACCAAAGGACTGTAAAGTGTTTGGCCGCGGCTGCAATCCCGAAACGCCCTTAGGCAGTTGCATGGTCAGCTCCGAAGGTGCCTGTAATGCCTATTACCGCTATCAAGGTATCGATATCAAGGAGCCACATCATGGCTGATACGCTTAAAGATAAATCCATTCAACTCAGCCACGGCGGTGGCGGCAAAGAAATGAATAAACTGATCCGTGATCTGTTTTTTGCCGAGTTTGATAATCCAATCCTTCGCAGCGAAGAAGACGCTGCCAAACTCGATTTGCACGGTGCCAACGCCTTTACCACAGACTCTTTCACCGTATCCCCTTTATTTTTTGCCGGTGGTGATATCGGAAAGCTTGCCATCGCAGGCACAGTCAACGATCTCGCTATGATGGGCGCAGAACCTCAGTATTTGAGTTGTAGTGTGATCATCGAAGAAGGCTTTTATATCAAGGATTTAACTACGATTGTCCGCAGTATGGCGAAAGAATTAAAACACAGTGGTGCACGGATAGTCTGCGGCGACACTAAAGTCGTACCCAAGGGGTGCGCCGATGGTTTATTTATTAATACCTCAGGCATTGGTCGCATCTTGCGTCACAATATTTCCTCGGCGAATGTCACCGTGGGCGATGCCATTATTGTCTCCCGTGATATTGGCTGCCACGGTGCAGCGATTTTAATGGCGCGTGAAGGACTCACGCTCGAATCTGCATTGCAAAGTGACTGCGCGACGCTCTGGCCCATAGTCGAGCAATTGATTGCCGCCAATATTCCCATTCATGCGATGCGCGATGCGACTCGCGGCGGCTTATCGGCAGTGCTGAACGAATGGGCTGTCGCCTCCAATGTTGGCATCACAGTGAATGAAGCCAGTATTCCCGTCAGCGATGAAGTCAAAGGTCTGTGCGAACTCTATGGTTTCGAAGCCATGGATCTTGCCAACGAAGGCACTTTCATCCTCGCCGTTCCCAACGACATCGCCTTAGGTGCGCTCGAGATCATGCAACGCTTTGGGCGCTGTGAGCATGCAGCGATAATCGGCACTGTGAGTGATGATTTAGTGGGGAAAGTCGTGCTAAGAACGCCTTGGAATACTAAACGTTATCTCGATCTTCCCCAAGGTGAACTGCTGCCAAGGATTTGCTGATGCACGAATATTCGATAGTGAGTGCCCTGATTGAGCAATGCGAACAGCACGCGCAGGCCAATCATGCCGATAAAATCACCCGAGTGGATATCAAACTGGGAGTCATGAGCGGGGTTGAACCTAGCCTGCTACAAACGGCCTTCGATACGTTTAAGCTCGATGGGATTTGCAAAGAAGCCCTACTCAATATGCAAATTCAGCCGCTAGTGATACTTTGCCAAGACTGCCAGACTGAATCCGTACTGAGTGAGCGCACGGTCGTCTGCCCTGCGTGTCAAAGCTTTCGTACTCGCGTACTCGATGGCGAAGATATGTTACTGATGCAACTTGAGATGGAACAGAACGAGGATTAATCATCCACGATACGCATGGTTAACGACAGCGCTATTGATAAAACGCTCTATAAATAAAGAGTGCTCAATAAAGAACGCTCTTCAACACAAAAATGGCTTCGAGCAATCAGCGCTCAAAGCCATTTTAAACCACACTATTTCAGTCACGCTACATCAGTTGTAAATAGAAACTTCACCCTCTGGGCGCGTCTTGAGCAACCGCAGGAACCACATATACTGCTCTGGGTAAGCTAAGATAACTTGCTCGACCACTTTGTTCAGTGCCAACGCTTCGTTTTCTTTGCCGACCATGTCTTCGGGCGCAACGGCCGTCATCACAGTGAGATCAAATTGGCGTGTCGCTTGGTTGTAGCCAATCTTTACTGGCAGCACTTGGGCATTACCCGCCTGCGCTAAACGCCCAACAACAGGTAGCGTTGCCTTCACGGTGCCTAAAAAAGGCGCAAACACGCTTTGTTCAGGACCTAAGTCTTCATCGGGAAGATAAAAGAAACTGTTACCGCGCTTAAGCTCAGCCAATAACGCCCGAATGCCCGCCTCGCGCATATACACATGGCCACCACAACTGCTGCGTACACGATTACTAAACCAATTGAATAACCCGTTTTTATGGGCTTTGGCCATAGTCACCATAGGCAACTCAAGGTTAAGGCGTAAACCAGCATAATCGATTGGCCACACATGGGGCATGATAAAAATGATCGGTTGCCCAGCAGCCTGCGCTTTAGTCACATGCTCAAAGCCGATTAAATTGACTCGACGACGTAAATGCGCTTTTGAGCGCACCAGCAATTCGCCCTGTGCTAACAACACCAAAACGAAGTTTTGCACATTCTCACGGATTAACACTTCAATCTCGGCGGTGGATTGCTCAGGAAAGCACGCTCTTAAGTTGGCTCTCGCAACGCTAATGGGCTTTTTGGCAATTGGCATCACTATTTTTGCCAATAATTTTGCAATAGGATCACGCAGCCATGCGGGCATGAGTCCAAAAATCACTAATAGACCAATCACTAACCAAGTGGCCCAGTATCTAGGGTGTAATAAGGCGAGTTTAAAACGACGGTCAAAATGTTTGGGCTGTCTTGACAAAGAATTCACCTCAGACAGTGGATAAAAACAATGGAGATATTGCATGAAAAAATAAACAGGAAAGCCACTCTCTAAGGAGTGGCTTTCCCATCAAACAAACGAAATTACTTCCCCGTGTTTGCTGCTTCTACACGAGTTTTCAGCTTTTGGCCGGGACGGAAAGTCACGACACGACGAGCAGAAATTGGGATATCTTCGCCTGTTTTTGGGTTCCTTCCCGGTCTTTGATTCTTGTCCCTAAGGTCAAAGTTGCCAAAGCCAGATAACTTGACCTGCTCACCACTTTCAAGTGCGCCCCGAATCTCTTCAAAGAACGACTCAACCATCTCTTTGGCGACACGTTTGTTCATTCCGAGTGTTTCAAAAAGATGTTCTGCCATTTCGGCTTTGGTAAGTGCCATACTTTAATCCCTCAACGATGCGTTGAACTCGGACTTAAGGGCAGAAACGACTGAACCAACGGTCTCAGCAATCTCTTTTTCCTCAAGCGTACGAGTAGTGTCTTGTAATGTAAGTGCTATCGCCAGGCTCTTCTTGCCAGGTTCAACACCTTTACCTAAGTATACATCGAACAAGTTTATGCCAACCAACTGATTTTCGCCAACTTTTCTTATCAATTTCATTACATCACCTGCAGATACACTCTCATCTACTACGACTGCGATGTCACGACGATTAGCTGGAAACTTAGATACAGCTTGGGCTAGCGGCAAACTGGTATGCAATAAAGCATCCAATTCCAACTCAAAAACGATGGTTTTACCATTGAGTCCAAAAGGCTTCTCCAAACTAGGATGGATTGCACCTATATGACCGATCACTCGATCATTTCTCAATATTTCAGCACATTGCCCCGGATGGAGAGCAGAATGCGTCGCTCCTCTAAAGCTAAATTCTGATGCGGAAACTGTCAAGCCGATAATTGCTTCTAAATCACCTTTAAGGTCGAAAAAATCAACAGTTTTCGATTCCATAGCCCAATGTTCATCATTTTGGAGCCCAGTAATGACACAAGCGAGCATTGCTTGCTGTCTTACACCGGATTCTGCATTGATATCAGGAACAAAGCGCAGGCCAGTTTCAAAAAGTCTCACGCGACTCTGTTGACGACTTTGGTTGTAGCCAACGGCGGCCAATAAACCGGTGAACATTGACAGGCGCATGGCCGACATTTCACTGGAAATTGGGTTTGGTAACACCATAGCGTCTAAACCAGGATGAACCAGATTTTGCAGTTTTGGATCGACAAAGCTGTAGGTTACCGCTTCTTGGAAACCACGAGCGACCAATAAGGCACGCACGCGTTTTAGGCTTAAGTCAGATTCTTTATGATCTGACATACGCAGCGCGGCAACAGGCGCCGTATTCGGGATATTGTTATAACCGTAAATACGGGCCACTTCTTCGATCAAATCTTCTTCAATCGCCATATCAAAACGATAAGTCGCGGTAGTGACCTGCCAACTATCTTGGCTAACAACGACGCTAAAACCTAAACGTTGTAGGATTTCAACGACATCGCTATCAGGTACATGGTGACCTAAAATTCGATCTAACTTGCTGCGACGTAAAACGATTTGTGCAGGTTTGGGTAAATCAGCCTCTGATTTAGCCTCAACTACAGGGCCAGCTTCACCGCCACAGATATCCAGCACTAAACGGGTCGCACGGTCGATAACCGTGTGTTGCATCTCAGGGTCAACACCACGCTCAAAGCGGTGTGATGAATCTGTATGCAAACCTAAACGACGTGACTTACCCATAATGGCAAGCGGCGCGAAGAACGCACATTCAAGCAGTATGTCTTGGGTCGTGTCGCTCACGCCTGAATATTCACCGCCAAACACGCCTGCAAGGGCTAATGGACGCGCATCATCGGCGATCACTAAGGTATCGCTGGGAATCGTCACTTCGCTGCCATCAAGCAGGGTGATTTTCTCTTCGCCAGTGCCTAAACGCACTTGGATATCGCCCGTTAATTTGGCCAGATCGAAAGCGTGCATAGGTTGACCGAATTCAATCAACACAAAGTTAGTGATGTCTACGATAGGATCGATAGAGCGAATACCGCTCCGGCGCAGTTTTTCCTGCATCCATAATGGCGTAGGCGCTTTCACATTGACGTTTTTAACCACACGGCCTAAGTAACGTGGACACGCAGCAGGCGCGTTAACGTTAATCGTGACCTTTGCATCTGTCGTTGCCGTGACGGCTTGCCACTGTGGCTCAACCACTGTTTGGCGGTTTAACACGCCCACTTCACGGGCAAGACCTGCCATGCCTAAGCAATCGGCACGGTTAGCCGTTAAATCTACATCGATAACGGCATCATTAAGTTGCAGATAATCGCGGATGTCAGTGCCAAGTGGCGCGTCCAATGGCAATTCGATAATGCCATCGCTTTCGACGTTGATGCCAAGCTCGCTGTATGAACACAACATACCTTCTGATGGCATGCCACGCAGCTTGGCTTTCTTGATTTTGAAATCGCCAGGTAATACGGCGCCAACCATAGCCACGGCCACTTTAAGACCCTGACGGCAGTTTGGTGCACCGCAGACGATATCGATAAGTTCGCTACCACCAACGTTGATTTTGGTCACGCGCAGTTTATCGGCATCGGGATGCTGACCACACTCCACAACTTCACCAATCACGACACCGCTAAAATCGGCAGCCACGGCTTCAACGTCATCGACTTCGAGACCGGCCATAGTGATCTGGTGAGATAATGCTTCACGGCTGACTGAAGGGTTTACCCATTCACGAAGCCAAGATTCGCTAAATTTCATGCTATTACAGCTCCGTTATTTAAATTGCTTCAGGAAACGTAGGTCGTTTTCGAAAAACGCACGTAAATCGTTTACGCCGTAACGCAACATAGTTAAGCGCTCGACACCCATACCAAAAGCAAAACCAGAGTATTTTTCTGGATCTATGCCAACGCTGCGCAGCACATTCGGATGTACCATACCGCAGCCAAGCACTTCTAGCCATTTACCATTTTTGCCCATCACGTCCACTTCCGCTGAAGGTTCAGTGAATGGGAAGTAAGATGGACGGAAACGCACTTGCAGATCTTCTTCGAAGAAGTTACGCAGGAAGTCATGCAAAATGCCTTTCAATTCGGCAAAGTTCACATGCTCATCAACCAACAACCCTTCCACTTGGTGGAACATAGGCGTGTGAGTTTGGTCGTAATCGTTACGATAAACACGGCCCGGAGAAATAATGCGTAATGGTGGCTTTTCAGTTTCCATAGTACGAATTTGCACGCCCGAAGTTTGGGTACGCAGCATCAGTTTAGGATTGAAATAAAAGGTATCATGATCAGCACGCGCAGGATGGTGCTCAGAGATATTCAGTGCGTCGAAATTGTGGAAATCATCTTCAATTTCAGGCCCCTGCTTTACCGAGAACCCTAATTCCCCGAAAAAGGTTTCGATGCGCTCAATGGTTCGAGTCACAGGATGTAAGCCACCGATCTCTTGGGTGCGGCCTGGCAAAGTCACATCAATCTTTTCAGCGATTAATTTGGCTTCCAATTCCGAACTCTTCAGACCATCGATGCGCTCAGTTAATTTTTGTTGAATAGCCTGTTTAGCATCATTGACCGCTTGGCCAAAGGCTGGCTTTTCTTCAGGGCTTAAGCTACCCATCATTTTCATCATGTCGGTGATCTTACCCTTCTTACCAAGGTAATCGACACGGATATCATCCAGTGCTTTTAGATCACTGGCCTGGTCAATAATGACTAAGGCTTGTTCTACGATCTCAGTTAACTGCTGCATTTTCTCTTCCACTGCATAGTCGCGCTTGATAAACAAGTGCTATGGGCGCCAAACTTTCAGGCTATTTGGGTGCTCAGGTTATCGGGCGTTAATGCCAGACGCTTTGCTAGCTATAACGAAATAAAAGGATAGAAATTTTACGCGAGCGAGCGGCATATTACTAGGGCTTATTGGGGGTTTTTATCATGCAAATTCATGTGTTACCCCAGTTCAGAGCCTGAGTTTTGCTCAAGGGGAAACCCAAACCTCAATTCTGACGTAAACAACTTCCGCTTTCAGCCACTAGCAGCATTTGTAACTAAACTGTAAACTCACATCTGTACCTTGCCAAAATTGCAGCAAACAACACAATAACGACTGCAATTAGACTACATTAATCATATAAATCATTACAAAACAGAAAACTATAAAGTCTATGGCAAACTGACCGATATAAATTCGGTTTATAGCCCATTTTATCGAGGCACTCATGAAAGAAGTAAAATTTCGCTGGATAGATCAATATCTTATCCATATGACCTTAAAAACTAAATTCGCTATTCTCTCTATCGTTCCCATGTTAATGATTGTCGGACTGGCGCTTTTCCTAGATAACCAATCCCAGCAAACCTTAATTCAAGGACAGCTCAACAGTCTGCAAAATGCTTCACAACAAATCAACCAAGTCACTGGCAGCTTATATAACAAACTACCAGAGCAAGAACGCCAAACTATCCTTAGCCAACTAAGTCGCGAAATTGAAGGTAATGTCAGTATTGTTTCGGTAAATGAAGCCGATAGCAAAGCCCAATCCATCGCTCGCAGTGGTGGTGGTATTGATGATAGCGGTAAGCAACCTAGAGCTGTGAGTCGCGTTAACGATCAAAACCTGATCACGATTATTCCCCTAGACAGCAAAGAAATTGATGCCTTGCTCGCCAACGATAACCTGCTGGTTTATGGCCTAATGGCGGCACTCTTATTTGTGCTATTTTTGTTCAGCTATTACATTTCAACCTTCGTAGGCGGCGCACTTTATACGACAGTGATGGCATTAAAACGGGCCGCATCGGGTGATTTAACGGGGCGTTTAAACTTCTTCGAAGTAAAAGACGAGTTCAGTATCTTAGCTATCAGCATAGATACCTTAGTAGAACGTCAACATACCTTAGTCAAGCAAATCGCAGAATCGACCGCTAAAATACGCGAAGTTGTATCATCGTTTCGTAGCACTGCGCAGCAAGGTCAATCCTTGGCGGTAAACCAGAGACAACATCTGGACTCCTTAGCGACGGCAATGGAAGAAATGACTGCCGCAGTGAAAGAAGTTGCCCGCAATGCCGAACAATCCTCAGCCGAAACCCAAGAAGCCAATCAACAGGTTAGTGCGGGCGGGAAAGATATTGAAACCACAGTTAAGGCTATCGACGTGTTATCAGATGAAATCTCTGCGGCCTCCAATGCGGTGGGTGTACTCAATGATAACGCCAGTAAAATTGATGAAGTGGTATCAACCATTAATGCGATTTCCCAGCAAACCAACCTACTGGCCCTCAACGCGGCAATTGAAGCGGCGCGCGCCGGTGAACAAGGTCGTGGCTTTGCCGTGGTGGCCGATGAAGTACGTACTTTAGCGGGGAGAACTCAGGCCGCAACGGTTGAAATCAAAACCATGATCGAATCACTTCAATCGGGTACTCGCAATCTGACACAAGTGATGTCGCGTACTGTGAATCAAGCTAATGAAGGTAAACAACACGTACTGCAAACGGGTAAAGACTTAGAGTTTATCGCCCACCACAGCAACAAAGTGTTTGAAATGAGTGTGCTAATTGCGACCTCGGCCGAAGAGCAATCGGCAGTTGCCAACGAAATTGCGACTAACTTAATGGAAATTCGCAACCAATCACACGATGTGGAGCAATCGGCCAACCAGTCAGTTTCAGGTTGCGATGAGCTGCAAGCGACTGCGGGGCAACTGGATCAGTTGATGGTGGGATTAAAAATCTAATCGAGCATTATTTGATGGAATTTAAATTCACTTAACACCCAAAATGCACAAGGGAGCGATAATCGCTCCCTTGTTGTTTTCATTCTGACGATCACTTTCCAATCAACAAGTGTCGTTTCAATTAATAAGTTAATTTTCAATCGATAACGCTATGGCAAAATGAATTCACGTCTGTTAATCCACGTCTTTAAGTGGCCATAGCACGATATGATCTTCAATATCCTTCACGCGTCTTTCATCCACCACCTTGCCTTGGATCGACATACCCGCTAAATGCATCGCTTCTTTGGAGCCTGTGAGCAGCGGATGCCAACTCGGTAGCTCACGCCCTGCCGCTAGGCGGCGATAGGCACAACTGTCGGGCAACCAAGTTAACTCATGGATATTATCAATCGTGATCACTGTACATTGGGGGACATGGGTGAAACGGTCACTGTAATGCTGACAGCCTGCCGTTTGATGATCGAGCAAAAGGCAAGCTGCATTTGTGTAATACAAGTCTTCGGTTTCATCATCTATCAACTTGTTTAAACAACATTTACCACAACCGTCACACAGGGATTCCCACTCGGTTGTGCTCATCTGCGCTAATGTTTTACTCTGCCAAAATGCCATGATTAACTATATCTTCTTAATAAAAAACCCGCTCAATGCGGGCTATTTTACACTAATTTGTCGTCAGATACGCAATGCCACTGAGATTAACGAGTGTGGTTTGACGCGCCAGAGCTCATTAGCAGCGTCTTGATGCTACCTGGTTAATCTTTGATCCCAAGGCTCAGCTTATGCTCAGCCAATAAATTCACCTGAGGTGGTGGAATTTGTAAATAAAAGCCATTTTCTGCCATTGCTGCTCTGACTTTATGTATATCTGCCATTCCTAACGCGTCGCGTTTAGCGATAGGAAACACCATCACCAACTTTGGCACGCCAAACATTTCCATCAAAGGCACTGGAACATCGTCAAAACAATCTCTTTTCTTCACAAATAAATAAGTATCAGCCTTTCGGCTACTTTTATAAACGGCACATAGCATAAGAATCAAATATCCAATAGTTCAAACTTGCCAGTCAATGGGGCACACTATAACATGGTCGCCTAGTAATTTAATTGTAAAATCAGCGAACCGACTGATGATTTCTGGAGAATAGTGCCGGGATGTCAAAACCTAGCTTAGAGTTAAAAGGCGCTTCTTTTACTCTTTCAGTGCTTCATATTAATAGCAGCGATTTACAAGCTGTCATGACTGAATTAGACCATAAGTTGGCACAGGCTCCTCAGTTTTTTCTGGGCGCTCCTTTAGTCGTCAATCTGAGTGCCATTCAGCACGACAGCTTGAATTTAAGTGCGTTAAAGGATCTGCTGATCTCACGTCAATTAGTGATTGTTGGCATAACGGGCGCGACAACCGTACTCAGTAAACAAGCAAAAGACTTAGGCCTTGCCATAGTCAAAGCGGGAAAACAGAGCAGTACCCCGCCGCCGGCCCCGCGCCAAACTAAAATAGTGAAGCAAAATATTCGTTCAGGCCAACAAGTCTACGCAAAAAATGGTGATTTAATCATATTTGGTGCGGTAGGCAATGGCGCAGAAGTCATCGCAGATGGTAGCATTCATATCTATGGCGCATTACGAGGGAAAGCCATGGCAGGCGCCGCGGGCGATACCAGCGCCGTTATCATTGCCCACTCTCTGGAGGCCGAACTCGTTTCAATAGCAGGGCAATATTGGCTCGCTGAAAATCTACAACAACATAGCTCAGATAAAAGCGGCTGCATTCGCCTAAACGGTGAGTCGCTTATGGTTGAATCATTGCCCCTCTAAATGGCAGAACAAAGGATAGAGAGAAACATGGCACAAATTATTGTTGTCACTTCAGGTAAAGGCGGCGTAGGTAAAACCACATCGAGTGCTGCAATTGCGACCGGTCTTGCCATGCAAGGACACAAGACAGTCGTTATTGATTTCGATATAGGTTTACGAAACTTAGACTTGATCATGGGTTGCGAGCGTCGTGTTGTTTATGACTTCGTTAATGTGATCAATGGTGAAGCCAATTTAAATCAAGCGCTGATCAAAGATAAACGCTGCGACAAGTTATTCGTTTTACCCGCTTCACAGACCCGTGATAAAGATGCGCTGACCAAAGAAGGCGTTGGCCGTGTTCTAGACGATTTAGCCAAAGACTTTGAGTTTATTCTGTGTGATTCACCTGCGGGGATTGAGCAAGGCGCTATGATGGCACTGTATTTTGCCGATATCGCCATTGTGACCACTAACCCAGAAGTCAGTTCAGTACGCGACTCAGACCGTATTTTAGGGATGCTGCAGAGCAAATCACGCCGCGCCGAGCTAAACCTTGAGCCAATCAAAGAATACTTACTGCTGACTCGCTATTCACCGAGCCGTGTAAAATCGGGCGAAATGTTGAGTGTTGATGATGTTCAAGAAATTCTGGCCATTGAGTTACTCGGCGTTATTCCTGAGTCACAATCTGTACTGAAAGCCTCTAACTCAGGCGTACCAGTGATTATCGACCAAGAAAGTGATGCAGGTTTAGCCTACAGTGATACAGTCGCACGCTTACTGGGTGAAGATGTACCAGTACGCTTTATTACGGAAGAAAAGAAAGGTTTCTTACAACGGATATTTGGTAGCTAATTATGTCTTTACTCGACTATTTCAAAAGCAAGAAAAAGCCTAGCACTGCGGTAATGGCAAAAGAGCGCCTACAGATCATCGTGGCTCATCAACGTGGACAAAGGGACACTCCCGATTATTTCCCACAGATGAAACAAGAGATCATTGCCGTTATTCGCAAATATGTGCCGATTTCTGATGATCAAGTTTCTGTGCAGTTAGATCAAAACGACGCCAACCTGTCGGTACTCGAGCTTAACGTCACTTTGCCTGACAGATAAGTCGATGACACAAAAAATGTCATCTTCAATTGAAGATGACATTTTGATGTGGATGTTTTTCAGCAATGGATTCAAGTACGAAATATTAAGCACTAGACCTCAAGCTTTGCTAAAGCCTCAGTTGCCAATTCCCCTCGCCAACCGCATAACACTGCTGGTAAATCCCCTTGTTGCTTATCCCAACGCCATTGCAAAAACTCATGGATATGACGTTTAGAACCGAGCATTTCCTGCGGCACATCATGCTTTTCGCATAATTCGACCAAACAGCTTTTAATCGCTTTAAAGGCCGATTTGTAGCCTGATTTTAATGCCAATACATCCACTAACTCGGGTAAATTAACTAAATCCGCAGTTTGTAGCACACGTAATAAATCTTTGCCGTGGATGCGTTTTTCCTGTTCGCTCAAGTCATTGAGCTTAAACAAGTCAGCCGAAGTTTTAGGTTGCTTCTTCGCTAATGCAATAAGACCATGATCTTTGATCACAAAACCTAAGGCTAAATCACGGACTAAGGCTTTTTCAAGGCGCCATTTGGCGAGCACTTTAAGGTAAGCCAATTGAATTTCAGTGAGTTGAAAAGCATTTTTCACTTTCAAATAGGCTGTATCAAGATCAGGATCGGCAAGCCTGCCCTGAGTCATCCTTTCCCCTTCCTCGTATAACCAAGCTAAACGCCCTTGGGCGCTGAGTTTCGCTTCCAGTTGAGGATAGAGCTGATACAAATACAGGACGTCATTGGCGGCGTAGCTTAACTGGGCTTCCGTTAAAGGACGACGGATCCAATCGGTACGCGATTCACCTTTATCGATTACTTCACCAAGGCAAGTTTCAACTAACTTGGCATAACCCACACCGTGGCCCATACCACACAAAGAGGCGGCAATTTGGCTATCAAACAAAGGCGTAGGCTGACATTTGCCATAGTGGGCAAAAACTTCTAAGTCTTCACTGCAGGAATGCACTAGCTTAACGATATTCGGGTCCGATAACAGCGCCCAAAATTGGGTTAAATCAGGTAAAGCGACCGGATCAATCAAAGCTAAGGTTTTACCATCATAGGCTTGGATCAAACCTAACTTGGCATAATAAGTACGAGTACGAACAAACTCGGTATCTAACACGAGTATCTTACTCTGTTTATATTGGGCAACGAGGGCATTAAGGCTTGCTTCATCACTCACATATTGAAACGCTGACAAATTCTTCTCCAGATCCTGTGGGTCAATCACAGTCCATAAAAACAAAAGCCGGCAAATGCCGGCTTCAATCTTACGCGCGCTTAGCTTCGTCTCTAAGCTCTCGTCGCAAGATTTTACCCACGTTGGTTTTAGGTAACTCGTCCCTAAATTCTACCAGCTTCGGCACTTTATATCCCGTTAAATGAATACGGCAGTGCTTAATGATGTCTTCAGCGGTTAAAGATTTATCTTTTGCCACCACAAATACCTTCACTAACTCACCACTGGCGTCGTTTGGCACACCAACGGCAGCCACTTCAATCACTTTTGGATGAAGTGCAACCACTTCTTCGACTTCGTTAGGGAATACGTTAAAGCCTGATACTAAGATCATGTCTTTCTTACGGTCGACAATATAGAAGAAACCTTTCTCATCCATGTAACCAATATCGCCCGTGGCTAACCAGCCGTCAGTGTCGATCACTTTGGCGGTTTCTTCAGGACGTTGCCAATAGCCTTTCATCACCTGAGGACCTTTACCGAACAGTTCACCGGTTTCGCCTTGGGCTAATACCTTGCCGTCATCATTACGGATTTGGATCAGTGTCGAAGGTGCAGGAAAACCAATTGAACCGTTATAACCGTCTAAGTTATATGGACAACAGGTTAATAAGGGTGAGGCTTCCGTCAGACCATAACCTTCAAGTAAACGGGTTTTAGTAATGGTTTGCCATTTATCCGCCACGGCTTTTTGTACCGCCATGCCGCCACCGATAGAGAGTTTTAAGCGTGAGAAATCTAACTGGGAAAAATCATCACTGTTCACTAAAGCGTTAAATAAGGTATTTACCCCAGTTAATGCGGTGAAAGGATACTTTTTCAACTCAGCCACAAATCCTGGGATATCGCGAGGATTGGTGATGAGTAAATTCTGACTTCCTTTGTGCAAAAACAGCAGGCAATTCACGGTCAAGGCGAAGATGTGATACAGCGGCAAGGCCGTTACGACAAACTCACTGCCATCGTTTAAAGCGGGAGAATATGCACCATCGGCCTGCAATACGTTTGCGACAATATTGCCATGGGTCAACATAGCGCCTTTAGAGACCCCTGTGGTACCACCAGTGTATTGTAAAAATGCTAAGTCATCGTTAGTAACTTCAGGTTTGATGTATTGCATGCGACGACCCGTTGATAAGGTATCGCGCATTGATAAGGCATGGGGTAAATCGTATTTTGGCACTAACTTCTTGATGTACTTCACCACAAAGTTCACTAAGGTACGTTTTGGTGCACTTAATTGATCACCTAAACTGGTGATAATCACGCTTTCAACGGGAGTTTGATCGACCACTTCTTCTAAAGTGCGGGCGAAGTTTGACACCACCACAATGGCTTTAGCGCCAGAGTCAATCAACTGATGTTTAAGCTCGCGCGGTGTATAAAGTGGGTTAACGTTAACAACCACCATACCTGCACGCAAAACACCAAACAGTGCAATGGGATACTGCAACAGGTTTGGCATCATCAAAGCGACACGGTCGCCCTTTTCAAGCTTTAATTCATTTTGTAAATACGCAGCGAATGCTCGGCTGCGTTCTTCCAATTTACGGTAGGTTAGCGTGGCACCCATGTTGATAAATGCAGGTTGATCTTCATACTTAGCCACCGCTGTCTCGAACATATCGACAAGCGATGAGTATTGTTCCACATTAATTTCAGCAGGCACATCTTCTGGCAAATGATTAATCCAAGGCTGATCCACTACTCTCTCCTAAATCCCCACAACTGCGGAAACAATATCCATACAAGCGTCAAGACTCGATAAATACCGAGTTAAAATACCGGCTTACATTTTATAGTTATTGATTTACTCGTCATAAATCATACGAGCGTTTTAATTTTGATCATCATCACATAAAAAAAACAAAAAACCTAGCGTCTTTTTTATACCCATATAAGCAACCTATTAAACGAATTTGCGGATCAAACGTGCAACGCCTTCGGCATTGTCCATATGCACATGATGATCGCCCTCAATTATGTGCTCAGACAAATGCTTGAACCACGTTCTGGCCTTAGGTATCGCGCTCTGCAACTGGCTAAATCCCTGTTTGCCACAAATTAATAAGGTTTCGACTTTGATGTCCTGCATCAAGGCATCAACTTGGGCGAAGGTTAATCGTTGGGGTGAATCTAATCTTAATCGAGGATCACTACGCCAACCTATGCCATCACCTTCAGGCTGCATATTACGATCGAGCAACAAACGACACCAAGGTTCGGCAAGTCCTGTTAAATGTGCCCTCGCCCGCACCGCAGTATCTATACTGTCGTAAATCTTTACCTGCCCATGTTTCTGAGTTAAATACTTCTCATGCTGATAGAAGCTTTTTTTCAATCGCGCCTTAGCTTGCGTTGGCAACTCAGACAAGGGGCTTAACGCTTCAATCAATACCAGCTTGTTAACCTTTTCGGGAAACGTCGCCGTATAAGCTGAGGCAATAATACCGCCGAGCGAATGCCCAATCATTGCCGCTGGCTTTTGCGGTAATGCCGTTAACAACGCGTCTAAATCATACAAATAATCAATCCAATGCAGTGGATAGTGTCCCGGCCTATGTGCAGAAAAGCCGTGTCCCGGCCAATCAATGGCGAGCACTTGATAATCGAGTAAATGCGCTGTTAAAGGTTCAAAACTGTTGGCGTTATCTAACCAACCATGTAAGGCAAGTAATAAAGGTTTATCCTTCGCCCCCCATAATCGGCCCGCGACCGTAATATGAGGTAATACAAATTCAATTTGATTTTTGGGGGCGAAAGATTGCCACATAATGCCTCTGATGTCAGGTAATTAAGATGATTTTTTGACAAATTTAAGTGTCATACGGTCACTTTCACCGATCGCTTGGTATTTTTCTTTATCGGTATCACCCAAGGCAAAAGAGGGCGGTAGCGTCCAAACACCTTTGGCGTAATCTTTCGTATCTTTGGGGTTCGCATTGATTTCTGCACTTTCAACTAAGGTAAAACCTGCTTTTTTGGCTAAAGCAACCATAGCCGCTTGATCCATATAGCCAGTGCTGAAGTTCATTCCTTCGTTGGCTCTATGCTCTACCACGCCAAAGATACCGCCGTCCTTCAACACTTTATAAGACGCGGCAAACACGTTTTCCAACTGATCTGTCGATGCCCAGTTATGTAGATTTCGGAAGGTTAATACCAGATCAGCACTACCGTCAGCACCTAAATCCATCTTATGTGGAGGATCGAAGGTAACAATCTTAGCATTGCCCATGACGTCTTTATTGGCCGTCATCCACGCAGCATACTTAGTGCCAGCGTTCGCGCGATAACGATTTCCGGGAGTATCTGTCGCAGGAGCCGTTTCGAAACTGGCTGCGATATATTGGCCCTCTTTAGCAAGATAAGGCCCTAATATTTCACTGTACCAGCCATTACCCGGCCAGAGTTCAATCACAGTCTGTTTTGGAGTAATGCCAAAAAAAGTTAAGGTTTCAGCGGGATGACGATAAACGTCACGACTGGCATTTTTAGCCTGACGAAAATCGCTTTTTAAGACTTTATCTAAGCTTTCATCGGCATAGGTAACACTCGAACATAAACCAGCAAGCAGCAGACTGGCAACTAAGGTGACTTTTTTCATTGTAATTCTCCATGGATACCGAAGACTTAACCTAGCAGCCAATGGCCAAAAATCCAAGGAATAGAAGTCGGAAAACTAAGCTTTAAGCGACATAAGTGGTTATAGCTCAAAGTGATGAGCAAAATCACCTTTACCTAAATCAACAAAGTTCAAAGCAAAAAAACGATGGGGAAAACACTAGACGACTGAGGCATTAAACAAGCTTGAGAACTAACGACTTGCGGCATTATCTACGCGGCGCCACGCAAAATACAAAGCGCAGGCACTGGTTAATAACCATAATCCCACCCAAATCCACGCGGGGATCCAAGAACGCTCGGCCAACATCACTGCATCACCTTGGCCATCAAGCCCGAGCAACACCGTCGGACTCGCAAGCGCATTAAGCATGATCATCAAGCCAATAATACGCAAAAACTGAGTCAACATTTTGTTTTGACTGAGTTTAAGCGGTAACAACAAAATAATAGTCAGCACAGCTAAAATCGCTAACGTGAGAATATCCCTGCCCCAAAGCAAGCCGCTTAGCACCACTAAGGCACCTAGCAAGGCAAAACTCACGCGGATCCCCTTTGGCCAAGTCGCTAATAAATAGATTAAATATCCCCAACAGGCTGCACCAAAATACCCAGCAAAGCCAATAAACATCGGCGAGCCGCCTTGGCTAAAACAAAATCCTGCGCCGTTCGGAAACAACTGAATATGGCTGACCACGCCCGAGCTTAAAATCGTTGCAATGCCATGGGACAGTTCATGAAAATAGCTTTCAAGCCATTTAAACGGCACGCTCAAATAGGGAATTCGAGTTATCAATAAAGCTAAAACTAACTCGATAATAAACAAACCACGGCTTGGCACACCGCTTGTGGCTAAGCCTGTCAGTTTAGAAGAGGAAAATCGCGAGGTTGAACTAGAAGACGTTTTTTGATGCTCAAGCATACAAGTCCACACCCACCATTTGCTGAATTTCATCGCGTTTGGCGGCATGTTGAGTTTGTAAATATTGGGCAATCGCTCCCTGATGGCCGCGAGTATCTTGCTCATACTCGAGGTGCGCACCAAGCCTTGACTGTAAATTTCCCGCTGCGTTTTTACTTTTAGGCTGAGTTTCTAAACTAAGGGCTTCGACGGCATCTTGCTCAATCACTGGGCGTGACGATTCAGGCGCGGTTAGCCCCTGAGCGATAGCGGGTCTATTGCTCGCTACGGCATTCGTCAAACTCATTTGATTCACATTAACTTGCATCAAGAAGCCTTAAGTTTGCACTATCCATCGTTAAGCCATTCATAGTTAAGAATGCTTAGCAGTAATTGCCTGAGATTCTATCGCAAATACTCAGGCAAAGAACAGCTTATTCACGGCCGGGTAACTTTCTCCATGTGACTGTATCACGTAAGTACACAGGTTCAAGCTCATCGACCGAGGTTGTCAGTCCAGCTTTTATGCCTGCTTCAGCCAATATCAGCATAGCCCTTGCATCGGGATATTTCACGGCCTCGAGAGCTAAAATCCCCTTGCCGAGTGCCAGCAAATCGGGATAAGCATCAAAACCTGTGCCGCAGCCCACAATTGGCGCTTGAGTATCGAGCTGAAGTTGTACGTCCGCAGGCGCACTGACCACTTCTTTACCGACAAGCGTTGCAATACCGTCAACGGCCACAAACTGGCCCCAATACACTTCCCCCATGCGCGCATCAATGGCGCACAAAACTTGCTCGGCTTGATGCTGGCTAATCGCCATTTGTGCCATTGCCGCTAAGGTTGAAATACCAATCACAGGCAAATCTAACCCCAGTGCCAGACCTTGCGTCATGCTAGTGCAGATACGGATCCCCGTAAAACTGCCAGGGCCTCGTCCGTAAGCAATCGCAGTCACTTTATCTAAGCGAATGCCCGCTTGCTTGAGCACTGAATCGACCATAGGCAGCAGACGTTGACTGTGTTCACGCGGCGCATCGGCAAGTTCAGCATAAATCTGACCTTGGTATTGCAGCGCAGCTGAGCAGGATTCGGTACAAGTGTCTAAGGCAAGAATACAAGCAGAGTGTTCATGTGTTATTGTCATTTCAAAACCGGATTAGCGGGCAAGATTTCGCATCAAATTTACATAATCTGTATTGCGCGAATATGCCATGAGAAAACTGGCGCGAATAATAACATCAAATGCCCGAAAACAAAGGGCTAAGCAAGCAACTCAGCAAAAATAGCGCTCGCATGATATTCAGTCGCAAATCTGGACGAGATGGATTTATGTGATCTAAGTCAATGATCAATAAACTCATTAATGAATATAGCTCGCTTGGGGAAACTTTTTCAACTTTGATTGTCAGAGCAGAAAAGTAAGGGGCGAATTTATCCCTTGCCATTCCCTTAGTATTGTACGATTGCTTTAACCCGCCTTCGATAAGGACATTTCATGTTAAACACGCCTCCATTGCGTCGCCTAAGACGCTTACGTAATTCAGAAGCAATGCGCGATCTACTGCGCGAAACCCATATTTCGCTGAGCGATCTTATCCATCCCCTGTTCATTGAAGAGCACATCACCCATGCCGTGCCCATCTCCACGCTACCTGGTATCAGCCGCTTACCTGAGAGCGCACTGGCGGGTGAAGTTCGCGAGCTTTATGCCCTCGGGATCCGCTATGTGATGCCCTTTGGGATTTCCCACACTAAGGATGATAAGGGCAGCGATACATGGGACGACAATGGTTTACTCGCCCGTATGGTGCGCACCATTAAAGCTACCGTGCCTGAGATGATGGTAATCCCCGACATTTGTTTTTGTGAATACACAGATCACGGCCATTGCGGCGTAGTTCACAATAATGAAGTCTGCAACGACCTCACCGTCGAAAATTTAGTTAAGCAATCGATAACAGCCGCCAAAGCGGGCGCTGATATGTTAGCACCATCGGCCATGATGGACGGTCAAGTAAAAGCCATTCGCCAAGGGCTCGATGCCGCAGGTTTTGAACATGTGGCGATTCTGGCCCACTCGGCAAAATTCGCCTCTTCCTTCTACGGTCCTTTTAGAGCCGCGGTTGATTGTGAACTCAGCGGAAATCGCAAGGGATATCAACTGGATTATGCTAATGGTCGTCAAGCCCTGTTAGAAGCCTCATTAGATGAAGCCGAAGGCGCCGATATCCTGATGGTTAAACCCGGCACACCCTACTTAGATGTGCTCAGCCGTTTAAGACAAGAAACCCACTTACCACTCGCCGCCTATCAAGTCGGCGGTGAATATGCGGGCATTAAATTTGCCGCCCTTGCGGGCGCGTTGGATGAGCGTGCGGTGGTGACTGAAACGTTTATCGGCTTAAAGCGGGCGGGTGCAGATTTGATTGTCAGCTATTACACCAAACAATACGCCCAATGGTTAACTGAAAGCCGATAGTTGCGTCGGTAGCTAATCAAAAGTTACGCTAATCGTTAAACCGATAGCTAAGCGGCTTGTTAAGAGAACAACTAGGTTTTGCACTTTAGAAACCCCATAAAAAAACGCCACCTTTATCGGTAGCGTCTTTGTATTTAACACCCTGTGCTAAATCGCTTAAGCCTTCTGCAATCTTGCAAACAAGGCTTTCACTTTTTCCACTTTAGGACGCACGACCATCTGACAATAGGGCTGCTCACCGTGTAAAGCGAAGTAGTCGTTGTGATAATTTTCAGCGGGATAAAAAGTATCAAACGCTGAAACTTGGGTCACTATCGGCGCATCAAAAACCTTGGCTGCTGCTAACTGAGCAAGCATAGCGGTAGTTTGCTCTATCTGCTCAGCATTATGGGTAAACACCACGGAACGATATTGTGGCCCCTTATCATTACCTTGGCGATTAAGCGTGGTCGGATCATGGCTCTCAAAAAAAACCTGTAATAGCGTCGTAAAATCAATTTCCTCTGGGTTGAACTCGATATGCACAACCTCTGCATGGCCGGTTTGGCCCGAGCAAACAGATTTATAATCGGCATCATGGGCTTCGCCGCCAGCATAGCCAGAAGTGACATTCACCACGCCCTTTAGGCTTTTAAAAATCGCTTCGACGCACCAAAAACACCCAGCACCAAAAGTCGCAAAGTGATTCGGTGCTTGTTCAACAGCATCATCCATCCCTTTGAAAACCATAGAAACTGAGTTAACACAGTGACGGATATTGTTAGGTGTTAACATTTCACCTTCAAAGACATGCCCCAAGTGACCGCCGCACTGGCTACAAACAATTTCAATTCTGCGGCCGTCAGCGTCTATATGGCGGGTTACAGCGCCGGCAATTTCATCATCGAAGGCAGGCCAGCCACAATGGGCATTAAATTTATGCTCAGAGCGATACAAGGGGGCATGGCATTTTTTGCATAAATACAAACCCTTAGCATCGTGTTCATAATACTCACCACTAAAGGGGCGTTCAGTGCCTTTCTCTTCGATAACATAGCGTTCAAAATCGGTCAGTTTATTCATATTAATGCCCTTTCGACTCACGTCGTTGTGTATTTCGATATTCTTTGATTAAGAAGCTGATTTATAAGGAAGCCAACATAAGACCCACTCCAAGCAAGATTTCTTGCACTCGGCTTCAAAATGCGGCTGACATCAATCCAATCACAACAAATCTAATGCCCATACTAACGGACTTAGTGACTAAAATCTTACCACTCAAGTAAGTACTAATATAAGTGCTCATATTAAGTGCTCATATAAGCGACTACATAAATGACGGAAAATACGGCAGTTGATCCAGATCACAGTCGCTGAGTATTTGCACCCACATCAGCGCACGGCTACACTTGCAGCGGGTCAAATTACAACTAAATATAACAAGTAGAAACCAAAATGAAATTAGAAACCATTGATTACCGCGCTGAAGACAGTGCCCAGCAATTCGTTGAATCACTTCGGGAAACTGGCTTTGGTGTTTTATCGAATCATCCGATTGATAAGCGCTTAGTTGAAGACATCTACACCGAGTGGCAAGCCTTTTTTAATTCAGAAGCCAAAAACGACTATATGTTTAAAAAAGAAACCCACGACGGTTTCTTCCCTGCATCGATTTCTGAAACCGCCAAAGGCAACACAGTCAAAGACATTAAAGAGTACTACCACGTGTACCCTTGGGGCCGTATTCCCGATTCACTGCGTGCCAATATTCTCGCCTATTACGATAAAGCCAACGCACTGGCTGCAGAACTATTAGAGTGGATCGAAACATACTCACCAGAAGACGTAAAAGCCAAGTTTTCGATGCCATTGCCAGAAATGATCGCCAATAGCCAAAAAACCTTGCTGCGCATTCTGCATTACCCGCCGATGACGGGCAGTGAAGAAATGGGCGCCATTCGCGCCGCGGCACATGAAGATATCAACCTGATCACAGTGTTACCTGCAGCCAATGAGCCTGGATTGCAAGTGAAAGCCAAAGATGGCACTTGGTTAGATGTCCCAAGCGATTTTGGCAACATTATTATCAATATCGGTGACATGTTACAGGAAGCCTCTGGCGGCTATTTCCCATCGACGTCACACCGCGTCATCAATCCTGAAGGTACGGATAAAACCAAGTCACGGATCTCTTTGCCGTTATTTTTACATCCAAACCCTGCTGTAGTGCTATCGGATCGCTATACCGCCGACAGTTATCTGATGGAAAGATTGCGCGAACTTGGGGTGATCTAAACCTTAATTCAGCCTATTAATCTCAGTGACAATCGCAAGAGACAGTCAAGGATTAAGCGATTAAAGCGCCTTAGGGCGCTTTTTTTATGACATTCGCCACCTTCAAGGTAGAATAGCCGTTCTTTAAGTTATTTAGGACAAGGCGTTATCATGGCAATTCAGTGGTATCCGGGGCATATGCACAAGGCACGCAAGGAGATTGAAGAGGCAATGCCTCAAGTCGATCTTGTTATCGAAGTGCTGGACGCGCGTATTCCCTACAGTAGCGAAAACCCCATGGTGGCTCAGCTTCGAGGCGACAAACCTTGTATCAAACTGCTCAATAAATCTGATCTGGCCGATCCAGAGATCACCGCACAATGGATTGAATACTTAGAGCGTGAGCAAGGTGTCAAAGCCACGGCGATCACAACACTGCAAGCGGCAATGGTGAAAAAAATCCCTGATCTCTGCCGTAAGCTAGTGCCAAGTCGCGATAAAACCGAAAAAGACATTCGCACTATGATCATGGGGATACCCAACGTTGGGAAATCTACCATCATCAATACCTTAGCTGGCCGTGTTATCGCCAAAACCGGTAACGAACCTGCGGTAACCAAAACCCAGCAACGGATCAATTTACGTAACGGTATCGTGCTGTCGGATACCCCAGGTATTTTGTGGCCCAAAGTGGATAACGAAGCGAGCAGCTATCGCCTTGCCGTCACTGGCGCGATTAAAGATACGGCGATGGAATATGAAGATGTGGCCCTGTTCGCCGCTAAGTATTTCTTAACCGCTTATCCAAAAGAGATTTGTGAGCGCTATAACTTAAGTGAATTACCCAAGGATGATGTTGCACTTCTCGAGGAAATCGGCAGTAAACGTGGTGCGCTGCGTCCCGGTGGTCGCATCGATATGCACAAAGCATCAGAGTTATTACTGCATGAATATCGCTCGGGGAAAATAGGCTTACTCTCGCTAGAAACGCCTGCGATGGCAGAGCTTGAAAAGATTGAAGTCGCCCGTATCATGGCCGAAAAAGAAGCCGAGAAAGAAGCCAAACTGGCAGCAGAGAGACTTAAACGTTCAGGCAAACGTCATAACGACTAGTCAGCCCGCCACTCTGCATTTGGAATATAAGGCGCAGAGTTTGTTAAAGACGTTAAAGACAAGACGCTGATGACTTTTATATTCCAGCTTATGGCGCTCATTCATCAAGTTTAAAATTAAAGCCAGTATATTGAATATACTGGCTTTTTTATTAATAGAAACGGAAAGCTTGCGCTAAAAAACACTTTTTCGCCAATGACTTCTGCGTGCCTGATATAAGCTCTTAATATCCGCCATTCATCATCCTCTTAGCACAATACACCAAGGAACCATCTTGGGTTTGACTGCACAGCAAAGGTGCTTTAGTCGCGGGATAGATCTACCACTTCTTTCAAGTTTTCTAATGGTACCCACCCTGATTCTTCACTAACAGCTTTTATACACCATACCCAGCCATTCAACATTCGTGTGCCAATGAGTTGTTCCCCTTCATGCACATTAAGTTCTCTTGCCGTATAGTCCTCAAGCGCCAGCCCGTTGGCATTTTTTAGGCGCTGAATCACTTGACCAGGAACCCAACCAGCATCTTGCCCCAGCGTAGTGCAAAGAAACCAGAGATCCCAGCCTTCAGGACCTGCATATTTTTCTCCAACGATAAGAGGATCACCTTTTTGAACGTAATGGGGTTAGGAAACTCACTTTCATGTGGATTGACAACGATATATTTCTTAGTAGTCATGTATTCAGCTAACCTTTTGATAAATATTCGTAAAAATTAACTTTGTTCGCTTATTAAAGCACGCCCAATTAACGCTCGGTTTGAGTGAAACTTATCAGTTTTCTATCAAACATACTATGCGACAACACACGCATGCACAGTTTTCAAACCAATTATCAGCATAAAAACTGTAATATTTTGATTTTAAATACGATGACAATAAACTGCATTGTGAGTAGGAAAATGCCAGTTAGCGTAATATGAAGGTATATTCAGTTAGCCAAAAACCGCGCCAATTTGCACGCGGTTTTCAATGGAAATTAACAGCAAGCTAATGAATAATTACAACTTTTTAACTTATTTTAAGGTCTTCCAAAACATGATCTGCAGCCTGGAATGCCAACGCTGCCAAAGTGAGGGTTGGATTACCCGTTGCAACTGTTGGAAACACTCCGCTACCGACTAAAAACAGATTGCTATGATCCCAAGATTGCTGACGAGGATTCACCACCGACGTATCTCTGCAGTCCCCCATTCGATACGTCCCCACAATGTGTCCAGCACCGTAAAACGTAAAATTATGACCCTGATATTCAAAATTATTCGACGTTACTTGACTCTTATCACCATAAAATACTGGCGCAGGTGGAGCCTTGGTATATTCCCGCGCATCAAGGGCGTCAAAAAGTTTGGTCGAAATATCTTTAGCCGACACGAACGCATTGCGCACATAATCCTCGCGTACACGATAGGTTAATTTGGGGCGCGGCAAACCTAAGTTATCTTTCAGCGTCTCCGACAACTCGACACGGTTTTCCGGATCAGGTAATTGTTCAATTAAATAGCCCATACGAATTTGCCGTGTGTAAATACCATTCAAGGTATTCACCAGTGAGGCACCAAATAAGGCGCTATTCGCAGACATGGCGGGATCAAACCGTAATGGAATCCCCTGCTGATTGACAGAATCCCCATTTAATTGCGAATTATTTTGTCCAAATACAAAATCAGCTAAGGTCGTGAATGGATCATTTGCTGCCCACTGCCAACCTTCATTGCCGATTTCAATACGATAGGCGGCACGGTCTTTACGAAAGGCGCCATCACGTAAACTTTCGATACCCGCAGTAGATAAAGGCCCCCGAAAACCATAGACAGGATCTTTCGCCAGACCCCAGGCCAAATACATAATGTGATCCATCAAATTACGCCCCACTTGATCGCTATGGTTGGCGACGCCGTTCGGACAGGCTTTATTACGTTTAGACATGAGCAATAATTTTGGCGTCTCAATCGCGTGAGCTGCAATCACATATTTTTTACCCGTAACGGTACCGCCGCCCGTCGCTATCCCCCCGTGAGTTTGATAGGTCACATAATCAATACCAACAACATCCTTTGTGTTTTCATCCACTTGAACATTTGTCGCGACGTGCCGATAAAACACATCAACATTACCGGTTTGCAATGCTCGCCCGAGCGTCACAGTGGCATCGTATTTGGCTTGGATAGGGCAAATAGGAATACAATTCGTATTCCCCGCACATTGACGGCGTTCACCCGGTAATGAATTGCGCCCCTGAGGGGTTGGCGTGACTGACAATTGAATATTGTCATACACCATATCGCTCACCGCTTGTTCATATTGTAGATCGACTAAAGATGAAACAATGCCAGGCATGGGATAATCGTAATTCGACCCATAAACACCATCTGGTGAAACATTAAAGCCGCGATAAAGCTGATCCATCGCCTCTTTGTCACCGGCGACGCCAATCTCATTGGTCGCCTGTTCATAGTAAGGAACCAGCGCCTGATAAAATTGTTTTCCACCGGGCCAATCCACACCCTGCTTATACTGGGTTTGCAACTCAAAATCATTGGGCAATAAATGCAAACTGGTTCCTAGCCAATGCCAAGTTGTGCCGCCGCCAATACGCTCATAGGAACTCGCAAAAGCAAACTTTGCTTCAGGGCTGTCAGGTTTCAAATGCTCTGGTTGCGGCGTGTAATCGAAATAACATTGCTTTGGATTGCGCCATGCGCCAATTTGCAACACGGTATAACGCGGCACATTTTCCTTCGCAGGATCAGGCAGCCCGAGTGGATTATCCGCCGTCGATGCCGCTGGATTTTGCGTGGTTGGAGGATAAGGTGACTCTGGTGTTTTGGCATTGGCTTTAAAAAAGGTTTCCATGTAACCACTGCGGTCAACAGGCACTTCCTGCCCTGCTTCGAGGATTAATACTTTTTTCCCCGCCATCCCCAATTGATAAGCCATGATAGAGCCGGCAATACCTGATCCCACAATAATGACATCGTAATTGGTTTGAGTGCTCATACTGCACCTCCTTGATGACCCGTATATGCCGACAGTGCAGCGGGTGGTTTCGCCCAATAGCCATAGCGATAATTTGAATCCCCCATCGGATGAGCCTGCATAACTTGCCAGACTAAACCTGTGGTATAACTTTTAGCCGAAATCATATCGCTAACCGTGGTTTCCGGCTCTGTATCCGTCGCGGGAATAATGGTTGGCCATGCACCTGAGTACCACATAAAAATCAATTTACGACAGGCCAACACAAAATTAGCCCCGTTGTCTGGCACCAGCATTTGCGTGCCAATTTGTTGATCTGATAATTGCTGCGCTTTTAACGCCGCAAATTTTTGCAGAATAGTTGTAACTAAAGTTAGGTCCTTCGATTCTTCGGTTATTTTTTGCGTAAACACGGCTAAGTATTCGGATTTAATATCCACGGGATCCAATGTAGGGGCAATAATACTGGTAGCAAAGCCGGTTAATACCGCGCTCAAACCAATAAAATTATTCATAGTATCGGCAGTCGCGCCTGTAATATCAGTCATGATGAGTTCCTTTCGTAAATTATTGCGCGCGTTGCAGCAAGTAAGTGAAATCTGCAAAATTACCGTTAGTGGTTGCCGCATTATTGTGACAAGCCATACAGCTGCTTGATGTTTGCTTTACCGAACCTTGGATATAAGTTTCGAGCGTGGTGTTCGCTAAAAATGAGGGAGCAGGCACGCCCGTTGGATCGGTGGGATTTTTGGCATCGGTAGGCCATTGCGTGCTGATCAATTCGTAGTTCTTCCATACCGATCCCGGCACGACAGCGTCGAGTGCAGCGTGATAACTGGCATTTAAGGCTTTAGCATCGGCAGTGATAGGAATAACGCGTTCAACTTGAGTTGGTTTAGTGTGCGGGTTTGCCGGATCCCACGGGCGTGCTGGTGGTTCATTCACTTTGCAGTCAGTACATTTAGCATCGTAAAAATTATATGCCGATAATGATGCTGACTCACCTTGGGTTGGCGCGTTAGCGACATGCTCAAAGGTAGACCAAATCCATTGTGGTTCACCCGTGGTTTTGTGAGCAATGTGAAACCCCACTAGACCGACTTGTTCAAGCGCACACGCGGGCTTGACCCCGTGTTGCTCTTCGGGATTGTTATAAACAAGCGCGTAAGTTGTATAGTAATTCGTCGAATCAAACTTGCCGCCCATTTTTATCCATGAGGCTTTAAGCATGATAGAACCTACCTGCCCGGTTTTACTGTCGCTCGCGGTAAAGTCGACATCGGCATTAAACTGTTTCTGACCTTTTTTACTGTAGAGGTTATTGTCCAAAATAAAATTGAACATGGTTTCATTGGTTAATATTTCATAACGGGTATAAAGCCCGTTTTGATCAATCAATGGACCCGTTGTAAAAGGCTCACCACTTTCATCCAACACATTCGGGGTCTTCCCTACTTGCGTTAAATAAATAGTCCCTTCAGGAATGGACTTTGGATCAATACTTTTGCAAACATCCGGCACATTATTGGACTGATCCCACCCAGGTGGTTTTACGCCATCGGGTAAAAAAATCTCCCGGCTTTCCTTCCAATGCAGCCACACGACTGGCTGGTTAGTTTTTTGCCCAATGGTGGACATAGTATTGGGTGTGCCATCGGCATTTGCTGGCCAGTTAAGTGCAATAAACGATTGCCAAGAAAAATCATCAAAATCATGTTGCAGGCTTTCGAGTGAGAACGGGGGTTTTGCTGTAATTTCCAGCGGCATAACAGGGCTTAATGTGGGTAGCGTTATAGCTGCTTTTGTCTCTACTGGTGCTTCTGCATATACAGCAGCACTCATACACAAAAAAAGCGCTCTATAGCTAAAAATTTTGATAGACATGAAATTAACTCTCCTTGTTATTGGGACTTATTCAATGCTTAAAACGTTTACGACTCCACTTTCTTTAACGACTTAAAATCAGGGCTTTCACAACACCCGCCACTGCAGGCGTGATGTCACAATACAAATAGCGTACAAGACTTGACCTCAACCAAATCCAAATAAATGGGTTTCGATATTAAAATTGAAGTTTGCTGTTTTGATCGCAGTCTCTGGCTTACTGAGCCGGTCTGAACAGATTGATTGATACAGATAAATATTAACGTCTTTCATTGAAATTCCTTTTCATGATTGCGTTTTATCACGATACCTTGAGTCTAGATAATCCATTGAGGATCACCTCAAATGAAACCTAATTATCTCAATGGAAGGGTTAAACACTCCTGTGTTCCCGTAGTGAAAACAATTCTATGCTGCAGAAAGAAAAGTAACCTTCTGAAAATGTTCCATGTTAAAAGATTGTTTACGTTTCACTTATTGTCAAGCGTGAGGCTGGAGGTTTATTTTATTTGCAAAAAAGCCCGCCGCACGAGACGACGATAACAGCGATAACAGCATAATGTGATATCAAGAGTTCAACATTGATCTGAAGTCTGCGAGGGCCAAGCGTGGGCAGTGCTCCAACACTGACTAAGCGATCGTAAAATCGGTCGCAACTACGCACGGCCTATTCTTATTTGGTAGCCATTGATTCAACAATAACTGTCAAAGTTTGGAAGATTTCGACTCATTTTCATCATTAGATTCTGTAAAGAGTCACTCAGCATCTGATTATATGGCCCTGCTAATAACTTTATAAACACTTTGACTGAAACAGAACACAACTGGTTCTTACTGTTGAAACAGGAAATCCATTTTCTTGTACTGACTAAAATTCTAAGATTAAAAATGATGCCATTTGGGGATGCTTTGACCGACTTAGGTAGCCCTGTGAAATATGACCATGTCGTTCCACTTGCTTCCCTCAATTGAGCCGCAGAGTACCTTCACAAACTTGTTATTCACCGATGTTTGTGCCCATAACCAATACATTTATACCTTTATAATTCACTTGTTCTATAGGCTTAAACCCATGATGTAAGTACAAACCTCCAGTTAAATCTTCTGTTTGAAGATATAATTTTTTCACACCTATTTTATGTGCTAGCGATATTATCTCTTTCACAAGTTTTGAGGCGACCCCCTGTCCCCTAGCCTGCTGAGTGACGTAAACACCACCAAGCCAAAATTCAAATTCTGGGTATATGTCCATTTCTCGAATTTTTAGCTCTGCTGAACCAGCAAGAACACCATTTACTTTTCCAATGATCAGAATAGGCGCGGTATCTCGATTTATTGATGCAGAGACTTTTTCAACGACTTCCTCCTTGGTATAGCTACCATTGTCTTGGCACCATTCGTTGAAATACCAACTAGCTACCGTGTCTATCGCAGAGGGATTATCGGCAAGTAATGAAATTTCCATATATGTCCTTAGATGTACAACGATTTGATTTTCTTTATGAACAACATCTTACCAACTTAACCTTGTAAGGCAAGCAGCCCACAACCATTGATGTTTGTAGTCAAACTATACTGATATCTATTAATGACTTTATGATGATGTTTACTTTGCTGTGGCTTTATTGAAAGTTCGGACTGGCATGACTTCTAGGTTGAAAGTAACCTCATCACATTAGCTTTTTTATAGCCACAACTTTATTCGCCCTACTTGCATTTTAAACTTTGAAACAAGCTTTGGGGCATTTTAGAGTTAACCGATTTTAAGCACGCCACGCTTTAATCGCTTCTGTTGCTAAACCAGCTAGCTGTTTTGAAACTTCACGACCTTTGTAAATTGACGTTGTGTCTTTTGCGATTGGAACAGAATAATGAATATCGTGAGCAAGATTATTTAGATACTCGCGGCCACCACCTTCATAATTTTGCAGTTCCTGACCATTGAGCTGGATCATATAGCTATAGCCAAATGCACTCATGTTGCAATTTGCATTCAAGTACAAGCGACCTTCATGCTCCAAAAAGAACCATACTCGGTTTTCAGAATCCATTACTTTCATCGTCATCTCGCATAAGGGGATTTACCCGAACTTATCATAAAACCCAAACCGTAAATGGAAATACGCATCTCAACGGAACTTTTCGGTCAATTGATCTAATAAAGCTTCCATACTCTGCTCGAGGAGATCGAGCACTAGTTCAAAACCCTGTGCGCCGCCATAGTAAGGATCTGGTACTTCCGTTATTTGCGTATCAGCATAGGACAACATTAACTGTAACTTGTGTTGATACTCAACCGGACAACGGCTAAGCAGATCCGCCAAATTGGTATTATCCGCAGCTAGAATTAAATCAAAATGCTCAAAATCAGCATTCACCACCTGCCGCGCCCGCATGCCCTCGAAACTAAAACCCCGCTTTTTACCAGCCTCAATAGCGCGGCTATCGGGCTTATCCCCTTGGTGATAACCAATAGTACCCGCCGAATCCACCTCAATATTAAGCCTGCGCTCAGCAATCTTAAAACGACAAACCGCCTCTGCCGTCGGTGAGCGACAAATATTACCCATACAAACCATCAATATTCGCCGTACACTTTGATTTTTAACATGAATACCTCATAGCTTAGTATTATCAATAATTTATCTAATGTGCTTAAACCTAGATGTAAACTTAATATGATAAGCAGCTTAATACATTAATTATTTACCTATAAATACAAAATGTTAAACCTAGAAATACAAAATATTCTTACGCCAAACCATTATCAAAAATAAAATGCGCGCTACGATCCGAAAGTTAAGGGTGTCACCTCAGCTAAAATATTCCCCTTGAGCCATATACATACCAAGCACGCACAAAATTTAACCTAACCCGTAAAATATACGATAAACAGCACAGAAACAAATTAGCCTCCTTGCTAAGGATTTTTTATCGACTAGGTTTATATGTCAGAGTACGGTTTAAAATAAAACTGAATGTTCACCGCATACTCGCTCAAATAAAAAATACACCACAAAGTACAAGAAGAGGAAAAGTAAAATGGATTTTATTGAACGAATCGATGTTCTATCAAAACGCATCCCTCAAATTGCTAATAGCCTTCAAACTGAGGAAGCGACTAAGAATGCCTTAGTTATGCCATTTTTGCATACAGTTCTAGGATATGATGTTTTTAATCCTAGCGAAGTTGTCCCAGAATTTACGGCAGATACTATAGGTAAAAAAGGTGAGAAAGTTGACTACGCATTAATTAAGGAAGGTGAAGTGCAAATCCTTATTGAATGCAAAAAGTACAATGAAAAGCTGTCCATAAAGCATGCGTCACAACTATTTCGTTATTTTTCTGTCACAAACGCACGCTTAGCTATTCTTACAAACGGTACTGAATATCAATTTTATACCGATCTTGATGCTCCTAACAAAATGGATGAAAAACCATTTCTGATCTTAGATCTTGAAAATATTGATGAACACTTAATTCCTGAAGTTAAAAAGCTGACTAAAAACTCGTTCGACGTTAACTCAATAGTCAGCGCGGCAGGAGAACTAAAATACTTGAGTCAGATAAAACGTATTATTAGTGAGCAATTTAAAGAACCTGAAGAAGAGTTTATTCGCTTTTTTGCCTCAAGGGCTTATGATGGGGTTCTTACACCTAAAGTAAAACATCAATTTGCTGAAATTACTCATAAAGCACTAAGACAATTTCTCAACGACAGCATTAATGAACGTTTAAAATCCGCTATTGGCAATGATAAACCAACTGATGAAAACAAAAATTTAATCGATACCCCAATCCCATCCAATGATGAAAAAATTAAAGTAGTTACTACTGAAGAAGAAATTGACGGTTTCAATGTGATAAAAGCTATATTGAGGCAAAAAATAGAAGTTAATCGAATCATCGCAAGGGATACCCAAAGTTACTTTGGCATACTATTGGATGATAATAACCGAAAACCCTTATGCCGCTTACACTTCAATGCTAAACAAAAGTATCTCGGATTAGTGGATGAAAATAAAAATGAAACTCGTCATCCTATTAACTCTGTAGATGATATTTTTAATTTCAGTGAACAACTATTATCGACAGTCGCCTATTACGAATAACACTATCAAAATATCAATTGCGCATTACTCAGCGTAAAGACTAATGCGCAATTTGATTTACTAGGTACGGCTACTCAGTTTCAACATCGGTTCTTACCCGTAAAAAACTGGCAAACCGCGGTAAACCGTTAACGGTAAGACCAAGATATTTATAGGTAATGATAGTGCCCACTGCGGGGGGATGTTGGCGCTCTGCGAGACTAAAACCTGTGCCAATACTAAAAATTCGGCCGTCTGGCGTTTGCACTTTTAATGCGCCCATCTGCCCTGCAAATTGACCTTTACCAGGGATATAAGCGATAACAGTAGCTTCAGCATCATAATAGGGTTTTAGCTTCATCAAATGAGGATTGCGGCCACTGATATAAGTCGCAGAACTGCGATGCAGCATCAAGCCTTCGGCGCCTTTTGCAACTAAGGCATCGAGTTTTTGATACAGGGCTTCAAGGCTTTCTACTTGGAACTGCACTATGACTTCAAGATAATTCGATTTGCCACTCAGTTCAGTCAGCGCAAATTGATAGCGATGCTGAAAGTCGCCACTCGCCTTGGGGACATCGAACACCATAAATCGCACTTTGCGCCAATCATCATCCTTAGCTGAGGTTTGTCGAACTAAACTCGACATCGCTTCAAACTGACCTCGCCCAAGCCATAATTCACCATCGAGGGGATAATTCGGAAAATTCGCAGTAAACCAAATGGGTGTGGCGATGGCATTTCCCTGCCGAGTGAATAATTCCTTGCCATTCCAGTAACCTCGAACCCCGTCGAGTTTCTCACTAATCAAAAAATTTTGAATATTAATATCTTGCGAAGTTCGAGTCGCATCAAACTCGGTAGCAAGTTGTATAGCAGGTGGTGAGGTTTGTGCGTTAACCGAAAGAGTTAAACCGCAAAGTATGAGCAAGCTGAGCTTAAAAACACTAAAACGGATGAACTGATTAAATGTTAAATTTCGTAACGGGTTAGTATGAGTCATTCCCTTGCCCACGCTGCAATATATCCTTCATCAAGCTTAGGCCGCACGGCTAAAGTTGCACTAAAATAACCGCAAAAGTCACTAACTCCCTAAGTTAACAACGAATGTTGATGATCAAATTTGCTCAGTTAATTGTTTATGCACTTTTCATCTCAGGCTATACTGCGGCCAAATTTATGACTCAGTCAAATGTTAACAAAGACAACAGTAGGATTTATCCACCCTGTTTTGAATGAGCAGAACCTCAGCGCTTTGTCGCTAACGTCAATTGGAAACACTATGAAACCAGCCAATAATCACGGTATTAATCGCATATTCAGAGCGACGGGATTTTCGATGAAGGGCCTAAAGGCCGCTTGGATCCACGAAGCCGCCTTCAGACAGGAATTAATCTTGACGATAGTCATGTTACCCGTAGCCTTATGGGTTGATATCAGCACTATTGAACGCCTTATGCTGATTTTCACGTTGTTTATCGTGTTGATTGTTGAGCTATTAAACTCGGCGATTGAAGCTGTGGTTGACCGTGTCGGCAGTGAAATACACCCGTTAAGTGGCCAAGCCAAGGACATTGCCTCGGCTGCCGTCTTTATGAGTCTTGCACTTTGTGGATTAACTTGGCTGGTTGTATTAACGCCGCTAGTGCTTTAATTCTTAGTTTCTAAACCGTCGCATGAACAACCATTGAGCCATCGTCCCTTAAAAAGTCGATGGCTTGTTTGATCTGGGCTAAGCGGTCATTCTCAGCCCAATACGCAAGATACACATTTCGTGAAATGGCATTCGCGCCGCTGACGAGATGCAATTCGCCGCCGCGCAATGCATGTTGCACTAGATGCTCAGGTAAAAATGCGCAGCCGCCATTATTCAAGATGAAATCTAACGCAATACGTGCTGAACTCGTGTGCAGCGTTGGCACTGGCAGCGAGGCATATTCCTGCGCGTGAACAATATTGAACGCCGTACCCCAATCAACTTTTACATATTGCCCCGGCACAACCGCTTTTACCGTTTGACCTTTTAAGCTCGACACCAACAACAAATTAATTTGCCCCAGTTGTACTATCTCAAATTGATCAAGCTTTGGCGGATCGAATGAAATCGCAATATCTAAGGTGCGGTCCATTAGCTGACGCGTCATTGCATTCGCGGGTAGCACTTCGGTGCGCAACGCCACGCCTGGTAAACCGACATGCAATCCCTGTAAATAACCTTGCAAGTAAGCGTCCCAAATATTTGGCCCTGCACCAATGGCAAGCTGCGTTGTCTGTAACTGGCTGAGGGAAACATCTTGCTTAGCCCGCTCCCATGCTGTTAACACCGCTTCGGCATGACCAAGCATACGTTCGCCTGCTGGCGTGGGCTGAATATTATTACGTTGCCGTTCAAATAAGGCGACACCCAAAATGCTCTCAAGCTGTTTCACCCTAAAGCTCACTGCGCTTCGGGTGAGATAAAGATTCTCAGCCGCTTTACCAAAATGGCGAGTACGGGAGACTTCGAGAAAGGTTTTTAGTAAATCGGTATCCATAAAAATTCTTGACCAACATAGGCAAATTTTTTTGATTTATAAATCAATAATACTAGCCAATACTCCAGTTGCAAATCTTTGTATATCAAAAACTAGAGGGTATCTGCCATGTCTGAACAGTCTTTTTTTAACGCTAACAAGGGTTCTGAGACGTTTAACGGCTCAGTTGCTGCCAGTTTTGTCTCTCAAAAACGTTTCTACGACGACGCTAATTTCCCCAAAGGCTTTAAACGAAGCGGCGATTTTACCAATAAAGAAGCTGAACTCCTTGAATTGCATGGTCATGCGATGAAGAATTTAGCGGAAGGGAAAACGCTGCCTTGCACCTCTGATGAAGCCCAATTTGTGGAAGTCGCCAAAGGAAATATCGCCCCCAGTAGCTTGTTAGAGCAGATCTGGGTAAAGTATCGCAGGCTCGCCATGGGGAAACCCTTTTATGCCGTGGTTGGTACAGTGCATTTGCCTGCAACCAAGCCCGAGATAGAAATAGAGGCTGAGGCTGTATTTGATATTGAAGATGATGTTCAGGATGAACCTGAACCCGAGGATAAAGAATGAAGATTAAGGTTTGCTACTAAATGCGTGGTTGGATTTTATATAAAGAAACCGCGACTCAGCTAAAACCTGAATGGTATGAAATTGAGCGTCTACTGGCGGCAGCAAAAGCCGATAACATAGAGTTGGAAGTTTACGCACCTGATGAATTTGATCTGACTGTCACCAGAGAAGATAACAAGAGTATTTTATTGAATGGGCAAGCCGTCGAGCTGCCCGATTTTATCATTCCGCGAATGGGCTCAGGCACGACCTACTTTGCTTTAGCCATTATTCGTCACTTAGAAAGATTAGGGGTATATTGCCTCAATCCATCTAAAGCCATTGAAATCGTTAAAGACAAGTTATTCTCCCAACAATTGTTGGCCGAGAAGAATCTGCCTACGCCTAAAACCATGTTGGTTAAATTCCCCGTCGATATCGCCCTCGTAGAACGCCATCTCGGTTTTCCTGTGGTGATAAAAACACTTTCAGGCTCACAGGGCAGTGGTGTGTTTTTATCCCATAAGGCGCGTGAATTTGACGATTTAATGCAGTTGATTGAAGCGACCAATAAAAACGCTAACATCATTCTGCAAGAGTTTATCGCTAACAGTCATGGGCGCGATCTACGCGTATTCACTATTGGTGGTCGTGTGGCGGGTTGCTATGAAAGACGTGGTCAAGAAGACAGCTTCAAAGCCAATGTCAGTGCCGGTGGTTCAGCGCGTCCATTTCAGATCACTCCTGAAATTGAATGGCTTGCCACCCAAACAGCCAATATTCTCGATCTTGATGTTGCAGGTATCGATTTATTGTTTGATAACGGCCATTACAAAATTTGTGAGGCTAACTCATCTCCAGGGTTTGAGGGCTTAGAGTCCTGTTTGAATGTGGATATTGCCGCGCAAATTTTGCATTTTATTCGCATCCGTTTAGGCATGTTTAATAAAGATGAACCAAGTAGCCCAAAAATCGTAGCTGATAGCGTAGAGGCTGAGACTTCTACCCCGTCACTTCTATCGTCTGCGTCCTCTATCGAGACGAAATAGAAGCACTAGGACATATCAATATCTAGCGGAATCGTACCGCTAGATATTCTCAATATCGATGATTCTCCACCATGTTTGTGTCTATATCCATTTGTATCTTGCCCCATTAACAACGCAACAATCCTAAAGCCGTTCAGGAAGGAAATACTTGCCCTGAGTCTTTCAATCCACAATTGATGTGATCGCTCACTCAAATTTCATTCAACCTCACGAGAACCAGCCCTACTTTTGTTTTGAATCACAATTTTTTGCATTTTTTAAAACATTTTGTTCACATTGAAAAATTTGCTGTTAAACTCCAAATGTTGTTTTTTTATGGCACTAAATTCTGACCTTATCGCTAAACATAATAAGAATAATGCAGGAGTCACTCCTTAACATGTCGATACGCCTATTACCCCTAATCATAGCGTCACTGCTCAGCACTCAAGTGCAAGCCGATGATTTTACTATTCAGTTGGGCGGCTTTTATTCGCAATCAGACACCAATATGGAAGTCACTAACCCTATTTCGGGTAATAATTTCACTTTAGATTATGAGTCCGATCTACAACTTGCAGAAAACGAATTTTTACCCTTTATCGAGTTAAATTATCACTTTAACGAACGGCACAATATCTACCTAGACTGGAAACAGCTTCATCGTAACGCCGAAACCCAAGCCTTAACGAAACCCTTCCAGCTCGAGATTAACGACACCATTTATGATATCAAAGCAGGCGGTAATCTAAATTCAACCTTAAACATTGATGTACTGCGCTTCGGCTATGGCTATGATGTATTTCAAGGCAGTAACTATGATGTCGGTCTATCACTTGGTTTACATACTATGTTTATCAAGACAGGTTTTGAAGGGGTGATTGGTGTTTGCGCTTCATCGGAATTACTCAATAATGTCTGCGGTAGCCAAGCAATTCCGCGCATTGTTGACGAAAATGTCACTGCACCACTGCCCGATATTGGCATATATGGTCAGTATGAATTTGTTCCCGGTTGGCAAATCACCAGCCATGCACAGTATTTCTATATCAAACTCAATGATGTCAAAGGCGAACTGGTTGATATTAAAGTGGGGGTTAATGCACAAATCACCCCAAACTGGCGTATGAGCGTGGCCTATAACTACTATAAAGTTGACGTTGATATCGCCCAAAATTCGCCGAATAAAGATACTCAAATCGCCGATTACAACATCTATTACAATTTTATTGGCCCTATGCTTTCTATCAGCTATTCCTTTTAATTTTAATTCTATAAAAAATCTCTTCCCATATTGTATTAAACACCCCTTCTAGCTCAAACAGTTGCCCGAACCCTAGCCCAAATTAGTGCTAAAAAATAAGGGCGCCTACTGGACGCCCTCATGATCCAACCCATTAAACCTATTTACGGCCATCCTGCTCACGTTTGGCTTTAAAGTCTGATGATTCAAGCCAATGGGGCCAATCTGAACCATTCGCTAAGGTGGTTATCATACTGGCGATCAAATCTAGGTCTTGACTCACCCCCTCCAACGTCCAATTTGGATCATAATCATCGGCTCCTTGGTGATATTTATGCGCAATATAGTCAGGATCTGTATCCCCAAGACTCATAAATAACAATCCTGGTACACCTTGCTGGGCTAGCGCAAAATGGTCTGATCTAAACATCAATCCATTCTGTGGTCTTGGATCCGCTTTTACCGAACGGTCTTGGGCTTTGGCGGCTTTATCTAAGTATTGCTCCAACTCAGATACCCCTTCCCCATAGCGCAAAATGTAATCAACGCCTTTATTTACATTCATGCCATCGATATTTAAAAAGGCGACGATATTTTTGGTTGGCACACTGGGATGCTGAGCAAAATGCTGTGCACCAATCAGACCCGTTTCTTCTGCAGTAAAGGCACTGAAGAGCACCGAGCGATCCAGTGGCCCCGTGCTAGCTTGCTGTTTGAAGTAACGCGCTAACGCTAAAACCCCCGCCACACCGCTGGCATTATCGACAGCTCCGTTTAAAATCTCTGACTTACCGTCTTCAATCACAGTGCCAAGGTGATCCCAATGGGCATGCATCATCACCACTTCCTCGGGGCGCGTTTTACCGGGCAGTAAAGCCGCAACGTTATGGGACTCGGCGCGTTCAATTTTATTGTTTAACGTGAGCTGCGCGCTCAGCTTAAGTGGGATAGCCTTAAAGTTTGGCTTGGCTGCTTGCTGTTTTAAGGTATCAAAATCCAATCCCGCTTTGGCAAAGATTTTTTGTGCGGTTTCGTGCTGAACCCAGCCCATCACGCCCACTTGACCTTGGTTATTATTGGCATCGACCAGAGTAAACTTAGTGCCCGTGTTGGAGTTTTGCACCACTCCCCAGCCATAGGCGGCTGGCGCGGTTTCATGGACAATAAACACGGCCTCAGCGCCTTGACGCGCCGCTTCCTCATATTTATAAGTCCAGCGACCATAATAGGTCATAGCATTGCCTTTAAATATTGTTGGATCTTGGGTCGCAAAGCCGGGGTCATTCACGAGTACGATGACCGTTTTGCCTTTTACATCTAACCCTTGATAATCATTCCAGCCATATTCGGGTGCATTGATACCATAGCCAACAAATACCACATCGCTTTTATTCAGGCTCACGGTGTCAGCGATTCTTTGGGTTCTCGCGGTAAATTCACTGCCATTGGCAAATTTAAGTCCGCCAATATCAAGCTGCATGTTTTGATCGGCACTAATTTGCGCCAAAGGAACCGCCTGTAAATAGCTATCGCCAAATCCGGGTTTGAGACCCATATCTTTAAATGCTGTCACTAAATAGTCTAAAGTTAACGTTTCACCTTCAGACAAGGGCGCGCGTCCCCCAAAAGCATCACTCGCTAAGGTTTTCACATCGGTTCGGTATTGCACGAGATCGAGACTTTTCACAAATGCCGTTTCAGCAAAGGCTGGTAATGAGATAGTGGCCAACAGACTTGTGGTTATGATTAAATTTTTCACAACTTTCTCCCAAGTTATTATCATTATTTGGTTTTAAGGATAGACTTTACCATATCATCTTTAATTTATGATGGAAGTCTTAGCGCAAACGGAGTCGCTGCATCCAAGAGTAAACGGTAATCATGTCTCCATCTGACCGATATTCTTGTCGTTGACCTAAATCTGACTGCAACAGAATAAAAAATAGCGAAAATTTTAAAATATCCGTGTATTTTCATTGAGTAAGGTAACAATATGTCGCTAGAGTTATTACAAGCCGCTGCACTGAACCTCAAAAAAGCAGTGCCTCTGATGCTCAAACATAAAATTCCGACCACCCCCGTTAACTATGCGCTTTGGTACACTTATGTTGGTGAACAAAATCCGGAGTTAAATCAACAACTCGATACTGTTATTGCCCAATACAATACTTGCCCTCCTGTCAGTAGCGAAATCTTGTATCGCCAATATGTTGCCGACCCAGTTGAACTCGATGTCAGAGAAATGCGCCAAAATCTGGATGCTATGGTGACTGAGCTTTCCCAATCACTCAAAGATACCAATCTAGATGCCAATGACTTCCAGTCACGTATCGAAAGTAATTTTGAAAAGCTCAACCGCATCGAAGACGAAGGCTTTAGCGTTGAGCAAGTACTCGATCTGGTCCGCAGCTTAGTGAAAGAGTCGGACAATATTCGCTCGAGCACAGAGTTCTTTACCGGTCAGCTGCAGAAGGCTCAAACCGAAATAGACGCACTAAAGAAAAAACTTGAACAAACAGAAAAAGACGTTCTCTACGATGCACTGACGGGCTGCTTTAATCGCCGCGCCTTTGACACTGATTTTGCAGGAATGATAGCCCAAGCCCCCTTAGGCACTTGTGTGATCTTGGCCGATATCGACCATTTTAAAGTGTTTAACGACACCTATGGCCACCAGCTCGGCGACCAAGTGTTACGCGCCGTGGCGAAACGACTACAGGAATCCTGCCGCGATGGCACAAAACTGTATCGGTTTGGCGGTGAAGAATTTGCGATTATTGTCCCTAAAAGTCAGCTACGTATCGCAAGGCAACTGGCCGAAGCTATGCGCCGTGGACTCGAAAAACTCAGTTTAAAAGACAGACGCAAAGACGAACGCATCAATAATATCAGTGCTTCCTTTGGCGTCGCCCAATGGCAAGAAAAACAAACGGGTATGCAATTGATTGAAGCGGCAGACAAATTACTTTATGAAGCCAAACGCTTAGGACGAAATCGTGTGCTGCCTATCAGTAACTGATGGTTATAACTTAGCCTGAAGCCGATAATTCAGCTTCAGGCTAAGATGATTAACAAAGGAGCATTTTTTTGAAAGCTACATGAAGGATTTAAATTAGATTTCAGATTAATGTTTGAAACTGCGTGAAACAGTTCCAATATTCCCTTGCACGCCACTCCCTATTGAAACGGATGCATTCGTACCGTGTGTTTCCATCGACTCATTTTCGACGGGGATCGCCTGCACCACAAACCGCAGTTCAGCACCACCTTGAAGTGAATCGAAGGGATAACACGTAATTAACGTTAAGCGATTATCATCGGATGGTGCCATAAATTGAGTTTCGGTTTCATGTACGACCTGAGCCGCCACCACTTCATAAATAATGTGATTGCCTTTAAGCGTTTGTAACGATAATCGACGCCCCACCGCCATGCCATTGAGTATCGCAAAATGCGTATCCCTGTGGCCGGCAATCACAGTATTGCCTTTTTGCCCCGCTGGCGCACTGGACAACACCAGACTTGGACCAAAGGCCAAATTTCGCCCAGAAGCCCCCGCAAGAACGTATAAACTGTCATTAAGCTCTGCTTCAATATTGTTGTTCGCCGCCACTTGCTCACGATGAATAGACAGCTTTGCCACGGGATAAGTATCCGCCCATGACCAAGGCTTATGGGATTGACCATCAGCCAAGGTTTTAGTCCACGCCTGTTCAATCAAATACTGGGCAAAGTGTGCTTTAGCTTGCATATAGAGTCCCTTTCCTAACAATGTTGCGCCAATTAAAAATAATCCCACCACTAAAAATCGCTGTGTTCTGCGTTTGCTCATCGCGCTTAACTCGTCGCTCATCGTTCACTGGCAAGTGCCACCAAGGCCGTCTTCTCTTCACGTCTTTGTCGAAGAATCGATCCTGTAAGAATCAAAGCGAGTAGCAAGGTCAGCGCACCTAATAACATATCCAAACGGCTTGAAGTCGCGGTTTGCGGCAAGGCTCCAAAAGGTTGCCAACCTAAGGGCAAGTGCTGACGAACCACGGCATCACGGCTCATTGCAGTTGAATCAATTGGGGTTAAGTCCACCGCCACTAAGCTGGTATAGGCGCTGACTAAGTGATAATTCATTGATAAGGCCGTCACTTGCTGTTTGACCTTGTCATCATTCGCGCCATTTTTACTCAACTCCAATGCACCAATCTGTTTACGCGCCCACAGTAAGTCTAAACCTGCACCTTGATGGGTCATCAATCCTGCGGAGTTATCCTGCAGCGAGAGCGACTGTTGCCAGTTTTGATGCCCTTGGCGTCCTGAAATCACTAACTCCTGTGGCTCACGGGCGCTGCGCTTTAGACTCACGAGCACTGGCTCACCGCGGTACAGATCGGCAATCGGTGATGGCCAGTAATCGGGCACACTGCCATCATCAAAACGCACTTGAATATCGGTTAACACCGGATATTGAATTTTGCTGAGTAAGGCGCTGATCTTCTCATCGACTTCATCCACTTTGCCAATATAAGTAAAAGTGCCACGACCGAGTTCAGCCGCTCTTTGCATAAAGTGAGAATTAGGCGCCGAGCCTATGCCGACAGTAAATAGGCGGCTTTCACCTATTTGATAACGGATCAAATCAAATAACGCTTGTTCATTGCCCACAGAGCCGTCGGTCATAAAGATCACTTGGCGCAAAGGCTGCGTTGCATCAAGCGATACACTGCCCAAGGATTTTGGCAAAGCAGCGTCCAGTGCTAACGCCATTTCAGTGCCACCATCGGCCTGTAAACGGCTCACAAATTGACGGGCCCGTGACAAATTCGACGAAGTCGCCGGCAATGGCACTGCAGAGAACTGAGACAAACTGGAGTTAAATTCGATAATGTTAAAACTGTCCTCCGGCTTCAGTCCTTTTAACGCGTATAACAGTGCATTTTTAGCTTGAACGATAGAATCCCCCGCCATAGAGCCCGAAGTATCAATCACTAAAATTAATTCACGGGACAAACTCGGCTGAGTACTCTTTTCAACCTTAGGAGGCAACACCATGACGAGACTGTAACTATCATCATTTACGCCGCTAGTTTTACTTGTCTCAAGTGTATCCTGAGACAAATTTTCGCCATCGAGCTTATGGGTTTTACCTTGCTGATTAAACACCCAAGCCATTGGGCTCGTGCCCTGCTTTACTCGCCATTGCAGCACAAAATCACGATTAGCGGGCACACGTTGCGCCAGCGATACATCGACCGCGCCGCTGTTGTCTTGCTTGAGTTTGATGTCATGGTAAGGACTCTCAATGGACGCTTTATCAACCCCCTTTGCAAGTAAGACTTGAATGTCTGCCTTCAGCACAGGATCGCGTCCACTGGCGCCGTCCCGCACAGGTGCCACAATCCGGTCAGCATCAAACACCTGCGAACTTGTCACTCGGCTTGATTGGCGCACCTGTGCCATAGGATCATGTGAATCGCTAGCACTTGAATCCGATGTTAATCCCGGAATATAACGGGGCGCGACCACCAGCGGAAAACGTAAACTAAACAAACCATCTTCATATTTAATGGTCTCCTGATAGCTGATTTCTACAATCAGCTCCTCTTGAGGTGCTAGGTTTGCGACTTCGGTCGTAAACATATTAGGGCGCTCTTGGCTCACTAAGCTGGCACGTTTGCCTTCAGCTTTCGCTTGCTCAAAAATCTGCTTGGCATCGGCCTTAGGATGAATTTGCCCTTCGATCACTCTCTTGCCTATATGTAATCGCAACGAATCCACCGCAGCCTCATTGGGCAGCGGGAACAAATATTGCCCATTCAACACAAATTCAGTGTTGTTGCGAAAAACCTGTTTCACGCTCACGCGATTACTTAAGCCAGAGACTTGCATCGACACTTGTGTATCGAGCGGCAAAGATGGCACCCAAGCACCGCTCGGCTGGCGATAAAGCAACAGCCCCTGCGTAATATCATCGTAATTAATGATGTGTGACTCTGCCGTTCTGTGAGCACTATTTTGCCCGACCAATGCCGAAGCCATATTCTGTGGCACAGATAATGTGCCGGTACTATTCGGCGAAGCCAATGCCACAAAGGGAAAACCCCAACACACGGCGGCGCTGATCAGCAATACCGCTACCGCTTCACTCACTTCTTGTACCCTTTTCCCTGTGATCATCACAAAGGCTTCCTCTATTAACAAATATGAACTGATGTTGGTCGTCATTAATATGAACGACGTAAAATGGACTACTTAAATTGACCGCTAGTCAGCAGCATGCCTGGCCGTCAAGGCCAAATGAGGCTGTAGTGTTAATGTCACGCGGCGGTCGAACACATCCGATTCTCTGTCTTGGTCGGCTTTCAAAGGCGATAAAGCACCAAAGGCTTGAGTGGTCATACGCTCGGCAGTGACGCCTTGCTTAATCAGGTAGCCACGCACCTCCAGTAGACGCTGCTCAGAAAGGGCTTGGTTGTAACTCTCATCACCACGGCGGTCGGCATAACCCTTCAGCTCAAGATTGAGTTCTGGTGACAAATTCATCACCTCAGCCACATCATCTAATTGGGGCAAAAAATGCGATTCAACCTCAGAGGAACCGGTACGAAACTGTACGCTAAGCCCCAAAGCAAGTTCACTGAGCAATTGACGTTGCGCTGACAGCAACTCATCAAGCTCTTGCTGCGCCTTGGTATATTCGCTCGCCCGTTTTTCGGCGGCTTGCTGTTTTACACTCCACTCGGATAACTGGGACTCTTGCAAATGGATCTGTCTTTGCTGAACATGCAATGTGTCTGTATCGCTGACCGATTTGCCAATTAAGGTGCCTGTGAACGCACCAATAATGGCCCCCACTGGACCACCGACTAACGCCCCTACTAAGGCTCCACCACCGAGGCCAATTAGGGCTTCGGGTTGTTCATCCTCGCTTGCGTATTCGTCATCCATCGCGATACCGCTTGCATAGGCATCATTTTCTAGGGTGAGGTCTTGTCCTATCACTTGATTTTGCAGTGAAACCCGCGCCGACACACTGGCTACAGGTGCGCTTAATAAACTCAAAACCAATAGATTAATTAGTGTCTTTTTCATCATCTCATTCCTTTTTGATTATTAGCTGAGCTTGGACTCGTACCTGAAGCAATCCACTCAACACCACATCAGGTCAAACGGGTACAAAACTGAATGGGGCTATTAAACACAAGTGGAATGGCATGAGCAGGGATGGAAAATGGCAATACAACTATCAATTGTGGCAACAAAATGGCAATTGCATTTGTGGCCTTTTTTCTCGGGTAAAATCCTGTATAGTCACGAAAACTTACTCCCCCAAGTCAATAGGAATACGGCTCTATGAAGCGTATCGCCATAGTGGAAGATGAAGCGGCCATTCGCGAGAATTACAAGGACGTGCTGCAACAACACGGTTACAGCGTGCAAACCTACGCCGACAGACCATCGGCCATGCTAGCCTTTAATACCCGTTTACCAGATTTAGCCATTATCGACATCGGCTTAGGTAATGAAATTGACGGCGGCTTTATGCTATGTCAGTCATTGCGCGCCATGTCGAGCACGCTGCCGATCATCTTTTTAACCGCCCGTGACAGTGACTTTGATACTGTGTGTGGCCTGCGTTTAGGCGCCGATGATTACTTGAGTAAAGAAGTGAGTTTTCCCCATTTAACCGCACGCTTAGCCGCATTGTTTCGACGATCTGAACTTGCGGCCAGCCAAACGGCGCAGGAAAATCTGCTCGAACGTGGCCCACTGACCATTGATGCCAACCGCATGCAAGTCTATTGGAACCAGTTACCAATCGAGCTTACCGTGACCGAATTTTGGATGGTGCATGCGTTAGCCAAACATCCAGGCCATGTACGCAGTCGCCATGAATTAATGCAAGAGGCTAAAATCTTTGTCGATGACAGCACTATCACCTCCCATGTGAAACGTATTCGCAAAAAGTTTATCGCTACCGCGCCAGAGTTTGATTGTATTGATACTGTCTATGGTATGGGTTATCGCTGGGACAGCTTAGCCTGATCTATGGCTTAACCAACCTTTAAGCGCGCGGCGTTGAACCAGATAACCTTGGATGAATGAACTTTTAAACCCATTAATGCTGATCCCTAACTTATGACACGTTTCCCCTTTGGTCTACGCACTAAAGTCATCGGCCTTAGCCTGTTCTTGCTCTGCCTACCTTGGCTGGGGTACCAATATGTGTGGGAAATGGAAAAATATCTTCGCCACGGCCAAGAACGCACCTTAGAAGGCACCACTCAAGCACTGGCCACCGCGCTGCACGAGCGGCCGAAATTGTTCGATGGGCAAGCAAGTTTTTTAAAGCAAGTGGAAAAAAGCCGCGATCTATACGCCTATCCACTGGCGGGGGCGATTTTGCTCGACGGCAAACTCAACGAATGGCAGGAATATCAGCACAGATTTATCCAATACGGTGAGGCGCACCAAATTATGCGTGCCGATCCGAACGCCCCCCTGACCTTAAGCTTTACCCACATGGTCGGACAATACGATGGTTATCTGTATGCTTTTTTTCAAGTCATTGATCCAACAGTGGTACTGCGGGGTAAAAATGCCCTAAGTGTCGATAGAAACGATCATCTCTCGATTGCGACACTCGCGCCCGACAATAAATTCAAACGCTATATCGTTGCCACGACTCAACCCGGCTGGATCAGCGCCTTCGAATTACCCGCTAATCCTAAGCAAACTGTGCCCGTCACACCAGAGGTGCGCATCCAAGGACAATGGGCGACGACAGATGTGGGCTACAATGTCGAGCTGCGTATTCCCTTAGACATGGTCGGCAGCAAACTCGGATTTGCCATTGCCGATGTCAACGACAGCAAATACCGTGATGTCGCTGCAGTTGTCGGCACCTCAGCTTTAGATACGGTCGACAATCTCGGCACTGTGCTGGTACCATCACCGGAAATTGAAAGTATTATCAAAGGCATGAGCCACTATAGCTCACGTATTTGGGTGGTCGATAAACACGGTCGCGTACTGGCAAAATCCGGCGACATTCGCGCTAATGACAGTGTATGGACCCGCACCTTAGAAGATGAAAAGAGCACCGCGCTGTGGGATACCTTCAAGCGTGATTATCTGCATCCGCTGTACTATAAAATTCTCACAAAACCGCCCAAAGACTTTATTGATTCCTTGCAAGATTCCACCGAGCTTGACGGCAGTCATATCCAAAAAGCCCTCGCGGGTCAGCAAAGTTCGACTTGGCGGTTAACCCCAGACAACAAAGCTGTGGTACTCGCCGCTGCGAGCCCCATTTGGATTGATAACAATGTGATGGGTGCCGTCGTCGCCGAAGAAACCACCCACGGTATTCGAACTCTACGTAACCGAGCGCTAGAAAAGCTCTTTAACGTGATTTTGACCATAATGAGTATGGGCACCTTGGCGCTGTTCTTCTTCGCCTCGAGTATTTCTAACCGCATCCGTAAATTGCGCGATGAAGCCGAAAACGCCATCGATAGCCAAGGCCGTGTGCGTAATCACCTCAAACCGTCGAAGGCTCGGGATGAAATTGGCGATCTGTCCCGTAGCTTCTCTAGCATTGTGGGGCGACTGGGTCAGTACACTCACTATCTAGAAAACATGTCGTCGCGCCTGTCCCATGAGTTGCGTACGCCCGTGGCTGTGGTGCGTTCATCCCTTGAGCATTTAAACCTGCAGACCTTAGATAAAGACACGCAAAAATATGTCGACCGCGCCCAAGAAGGTGTCAGCCGCTTAAGCATGATTTTAAATAACATGAGCGAGGCAACACGCTTAGAACAGAGTTTAACGCAGGCCGATATCACTAAATTCCCACTCTCACAAGTGGTCAGCGGTTGTATGCAAGGTTATCAAATGACCTATCCAGAACAAGGCTTTAGTGTGAAAGTGCCCGAGCAACCACTGATGATGCAAGGGGTGCCAGAATATATCGCCCAGTTAATGGACAAACTTATCGCCAACGCCATTGAGTTTTGCCATAAAGACAGTGCTATCGAAGTCACGCTCACCCAAGTGGGTAAGCAAGCAACTCTGCTTATCAGTAACTTAGGGCCTGAACTGCCCATTGATATGTCGGAGCAGATTTTCGATTCCATGGTGTCGGTGCGGATAAATCAAGCCCAAGATAAACCCCACCTAGGCTTAGGTCTGTATATCGCGCGATTGGTCGCCGAGTTCCACCAAGGACAAATCCTTGCCCGTAATCGCAGCGAACATAATGGTGTGGATATCCTTGTCACCTTACCTTTAAATTAAGCGTGTTACAGCTTTTAAGCCCTACGTCATAATCTCAATAGCTAAAATACAGGAGGCCAATAACATGAGCCAAACTCATCACGCGCCTCCTGTCATTTATGCGGGTAGATGCTAAGATGACCGCCATAACAATCGATAAGAAACGCCAATTATTCTCCCAAATTGTTCAACCTCTTCGTTCAACCTAAATGCCAAGGTAATGATCCAATGACAGATAAACATCATCAAGCCACCCAAATCGTCAGCTTAGGTCGAGACAAAAAATGGACCAAAGGCGTGATCAATCCGCCCGTCTTTCGCGCTTCGACTATCGTCTTCGAAACCATGGATGAAATGCGCCACGCCGCGAAAAATAAAACCAATGGCGAGATGTTTTATGGCCGCCGTGGCACCCCAACCCATTTTGCCTTTCAGGCCGCGATTGCCGAACTAGAAGGTGGCGTCGGTACGGCGCTGTATCCTTCTGGCGCTGCGGCGATCAGTGCGGCGCTACTGTCATTTTTAAAAACGGGCGATCATCTGTTAATGGTTGATAGCGTGTATGAGCCAACGCGGGATCTGTGCACCCATATTCTCGGCGGTTTTGGTATCGAAACCACTTACTACGATCCGCTGATTGGCGCAGGCATTCGCGACCTCATTCGCCCCAATACTAAGGTACTGTTTTTAGAGTCTCCGGGCTCCATCACCATGGAAGTGCAAGATGTACCGACCTTGTGCCGCATCGCCCACGAGCATGGGCTGATCACTATGCTGGACAATACTTGGGCCTCGCCCATCAATAGCAAACCCTTTGAAATGGGTGTAGATATCTCAATTCAAGCGGCGACCAAATATATCGTCGGTCACTCGGATGTGATGATAGGCACGGCCACGGCCAACGAAAAATACTGGCCACAATTACGTGAACACAGTTATTTAATGGGACAAACCACATCGCCAGACGATGTGTACCTTGCTGCCCGCGGCCTACGTACCTTAGGCGTGCGTATGGCGCAGCATGAAAAAAATGCACTGCAAGTAGCCAACTGGTTGAAAACCCGGCCAGAAGTCGATCATCTGCGTCACCCCGCGTTCGAGACATGCCCTGGGCACGAATTCTTTAAACGCGACTTTAGTGCCTCCAACGGCTTGTTCTCCTTTATCTTAAAACAGGGCGATGCCGATGCCGTCACCGCACTGGTTGAAAATATGAGTCACTTTAAGATGGGCTTTTCTTGGGGCGGCTACGAGAGTTTAATCCTCGGCATTTTCGGTATTGAAAAAATCCGCTCAGCAACTCAATGGGATGCGAGCAAACCTTTGATCCGTTTACATATTGGTTTAGAGGATCCCGCTGATTTAATCGCCGATCTCAGTGCTGGGTTTGAACGTTTTAACGCTGTATTGGCGGCCAAAGCTAAGTAACGATATTTAATGTGCTAAGTGCTAGCTGAATATAAAGAAGGGGCGGAATAAATATTCCGCCCCTTCTCTTATCGATACTGACACAAATACGAATGTTTACTGCAATATCATTATGCTTATCGCAAATAAACCGCTAAACCATAAACTCTACAGCGATTAATTCGCTTTCGTTCCAATACTTAATGCAGGATCGACCCAAGCCGCAGAGCCATAAAGCGGCACTGTTGAGAGCGCATGTTTATGGCTGCCATTGGTCTCTTTCGTCGAATAGGACAAATACAACAGAGTCTGATTTTGCGCATCGTAAATTCTACGCACTTTTAATGACTTAAATAAAATACTCAGGGATTCAGTGAAAATCACTTCGCCGTGTTTTCCCATGTCTATCTTCGCCAGATCGGCCGCAGTAATTGGCCCAGTTTGACGGCAACTGATCCCCATATCGGACGGATCAGCAAAATCTAAATTGGCTTCGATACGACTGATATGGCAAGTCACCCCAGGTATTTTAGGATCGTTTTTAGCATCAATAATCACATCTTTAGTGGTAAAAAGCCCTAAGCTCACCTTACCCACATCGTCACCACAACCCGCAAGCAATAAACCTACAGAGGCCGCAAACGCACACTTCAACAGAGTTTTCATTCATACATCCTTTTACATTAGTGCTTATATGTTAGCGCTTATATATTAATGCGTAGCGAATAGCTTTTGTGCCCAGCGGGTTAATCCGGCTGTCACTGAGCCAAAGTGATCGCCGACCACGACCGGAATATCGGGATAAATACCAGCGATTTTTGCATAAATCGCAGGGCTTCGTGCCGTCCCCCCCGTCACGTAAATCACATCGGGTTTGCACTCTGCTTCAGCGGATAAATCCTCTGTTGCTGAGCGGTTTACCGCGACATTTGTTGCTGCCAAAGTTTTTGCCGCTTGCGCGAGCGCTTGGTGCATCAGGGCTTCCACTTTCGTCAGCGACGGCTCAATGGCATTTTCAAACAATTCACGACTCACACCCGCGTGCAGCGCAGCTTCGATGAAATCCAGATTAACATCAGTATTATCGGTATCTGACAGTGCAATTTTCGCACGCTCGGCTTGGCGAACCAGTTGATAACTTAACTGCTGCTGTTGCACCTTTAACAATCGCTTCAGTAACTGTGGCTGCTCGGCTTCTTTAACCAATTCATCAATCAATTTACGGCTACTTAAGGTACTGAATTCTCGCTGGGCGCTAATATCATTCACTGCAACCGCATTCCAAAAGGTTTTACTGGGCATAGGTTTGCCATTGATCATCAAGGAACCTAAACCAAAGTGCGGCATAAAGGCATTCATTGCAAGGGCGATATCAAGATCGTTACCGCCGATCCGCTGGCCGCTGTGACCGAGGAAATCTTCACTGCGATCCGCTTTTTGTTTATGGGCGGGTCCCATTTTTACCACGGAGCAGTCCGTTGTACCGCCGCCAACGTCGACGACCAATACCGTTTTGTTGTCGGTCAAGGTCGCTTCATAATCCATCCCCGCCGCTAACGGCTCGAACAGAAAATCAACGTCGATGAAACCCGCGCGTTTTGCCGCTAAGGTCAAAATAGCTTCGGCCTGACGGTTACTCTCTTCACCGCCTATGCCTTGAAAGTTCACCGGACGACCAATAATCGCATGGGTGATCATCGCAGTGCTACCCTGTTTCACAAGGTCTTTTTCAACTAACACAGATTCGGCGCGCACTTTAATGTGCTGCATCATCAAGGTAACAATATCTTCAAACAGGGCCACTTGTTCGGGTCTAAGCCCTGTCGCGCCTAAAAAGGATTTTGGCGAACGGACATAGAATCCCTCCTCCGGCATTTCTAAATACGCGCTCACCGCCTGCTCGCCAACAAATACAGCCTGAACATCGGCATCGAGATCTAACTCATGGCGCACCATACGGGCGCGACTCAATTGCGCGGCGCGCTTTTTGGCGTAATCGGCTTTTAATTCAGTGGGAAGGCCACGATAAACCGCCTCGGCGATCAGTTCCCTGTCCATCGCGTATAAGGTCGAAGGCAAATAAGCTGATTGCTCTGATAACGCCAATAACTGCACACCATCATCCAGCATGATCCCTACGGCGCAGTTAGCACTACCATAATCAAATCCAACAAACATACCTTTTACTCCCGCGATAAAAAAGCCGAGCAAGATAACATAGTTTGCGATAATGCCCAAGGAGTTAACACTGACGGATTTATCCTCCAGTAAGCCGCGCTTGCACAGTTTCTCAAGACTTAAATCGCAGTAACGCGAACAGAATTTAAGCTCAATCCAAGATGATCATCATAAGGTCATATTTCTGTCACACTCGTCATCAAGTTGACATATTTCCCTCGTATCTTTATCCCAGATAAATCCCAGACTGATTTTGGCGTGTACGCAATATTTATCATTGAAATTCCTTCACTTGTCGGCAGTAAATCTGATTGCACAACGACGGATGAATGCTATTGTATATTGCGCCATGACGCTTGCTTAAAGGAGCTGTGCAGTGTCCCCGAATACCGATAAACTTTCGATTGATAAAGAACTCTCTTGGTTGTCTTTTAATGAGCGGGTATTGCAAGAAGCCTGCGATCACAATGTTCCCTTAGTGGAGCGAGTGCGCTTTTTAGGGATATTTTCCAATAACATGGATGAGTTTTTTAGGGTGCGTGTGGCTGCGGTCAGACGCTCCATTTTGCTGTCATCCCTGCAGGAAGGTCGCAGTAATAGCCGCCATTTAATGGCCAAGATCCAATCGAAAGTGATGGCATTGCAAGAAAGGTTCGATGGCATATACACGGATTTAATGCGCGAACTTGTGCGTCGTAATATTTTGTTAATCAATGAGAAACAATTAAGTGAGTTCCACAGCGACTGGCTGAAAAAGCATTTTAGAGACCATTTCAAACGCCATATCGCGCCGCTTATGGTCAATAATAATCGCGATCTGATCAAGCAAATCAACGACGACGCCACCTATTTGTGTGTGTGTTTGTTCACTAAAGCTCGCCGCCAATACGCCTTAGTCGAAGTGCCGACTAAAAATGTACCGCGATTTATCGAACTCCCAGCCGAAAAGAGTAAAGCGAAAAAATATCTGATTTTATTAGATAATATTATTCGCCACTGCGTAGATGAACTCTTTGGTCCCTTCTTCGAGTACGATGCTATCGAAGTGTATTCGATGAAGTTAACCCGCGATGCCGATTTTGATATCACTGACGAGCTTGAACAAACCCAGCTTGAGAAAATGACCAAGGGATTGAAAAAACGTCTTACTGCAGAGCCTGTGCGCTTAGTGTATGACAAAGAAATGCCTGAACACATGTTGGTGATGCTCAAAGAAAACCTGAACATCAGCTCGACCGAATGTTTGATCCCAGGCGGGCGTTACCACAGCTTTAAAGACTTTATCGCCTTCCCCAACCCGAGCCGCGACTACCTCGAAAACGAAAAACTACCGGCGCTCAATAGTGCAGGTTTTGGCCGCAGTGCCAACAGTTTCGATGCGATTCGGATGGGCGATATCATGCTCAACTATCCGTACCATAAGTTTTCCCACTTTACCGAAATGGTGCGCCAAGCGGCCTACGATCCGGCGGTGCGCTTTATTCGAATTAATTTATATCGAGTGGCGAAAAAATCCCATGTAATGCAATCGCTTATCGATGCAGTGAAAAACGGCAAACAAGTCACCGCCGTCATTGAACTCAGGGCCAGATTCGATGAGCAATCCAACATCGAATGGACCCGCATCTTGGCCGAAGCGGGCGTCAAAGTTCACCACGGTATCACCAGCTTAAAAGTGCATTCCAAGTTGTGTTTAATTGGCCGTGAGGAACAAGGGGAAATCAAACTCTATTGTCACGTCGGCTCAGGCAACTTTAACGAAGGCACGGCGCGGGTCTACACCGACTTGTCGCTATTCACCGCTAATCAAGAAATTGCCCGTGAAGTGGAGCAAGTGTTTGACTTAATTGAGCATCCGTATCGCCGCGATAATTTCCAGCATTTAATTGTGTCGCCCTACGATGCCAGACAAAAACTGAGTCACTTGATTGATAATGAAATCGTCAATGCCCAAAGCCATATGAAGGCGGCGATTACCCTAAAACTAAATAACTTACTCGATGAATCTTTGGTCCAAAAACTCTATGAGGCTTCAGCCGCTGGGGTCAAAATTAAGTTACTCATTCGCGGCATGTGCTCACTTATTCCGCAAATACCCGGGATCAGCGACAACATCGAAGTCTACAGTATCGTCGACCGATTCCTAGAGCACTCGCGGGTAATGCTGTTCCACGCGGGCGGTGAGAACAAACTCTTTATCTGCTCCGCCGACTGGATGAGCCGCAACATAGATAATCGCGTCGAAGTGAGTGTGCCGATTTATGATCTGCGCCTAAAACAGATGATAATGGATATTTTATCCTTACAATTCAATGACAACACTAAAGCGCGTGTCATCAACAAGGAACAAAGTAATCCTTATCGAAATCGCGGTAACAAACGAAAAGTGCGTTCTCAAATTGCCATTTATCAATATCTGATTAATTATGAGAAGCGCCAACTGCAAGAATTTAATGCCTTACGTATGTCCACCCATGAGGGTGACGCTGAGCGAGAAGTGAAAACTCAGCCTGACATAACACCTGAGTTACGGGCCAAAGCCAGCTAATCGCTGGCTTTATATCGCTTTGATTGCCTAAGGATAATCCGATTGGTAACCACATATTCGCACACACAGTCACACGCTACGCCCAGCAATGTACTCGCAAACTCTAAATCGCGCCACTTTGTCGCCATCGATATGGGGTCGAACAGTTTTCATCTGGTCATTGCCCGCGAGCAAGATGGCAGTTTGCAGATTTTACATAAAGAAAAACAACAGGTTCAGCTCGCCACTGGGCTCAATGCGCAAAATATTCTCGACAATGACGCCATAGAACGTGGGCTCAATTGCCTACGGGATTTTAACCAACGATTTTCCAATCTCGACCAAGCTCAAGTACGATTAGTCGCCACCCACACTCTGAGAATTGCCAAAAACCGCGATCAATTTATCGAGGCTGCACTCGCCATCATGCCCTATCCGGTGGAGGTCATTTCGGGCCATGAAGAAGCGCGTTTGATTTATAACGGTATTGCACAAAGCCAAGTGCTAGGGAAAAGTAATTTAGTCATCGACATCGGTGGTGGTTCTACCGAAGTGGTGATCGGCCAGAAAAATACCCCAACTCAATTATCTAGCCTGCGCTGCGGTTGTGTGAGTTTTAATGAGCGTTTCTTTATTGATGGGCTCATCACCCCTGCCTCATTTCGCGATGCCCAAAGTGCCGCCGATAAGCAGTTCGCATCGCTCTCAAAGGAATATTTCGCGGGCGGCTGGGAACTCACCTTGGGTAGCTCAGGCACAGTGAAAGCCATCTGCGAAGCAATTCAAGAAGAGCACGGCGATGAAACCATCACGCTGCCACGACTCAAACAGCTCAAAATCAAGTTGATCAAATGTGGCCATATTAGCCAAATCCAATTTGCCAACGTCGATGATAAACGCATTCCCTTAGTGCCCGCCGGACTTGCCATTTTGATCAGCTTTTTTAGGCGCTTACCAATTCAAAAACTTGAGTTTAGCCCAGGCGCACTGCGTGAAGGCGTACTCTATGAACTGGCAAAGATTGGTCAATATCAGGATATTCGCCACCGCACCGTCGACAGTATTGCCCAGCTTTATCATATCGATATGGCCCACGCCGCTAAGGTACGCGACACTGCGATGGCCTTGTTTGAACAGGTCGCCGACGAATGGCAATTAAGGCCCCATGCGCGCTTGCTCGCCTATAGCGCGACTTTACATGAAATCGGATTACACATTAATTCAAAATCCCTGCACAAACACGGCGGTTACATTATCAGTAACAGTGACTTACCTGGGTTTAGCGAAGCCTTGCAGCTGGATTTAGCACGACTTATCACCAACCACAGAAAAAAGCCTAACGAATTAATGCTCGCTGAACTCGATCCCAACCATAAGCTCACGCTCAATCGCCTACTCAGCCTGCTTAGGCTCGCTGTCTTGCTCAATCTTGGCCGTATCGCTAAGACGCTGACCTTAGATCATATTAAAGTGATCCCCGATGGACTCATGCTAGTACTACCAAGCCATAAGCGGAAAATCAGCTTGTTTATGAAAGATTTACAGCGAGAACAAAAACAAATGCTCACCCTTGGAATGAACCTGCGTTTAGTGTCTAGTCTGACTTAGCGGTTACGGCGTTAACTCAGCCGAACGTGCCTGAAGCGAGTGTGGGTTAGCTCTGTGTGAGTGAGTTTAGCGAGGATTCGGCACTGTTCGGCGCTAAAATATTGCCCTTAATCGAGGGCCATTATCTCGCCTAAAAACAAGGTTAAGTTAGCTGTCAATCTGGCGAGGTAACCGGATTTCAACAGCATAGCGGTAGACTTAATCCATGCGCCACAACAGATTAAAGTTTAAAGGATTTTTAACCCTTCACTAAAGCACAAATTCCTGCTCGCGCGTTTGCCGCTGAGTGGGGATTTCTGCTATCATCCACGGCTGACTAATCATAATTCCACGAATTTAAAGATAATCAGAGTCAAACCCTTTTTATCTCGCGATATCAGCCCCATCGCCTGCAGGTACAAGTATGATTAACCACTTTAGTGTGCTTGGTATAAAACCCAGTGCCAAAGAAGACGACATTAAAAAAGCCTATCGACGGCTGTCAAACAAATATCATCCCGACAAGTTGTTAGGCGCCTCGGAAGAGGAAAAGCAGCAAGCCGCCGTACAACTTGAACGCGTTAAAAATGCTTATGATGTGTTGTCCGATCCTAAGCGACGTAACGCGTTTATCAAAGATTTCAATAACGTCATAGTGACCGATCCCGCGAGCGCCATGCGCGAGCTGTGGGATCAATTTTATCCTTGAGCGTTTTCTAGAGTAGTGTCAAATGGTCAAAAAACTGAATATCTCACGCATTAATGAGCTTAAAAATAATGCCTACGACAATATCGAGTCCTACGACGATCCCGATACACCTAAAGCGCTAGAGCAATTTACTAGCCAAATCAAAAAGGTGTTAGAAGCCGATCCTAAGATGCTCGATACTGTGCCTGAGTACCTGCCTGTCGCGCTTTACGGTCGAATTAAATTTCCCGCCGAAGCCAAACTCAAGTGGGCACATTGGATAAACACGGCTACTCAACCCGAGTGGGATGAGTTTAAAGTCACGATTGGCTTTAACAATGCTGATTTACCTTTAGTGTTAGCCGTGCGTGGTTACTCGGAAACCTTACTGATTGAAAGCTGCGCCGTACTGTATTTACTTGAAACTCAAGGTAAAGCAACGCCAGCAGCGAAGCATCACGACGATGAAGATGATGACAACGATTATGTTGGCACCTCAGATAACGACGACGATGATGAAGGCGAAGAGGAAGATGGCTACTACGATCACTACGATGATGAGGACCGCTAATGAACACTAGTCTCATTGAGATTACCGTCGCCGAAATTAAAGAGTTGGCGGACGTAGAGCCAAAACAAGCGAGCAAACGCTTTGAAATCATTGCAAATACCATGAGCGATGAGCAATTAGTCGAAGTTATCGAACACATGGATATCGTCACGCTGACCCAAATCAACAGTCATCATGATATCTCTTGTCCTTCGATCATGTCTGAACTCATGACCCCAGAACAAATTCGCGACATCGTCTGTCAGCAACCTTTGTACTGGGAAGAAAAAATCAAAAACAATGCCGAAGAACTTATTCAGCATACCTTTGATTTTTTAACCTATTTAATTCGCATCCAAGATAGCGAAGAAAAGCAAACTGCGATTTTAGAATGTATCGCCGAAGATCCAGCGGGCCTCTTCTACCTGTCGATCCCTTTCATCGAAATGATGTTAGGCGAAAAACATGAAGATGAAGACGGCTACACAGATCTCTACGATGACGAAGAAGACACTGAAACCATCGGCTATGACAGCCGCGTCGCTAGTGAAGATGCACACAGCCTCAGCATAGACGACCCACGCAGCCTAATGGCCTTGATCCACGAGCTCGCGCCCGATGTTGAAAAAGCCATTAAGAGTCTGCTGCGAAACGAAAGCTCAGGTTGGGAAATGATCATCAGCAAGTTTGTCAACGAGCTGGTTATTCAAGCCAAAGAGAAAAACCAAGTGACGGATGAATACGCTGAAGTCGATGATATGTTTAGCTTTTTGGATTAAGGAATTATTTGATGCAACTGGTACTGCGTGATGTAGATCAAGGACCCTACCTGAGCAAGGTATTGATCCAAGGCCAAGCAGACGAAACGCTGAGCGGTGAACAGCTGTCACAAATCAAATCCAAAGCCATTTTGATGAGCCTCAAACTGGCCGATAAGTTTTACAACAAGTATAAAATGCACCTGCTCGAACAAGCGGCGCACGATGTCATTGGTGTGGTGAGTCTTGGTTTGATGGAATTATCAAACCAAAACCCACAGCAGGCGATACGCCTGTTGATCACCGCCGATGGCGTAGTCAAATGCTTTCAAAAAGGCTGGAGCATGCTCAGCACTGTCAGCAAGCATAAACTCATCAACGGCAAGTCACTGTACGGTGATGTCGACAAGTTCTTGCTCGAACAAGTGTCCAGCCCGCCCGATGCGGAAGAATGGTTAGGCTATGAAGCCTATCAAGATGCCCTGCTTGAACACCAACGCCAACAGTCGATTGCGGCCCTATTGGCACAGTTTTACGCGCAATCGAGCTATGATCCGCTAGATTTTCTCAATCTAGAGAGTGTATTAGCCGAAGCGGTACTGTATCGATTGTTGTTTGATGGCGCCAAAGTCAGACAGGATTTGAAAAAGCGTATCGGCAAAATCACCTTAAAAGAGGAATGGTTTACCCGTGAGCATATCGAATTGGAAACCCAGAAAGCGTTAGCAGAATTACCCGCAGAACTCGCTGAAACCATCAGTAAAGATCTCGGCAAAAACTTTGCCCCCGCCCTACTGCGTACCCTGCACTTTGCGAAAAGCTACCGCGAACTATTACTCAGCGACGCTTCACCCGAACGCTTAGAAAGATTCGAACACAAGGAAGGTCTCGTCGGCCTCCTCGGCTGGCCACTCTACATAGTACTTTGATCGGTACTCTAATCGGTACTTTGATCAATAGTGCGTTCAGTAGGTTAACGAGGGCTTGAGTCGCTTTAAAATGAGTGCTTTATTGAAAAATAAAGCACTTTTTTATTGTCTTGTTTCTCTATGTCCAATCCCAACAATCAGTATTTCGGTCTCAGTTTTGAGTGATTTTAGCTTGAAAATAAGTAACTTACAGAGATAAAACTCTTCAGTTAGATAAATTCTGGAGATTCATCCCTCCTCAGATAACCCCAAATCCGAAACATACCATTTTCTATCGAATAAGGAATTGAATATTGGGCTAATTGTGCGCTTACAACATCAGAAAAGTCCGTCACTCGATCCGCCACTAATCTGCCTAGCCATTCTCTTTTGAATGGATCAACTTCTAACCACTCAATGGTTTCTGCTATTTCAAGTAACTCGTGCCACCACACGGCAGTAAAACCTGCATTAGGGTTTTCATCATAAATCAATTTGTATCGCACATAGGGAATAAAGTCTTCAGATCCATTTAATGCCTTTTCAAGCTCGCACCACTTTGTTTTATTCATTACAGACGAAAGCTGATGCTCGTTTACATACTTCAAAACTTCAGAATTCATTTTTTAGTGTCTCAAGCGACTAAGTGAAAAACTAAATGATATAGCTTTAATAGATATATATTGCCAATAAAAACTAATTAAAATGACCGATAAAAAATGATGGGCAATAAATTAGGCCAGCCATTTTAAATCGTGGAGCGCATATTGGTTTGACCTACTCATATAAGCTTGCCATCGTATTGCTCGTCGACAGGGTGAATAGAAGCCTAGGGATTCTAAGTTTATGAACGAGAGCCATGGAGGGCGAACTGTCGTATCGCAAATCACCACGGCTCACCTTTCGAGCATTCGCGTAACCTGTAGGTTTAAAAGGCATACGTAACATACTTTTGGACAAAACCTTGTTAGATAATTCACTCTGCTTAGTCAGATTCGGATTAGCTATTCTATTAGTAACGTCTCTGTTGACTGTAAATTAATCAACTCTCGATATTACTAGTCGGAATAGGCATAACAGGGACATTAATCAATTCTATAAAGATTTGATTCATCTCAAGGGAAAAAAGCGCCCCAGAATAGCTGCAAACGGGGCATTGGGGATATCGTGAATCAGTCTGATGTAGAGTGATTCACGGGCACGATTTTTAGTAAAACAACCATGAGGAAATTTATGGCTAATGCTCGACTCACCGAGCAGATTTAGTTGGTCGCTCTTTAGACGTGTTTTTTGCACTAAAGCTGACAACTATTATGCTTTTGAATTTATCAATCAACAAATATAGATTCTTCTGAAGAATCAACATCAGGTAACATTTGAGCAAGGACTTTATCTACCCTTTTACCGTCCATATCCATAATTTCGAGTCGCCAACCTGCAACTTCAACAATATCTGTGGTTTGAGGTATTTTCCCTAATTCATACATTAAAAATCCATTTAGCGTTTGATAACGCCCATCCTCTTCATTTGGCAGTTGCTTTATACCTAAAGCGTCTTTTAGGTCAAAAATAGGGATTAGACCATCCAGTAATAATGAGCCATCTTCCCTTTTTATCACCATCTGATCATTCACATCTTCCTGAAAAAACTCACCAGTCAGTGCATCCATCATATCTTGAAGCGTTACCAGCCCTTTCAAATCACCATATTCATCAACAACAAACACCATCTGCGAGCCTGTAGTACGAAAATGCTCAAGTAGCTCCATTCCAGATAAGCTGTTGGGTACAAAGTTACAATTCTTAACGAGATCCACCAGTTCTAAACGTTCACCCGCGATAGACTGTGAAAGGAGTTGTTTAGCTGAAATAATACCCACCATATCATCAACATTGTTACGACAAACAGGAAATCGTGAGTGAGGAGACTGCATAACAGTTCGCAGATTTGCATCAAGAGGCAGGTTTAAGTCGAGAAATACAATATCAGACCGTGGCACCATCAATGAAGAAATAGTACGTTCATCTAATCGAAAAACGTTTTTAACCATCGCATGTTCATTGTGCTCAATCACCCCAGAAGATGAGCCTTCCTGCAACATTGCCTGAATATCTTCCTGAGTTACATTGTCGTCAAGTCTATGCGAAAATCCCATTAGACGCATAAGAGCATGAGTTGAACCGGATAACATCCATACAAATGGTTTGGTTGCTATTGCTAGAAATACCATTGGTTTAGCCATTAGACAGGCAATCCTTTCCGCACTAACTTGACCAATTCGCTTGGGAACTAACTCACCAATGACAATTGACACATAAGTGACAATGATAACCACTAGAACGGTTGAAAAGATGTTGGTTAAATCTGGACTTAGACCAAAAGTCTGAAGCCAAAGTGACAAAGGTTCGGCGAGGATGGATTCACCAAATATTCCGTTTAAGATCCCTATTGATGTTATGCCTATCTGAACAGTTGACAAGAATTGCGTTGGATCTTCTGCCAGTTTGAGTGCTGCTTTAGCAGTGCTGCTACCGCCATGAGCAAGGGCAGTTAGCCGTGACTTGCGAGCAGTCACAATGGCGATTTCCGACATAGCAAATAAGCCATTTAACACAATCAAACCAATAAGAATAAAAATTTCCATAGTCGTGGCTCTGGGTTCCGCTTTAAGTTGAACAAGAAAAAATGAATAGACAATTGATACTGAAACTCAATGAGCTCAGCTAAATATCGAAAGATAGCTTAGATACAACTCATGAAATAATCTTCTTAAAAAACAAAAGAATATAACGAAAGGACCTTTCCCAGAACGGGCTTGGGGTATGATTTGAAATTCTCAGAACAAACCATCTACTACCTGCTATCAACTTTTTGATTAGCCGTGTATTTGATTGTGTAGATACTTGTCTTAACTCATTGAAATAAATGGAAAGACAATGCTTATTGATAATGGCTGCAACAAATGAAGTTACAGCGTATCGTCGGTGAGGGTCCATAATCCTACATAAAAAAGTGATTGTAATTCGCATATTAAACGAAAAGAGAGAGTTGTAAAGTATTAGTAATTAACATAATTAGTACGAATACTTAAGCTCTGATATTAAAAAATTATAGCTTAAGTGTATGAGTAGTGAAGACTACTTAGGTCATCAGTTGTATGGAGCACTTACGTTTTTACCTTACTTAAGCACACTAAGGTTAACAAAAATTTAAGAAAAACACCTAAATTTTAATGAAGCTCTAGTTGATTAGAATAAAACCAAAAGGCATAGTGCGCACATAGATTTTAACCGTTATCACATTGAAGTGAATTTTTGCAAAGTGTCCTTATCCTATCTCCAATAACAGTGGCGCTGAGTGAATGATCCATTTTGTGAGAGTGTAAAAATGCTATACATAAAAATTTTGGGCAATGGATGCACAAAATGCACAAGTACAGCAGCGTTAATCACTACTATAGCGACTAATCGTGGCATCAGTATTAACTTGATTATGGAATCAAATCCAGAAGTGATGATGGACTATAGAGTGGTGAGCTCACCAGCAGTTGTTATTAACGAAAGATTAATGCATTGGGGCTCTACTCCCCAACCATACATGGTTGAATCATGGCTAAACATTTTACGCTGAATTGTTGCATTATCACTGCTCAATAAATCAACAGATTACTTTCTTGTTTTACCGTCACCTCAGATCCCAATTAACGTTCTATACATATAGAAAACAAAGAAAAATCACACATTATTATTTGTTGATTTGTTACCTTATTTTTCCCAAATAGCTGTAAGCACAACAATACTCATTAACAAAGGTCAGTCAATATCCAAGCTTGATACGACGAGTCTACTGGTTTCAATTAAGAATGGGGCAGAAGCGCTTTAACCCAAAGCTAACGCCAAATACTAGATTTTGCTCCCGAGAATCACTTCAAAGTCTGATCAACTGTAACGGTTTATGAAATCCCTGATGGTCAGGCCTTACTTTTTGGTAGTCATTACTTTATGTATCTCAAATTATCAGACAACAAATGGCTGAACTTCAAGCTGTGGTAAACTTTGGGGCAATAGCTTTTTAGCTAAACGAACAGCAGAAGAGTTAGTTAAGATTGGCATTGTTGCACCTGTAACCTTCTAAAACAGGGATATTTTGTTAGAGCCCTCAGGGAGGCTTCTTGTTAAATAAAGAGGTGATGAGTCACTGGGGAAACAATGAAAATTGATGCGTCACAACTGACAACAACTTTATTTTGCTTTTGGGCAAAAAGAAAAGCCCGCGGCTGCGGGCTTGGCGTCACTTAAAATCAACGGAATACAAGGACTGACTTAACGATACGTCAACGTTGTGGTATCCGTTAACTTGTCGTTATCTTTAACGGTCAGTTCAACTGTGTGTTGTCCACGGCGGGCAAGGCGTAATACCACTTGACCGTTAGCGCGGGTGCCGTTGTCGAACGTCCATTTATGTTGCTTGATTACGCCATCTGTATCGTAGCTAGTCGAGATAAACATATCGACGAACAGTAAATTGATACGCTGAATTTGCGCAACGGGTGATTGTTTCACGTTATCAGCAACCACTGTCACCATTTGCGACGTGCTATGGGTTAGGCCGTCGTTATCAGTCACAGTTAGCGTGACCAGATACTCACCACTTTGGCTGTAACTGTGAGTCACTACCTCACCCACTGCCACAGTGTTATCACCAAAGCTCCACTCGGCAGACACGATTTGTCCATCGCTGTCGGTTGAAGTGGATGTCAGTTGCACTGCAGCACCATTCACCACTTGAGTGAAACTGGCCACTGGCGCGACTTTTTCCGCTTCGAGCAAGAGTGAAATCACTACAGGATCGTGATCCGATGAGCGATACGCATCAGTAGCGAATAAGTCTTGGATTTGAGCAGGCGTCTTAAACTCTTCGTTGTAATCCAATACACGTGGTTCGTCGGTATTGATATGCCACTCAGTCACATCCACCACTTTATCTAACAAGGCAGCGTTTGCTAAAGCATGATCCAACTGACCCGATTCAGCCGAGAATACATAGGAATAAGGGTTCGGTTTTTCAAGTTTGGCAAACAGCTCACTAAAGCCTGCATTACCTAAGGCCGTTAATGGATCTTCCTTCGCATAGGCGTTCAAATCACCAATCAACAATACACCTTGATCTGGATATTGCTCGCTAATCCATTGACCTGCAGCCGTCGCCGCACGAGTACGAGTGATATTACAGTTGCCTTGACCGTCATTGAGATCAGGATCGCCCGCACATTCACTGCCCTTAGATTTAAGGTGATTAACCGCAACAACCACGCCCTCTTCACTGCCGTTCACGCTAAAGGCTTGGGTCAGCATTGGACGGTTTTTACTGTCGTCAAATAGGGGCTTTTGATCGCTATCTAATGGCGAATTGGCACTGGATAGAATGCGTGCAGCGCCCTGCGGCGTGACTTTATCGCTACGATAAATCAAGCCAACTGTGATGGCATCGGTGCCAATCGCATTCATGCCTGTTGGCGCGATATAAGCGTAACGCGCTTCACCCACAGCGGCATTCAAACCTGCGACTAAATCAGCAATGGCTGAGTTAGCGCCAAAGCCATCGTTCTCGATTTCCATCAAGCCAAATACGTCGGCACTAATGCCCACCATGGCACTGACAATCTTCGCCTTTTGACGCTCAAACTCGCTTAGGGTATTGGCACCACGCGCGGTTGGGAAACCTGCACCTTGGCCATCGCCATTGAAGTAGTTAAGTACGTTAAAGCTAGCGACTTTTAGATTACCGCCATCATTCAATGTTGGTGCGATTGGACGTGGGTTTTCCGCTACAAAGTTCACCGTCTCGATTGGCATAATACGATATAAATTAAAGCCATAGTGCATTACACCCGTAAGCGATGTGGCTTTATCGCCTACACGCACAGTGTTTGACGCGCTCAAACCAGGAGCGGGGAATTGCACAGGATCAGGATTCTGCGCCGTTAACCCATCATCCAATAAAATACTGTCACGTTGGTTAGCCGCGCTCACTGCCAGCGCATCCGCGCCCGGCGCAGCCACTTGCGTACCAATAAAGTGGCGCTGACTGCCTAATGAAATCTCGCCGTAACGCCCTAGGTTATAGACTTCGTTCACCACTAAATCTTGGCTGAAACGAACACGCATGCCCTCAAATGGCTCAAAATCATCACTGCTGTTAACCGGTAAGGTCACCACAGCCGCCGTTGGCAATGCTTGACCTGTGGCACACAACTTATGATCTGATACCGTCGTTAGTTCAGTTAAGCCTTGGTATTCAGTGACTTTGGCTTTTAAACGAATACGATCGCCCGCCACATACGCGGTAGGCGCAGTGCCGGTATACACAAACACCCCTTCCGAGGTTTGTGGATCGCTATCGGCTTCGTTATCAGCCATTTGTACAAAAATGCCCTTAAGACCGGCTTCTTGATTACTGACGACAACCGCTTCAACCACTAAGGTTTGACCATTAAGAGGACTGGCAGCGCCCGCGCCTTGCAGCGCATGAATTGCTGTGGCTTCTTCGCCGCACACTAAAGAACTCGGTGGCGGGTCAACGGGATCGGTTGGCGTGCCAGCGCTGAATTTACCGAGATCAGAAATATCATCCTTCGCAAAACCTAACCAAGTGCTAAAGCTGACCGCATCGTCACTGATGGGATCGGCAATTAGCTGTTCAGGATTACGGCGCAGGGTGTTGTCTTGAGTGGATAAATCACCACTACCCCACTCGGCACCGGGATCGACACCAACTTGACCTAAACTATCAATCACTTGATTTTGATAAGTCAGTTCAATCGCATCGTCGCCGTTAAAGAAGCTGGCGGTACTTTGTTGATTGGTCAGTGCAAGAATATCAGCAGACGCGTCGTTATCGGCAACTACATACGTCGCCCCCGCGGCTAATGAGCCAGTAAGCGTAATGGTCGTACCAACGTTGGTGCTGCCATTAAAATAGAAACGCAATTGGTATTGGCTTAAATCAATCACGCCCGCAGTTGGGTTATACAGTTCGATGGCTTTATTGTTGCTGCTGCCTTCGACGTATTCTGAAATGATCAAATTATCCGCGCCATGGGCAAGCCCACAAACGCTGCTGATGGCTAACGCCAGCACAGTTTTAGTGTTAAACATTGAGACCCCTAAATGTATTGTTTTATATTTTGTATTGAATTGCGATTTAATTGATGTGCTTAGATGCTTCAAGATGATGTCACCTCGAACACTGACGATACTATAGGCGACCAAGGTTACAAATTAGTTGCACCAAAGTTGCAACTTAAGGTTGATATTATTGGTGCGATTTAGCGATCAGAACTAGGAAGAAAGCAGTACGGGGAATGCTGGCCGCTCATTACAAATGCGGCCAGAAATAATCAATGTGATGGGGATAAATCGCTCTTAACAGAATAAGCAGAGCCAATGGATGAAAGCCCCGACGCAGGGCTATAAGGGCTCAAGTTTTTCATCGAGTAAATTGACCAGCAGTAACTCACCTTGGGCGTTCACCCTAAACTCGCCGTATTTAGCCGCACTGAAATGATCGGCCTGCCCTTCTTCAAAGAAAAAGCTGTTCGATGCGAGCTTGATTTGATTACCACGAACACGAAATTGCACCCGCAGTTGATCTTTACCCAACGCTTGGTCAGTATAAAAATCCATAAAACGCGCCACTTTTTGCCCATCTAGTGCCAGCAACAACTGACCCTGCATTTGTTGCGGCGCTAAGGCGCTACGCACATCGCGAGCAATGGCATATTCCAGCGCCATGTAATCCCCCTGCATTAACGAGCGCGGATCGACTGGCGCTAATGCAAAGCGCACCACTTGACCGTGATTAAGCAGTTGTTCGAATTTGAAAATCCGCCAATTCACGCCAGCGAGAATCGCAACAGTCGTGAACAGTACTATGCCCAGCGCCCATTTATGTGAAGCCGCCAGTTTTCCCATCACATTGCCCATCACATAGTCTCCTTGGCATTTTCATTGGCAGGAAATAACCGCCACATCAGCATCCTTGCCACCAGCAACAGCGCGCCTAAACCCATCAAATAAGCAGATTTCAGCAGTAGTGTTGTTTCTAAGGAATAATAATATCCACTGACAAACAGTAGCGCCGACACAATTCCCATACCTTTCAACCAAGACTCGTTGCAATAATGGCCAAGCAAGATCAATAGAATAGCCGTTGATAAACCCTGCATAGGTAAGGATAAACCGCTAACGATGACTAAACCGATAACACACCCTAGCGCCGCTGGTGAGCTTAGTGATTGCTGGCGCTCGCGCAAGATTGTCACCAATAAAAATCCGCAAATAGCGAAAATAATCAACAGATGAGTCAGTGTCAGCCACAGGCTTTGCTGCCAAGGGCTAAATAAGGCTTCAAAAATACTGTCCATACTAAAAGCGTGCATCAACTGCAACGAAAGCAACGCGAGTGCGAAACCATAGATGAGCATCCGAGACCTGCGATAATGACGCCCGAACTGATTGATATTTAATAACACTAGACTAATGACTACGGCAAAAAGGCTCGGGCTAAAATTGAGCAGTTCAAATTTTGCCATCAGGCCAATCACGCACCAACTTAAGCAAAAAGCGAATACAAACTGGGCTAGCCCATGGGCAATCAAGCCCCACAATAACAATGTAATACCCGCCATACAGAGATACCATGTGAGGCTAAAATCATTGTTAATTAAATCAAATAATCCCCATGCCACACTGATCAAACCACTCAAACAGGCGGCAAAAGCAAATTGTTCAATAAAAATCTGTTGCCGCGGTAAAAAATACAGCCCAATCCCCAAGGCTAAATAAGTTAAGCCAATAAATAAAATGACATCTTCTTCAACATGCTCAAAAATGGCACCAAACACTGCCATCATGAAGCTCAATAAAAACAACGCCGCTATCCAAGCAGCAAACGCCTGCATAATGGCAATATACCAAGGGATATCATGGTCTTCTGGCATTTGAGCTGCACTAACATTGCCTTCGGCATACAAAGCTTGCCAGTGTTTGATTAGACTTAATTCACTCGAAGCGTCGATTGACGTAACACTATCAGTGCAGGGTCGAGTGATCATTTCGCTATCCTGTAAACCATTATTGTTGCTCATGAACATCTCCCACGCCCACGCTCCCTTGGGTGGCGATTCTTACAAACTGTGGTTTAAGTTTCCGGCTTAGCTCCCTCAACCAAATACTCAAACCTGTGCTTGCCAAAATGATATAAAGCCCAATAAACAAAAATCCACCTATGGGGTCATTATCCTCAAACATCAGCTTTATCAGTAACGCGGCGCCTACGGCAATCAGGCTAAAACCGCCCAAGGCCAAGGGATATATGCGTGGTAATCTATAACGAAAAATAACGAATCCGAATATCAGATGGGCAAAATAACCACAGAAAATCCCAGTGCTGAAGCTATCACGTTCAAGGAAATCGTCGAAAATAAGCCAAGTGATTAACCAAGTAAAACAGCCCATAGCAAACAATGAACAGGCATATTCAAGGATTGGCGCATGCCAGCGCCCCGCGACTTTGTGATCTAAAAGTACAAAAGCATAATAGATAACTAAATTCAAACAGATAAAGATCAGCAATTGTCCTTGAGCGCCCCAAAATAATCCCCAGAAATGGGAAAAGGAATCCAGAAATATCCCTATGCTGAGGTTTAGCAATCCCACCAGCAACAGCCACAAACCATCAAATCCCGCCACCCAAGCAAAGGGTAAGATAACGAATGCCCATAGCGCGAATAACTGCCAAGGATCGGCGCCCGTTTGATAGGTTTGCCCAACTAACGCTAATAAGCCACCGACTAACACACTTGCGGCCAGTAGCACGCCATTGGCGGTCGTCGCACCAAAAGTGCTGTCTTTACGATAAGGGCTAACAGGGGAATAAATGTTGGCACGATAATAGAGCCAAGCAAATGCGCTGATAGCAAGTATTATCGCCACTTCAATCAGTCCAAATTTGGCAAATCGCCCCAAAGATTGCCAATTATAAGCAAAGAAAAAAATCACCCCACAGGCAAAACTTAACGCACCGAACCAGAGTAATAAATGAGCGATTAAGCGACGCCAACTCGACCCATCCGGCAAGACTGTCACCTGTCGATAAAGCTTATTCGCCTGCTCTTGCGTGATATGTCCCTGTTCAACCCAACCACACACTTGAGATTTTATCTTGCTCAATGTGAAATCTCCCTCATCCTGTTTGCGCTAGCTTACTATGACAGATTTAAAATTCGCACTTTATCGACAGCATTGAACAAATTAAATTGTGTATACTTGTAAAAAATCATTCATGCTAAAAATAACAAGGGGTGACTATGATATTGAGCCAGTTGTGTCGTCTACTCTTTTGTTTAGCCTTAAGCATTAGCGCATTTACCGCGGCTATCGCCCAAGATAAAGTTCAGTCGCCAGCGATTCCCAAGTCAATTCCGACAATTCATGTCGGTGGTTATCAATTTGCTCCCTATGTCCATCAACAACAAGACGGCCGTTACACAGGTCTCACACTCGATATCATTAATGCATTAAATCAAGTACAACAAGAAGTGGTCTTTAAATTTGCCGTCACCAGTATTGAGCACAGATATAAAGCCTATTCCTTAGGTCGCTTCGACATGATGCTCTTTGAGAATCCCGCTTGGGGATGGCAAAAAATAGCGACTCAGTTTATTCCGCTACATATGATAGATGGTGAAGTCTTTATTGCACTTAAAACTAAAGCTCATAACCAAAGCTATTTCAAAAACTTAACCAACAAGTCAATTGCGTTCATCAAAGGATATCACTACCAGTTTGCCCACTTTGAAACCGATGCGAATACGCTGGCAAAGCAATTTCGTCCCTTGTTCGTCAGTCACAATAACGCCTCTATCGAAAGCATTCTACGTGAACGCGCCGACATAGCACCCGTGACTAACTCTTACCTGCAGTATTATTTAAAGGTTCATCCAGAAGATAGAAAATTACTTTTAATATCAGATAAATGGGATCGAAAATACGCTAATGGCATTTTACTTAACCCCAGTTCACAGCTCGATAGCAAAAGGCTCTCACACTGGATTGAACTGCTCATCAATAATGGTAAACTCGCTGAACTCGCCGCCCAATACGGTATTCAATTAACCCCATAATTCGCTGTTTGTTTTTCAAACTCTGATGCTTCAATCGCGATGATTTATCAAGTTCTCATGAGCAATTTACGCGGCAGACAAAAGTGGCCCTAGCATAGCCAAAATACCAATGAGCAAGAAAATCAGCGCTTGCACTATGAGCATCTGGCCACTATTTGGTGGACTCAGAGTGGCAATGTAAAACTGCCAAATCGCAAAGATCCCGTAGTTCATCCCGAGGAATAACAACAGGCTAAAGGCATACATCCCAGGGATAACCTTAAGTGCACAGGCTAAAAGTGCAGCCGTTGAAACCACAAAAAATACCGATTGGCAGTGAAATAAGCACAGTAGCATTTGCTTGCTTTGCTGTGACACATTTGCCTTCAAGAGTGGCGCCAATAAAACCCGCTTACCATAGATTAAATGGTACCCACAGACTCCAGCACTCAAAACAGTCGCTGCCATTATTGTTAATACCATAGTGCTCCCATTTAGTACTCATATTTGATTATCTTTGAATATCGTAAACTGAACTAAGAATTTAAAACTGGGGAGAATTTAAAACCAAGGCTTAAATACTTGACCATGTAACTAGGACCCTAAAAACTGCGGTTGAGTTTCAGCCGAGCGAAAATAAGCAACTAGGTTCTCAGCCCCTAAGCCAAACAGGGCGAAAATCTATGGTGGAAACCGAATCAATATGAATGCCCCCATCAGCTCCTTAGTGCTTGTGCTTTAAGCAAAAAGGAGCCATCAGGCTCCTTTTCTTCACAATCCGTAAACGATTACCCTGACTAAAACCTACGATTACATAGTCGCCATAGTCCAATAATTTAAACGCTTTTGTGGATCGGCTAACAGGTTTTTACATTCTTCTTTATATTTACCCATTAACGCACCTAAGTTGCTTGACCCACCTAAGCTTTCGATTTGACGGGCTTTAGCATCGGCAACCGCTTGAGTGACCTCTGCTTCAGAGCTGTATTTCTTAGCTAAATTCTCAGACTCAATTTTAGAACTTTTTAAACGCTCACCCACGGCCTGCATTTGCGGTGCATTCATCGCGCCAATGGCTTCTGAGCTAATTTGATAGTAAGCGGCACATTCAATGGCTTCTTTACTAAACGCTTTTTCTGCTTCATCAGCCCAAACTGCAGTACTGGCACTTAAGACTAAACCACCTAATACTAACGTTTTTACCTGAGTTAACATGTTACTTTTCCTTTTAATCGCCATAAATAAACCTACTCAAGCCCTCGGTGGAGCTCAAGTTCGTAGATATAAAAATCTTGGTTACGCACAAAGCCTAAACCTTCATACAAGCCCTGCGCGCGCTGGTTTTTTTGCTGTGTTTCTAACATCAAATAACTCATATTATGCGCTTTGGCATAACTGGCGGCCTGTAGCACTAATGCCCGCCCAATACCGACACATCGGGCATGTTGAGTCACATACACATCATTGAGGATCAACATAGGGGCCAAACGTAACGATGAAAAACTGGGATACATTTGAATAAAACCTAATCCAAGCCCTTGATTATCTTTAGCTATAAATATCACCGATGAGCCATCTGACACTCTTGAATAAATAAACTGCTCCGCAGCCGCGAGATCATCCCTACGCCCATAAAACTGTCGGTACTCATTGAATAACACTGCAACCTCATGGACATGAGTCACATCTACTCGAGTTATGATGCTTGCCATGGGCTTTTCCTATTTATCATTAGAGTGTTGACGGTCGTTGTCGCAATCGAAATTGCAGACTGTTTTTCACCGTTGGCCACTCGGTATCAATAATGGAATACACCACGGTATCGCGGATCGTACCGTCCTTAAGAATCTTATGATTTCGCAATACACCATCTTGCTTAGCGCCCAGTCTTGCAATGGCTTGTCTCGAAGCTTGATTATGCCAGTGAGTACGGAACTCAACGGCAATGGCGTCTAAGGTTTCAAAAGCAAAGGTCAATAACAGCAGTTTAGCTTCAGTATTAATCCCAGTGCGCTGGGCACGTTTAGCATACCAAGTGTATCCAATCTCAAGACGGCGATTATCAGACTCCCAGTTGCAAATTCGCGTGCATCCGACGATTTCCCCTGACACTCTATCCCGCACCGCAAAGGGAAAACTCTGGCCTCGCGCTTTTTCTTCGAGTGCTTTAGCCACATAGAGCTTCATCTCAGTTGGCTCAGGGACACTGGTAAACCATAAACGCCAAAGTTGACCATCTGTCACGGCTAAACTCAATGCCGCCACATGGGACAAAGATAAGGGCTCAAGTACAATATGCTCACCACTTAAACAACCTAAGTTATCTTCACAGCCCACAGTATCGCCTCCGTTAGATGATAGAAAAGTGTGTTGTAGCGCACGTTTTTATCTAGCCTAACATTAAACGAGAATAAAAAAACACCCTATTTTCAGCATGATTGGACAAATTCATTCCATTTTCGGCGGCTTAGATAACCTAAAGCTTAAGAGTGTAAAAAAAATTGAAAAAATGAGTAGAAGGTAGTTAAAACAGGTTGGAATAAATACTGCTGCGGAAGAACACGCCGTGATGGCCAATCAATATCCGAGAAATAGCCAATGACATTGCGCAGTCGCGATAAGTGATTGGTGATTGGTGATTGGTGATTGATGATTGATGATTGATGATTGATGATGACTATGACCAAAAGCGACAATCAAGAGCAAAAACACCTAAACCTGTGGGCAGTATTTAGGCGTTTGTTATCAGGTGAAGTTAAAAGCTAAAGTTAAAAGCCATGCACGCTGTTACTGACCCTAAACCAGCCCGCAATGCTATTACGCTGGGCCAAGGTTTTGGTCACTTCATGGGGAAAACGCTCACTGAGGAAAATCACAAAATGGCCCATTTTAGGCGCGATGCGCTCAATCTCAATATCGGCTTCATCATAGATAATCAACTCACCACAATCTGCCGCTTTCCAGTCAGGATTTAAGAAAAACACTGTGGTTAAAATACGATTTTGGCTGCCCTTAAGTGCATCAACATGTTTTTTATAAAAGGCCCCAGGCTGATATACCGCATAGTGGCTTTCATAATCGAATAAGCCCATAAACAAGCGACGATTCAAGCCATTTTTGAGTTGTGTCATCAACTCAAGATACTGGGCATCGGGCTCATTTTGCTCTTCTAGCCACTGTATTCTGTCACGGCGAATGTCTGGATTTAAGTGCTGTTCAGAACCTCGACCGATAGAGGCAGCTTTTAATTCATATATTTCAGTTGATTGAATTTTTTCCAATAGTACTTGGCTAATACAGGAAGGAACTAAGTCAGATAAAAAGATATAGCCTTTGTCTACCAAGGCATCAGCGATCACGTCCAGCATTGCTTCACTTAATTGCGAAACCATTATGCTACATCCAAAAAAGGGCTACGCTTTTGCTGTACTCAAGGGCTCAAGGAGGGATTAAGTGAGCCTGATTTTCGAGGGGCGTCGATAAGAGATATGATTGCCATATCTCAACGATAAATTTTGCGAAATTCTAGAATAAAGAAGACGGAATTACAATAAAATAAAAACCTATATAAACAACACGTTAACATTAACCAAACAGTTCAACAGGCGCATCATGATCACTAAGCTGCAAACAACGCTCAAAGTGTAATCCAAGTTTGTTCAGCAAAGCTTTTGAAGCACTATTATGACTGCTAACAATCGCGACAATACGCTCAATACCTAAACTTTTACCTAAGTCAAAAGCGGCTTTAGCCGCTTCGAATGCATAGCCCTTGCCCCAATATTGCGGCAAAAAAGCATAGCCTATATCGACATTGTCCAGTGTCGGCCGTTTGATTAAACCGCAGATGCCAATGGTGAATCCATTCTCGGCGAGCACTACAGCATAAAAACCAAAACCGCACTCGGCATAACTTTTCATCGGTCCATTGACGATATAATCCTTAGCCTGCACAAGTGTGCGTACTCCTCTATCCCCGATATTCTCTATAAAGCCTTGGCTGTTGAGCAAGACTAACATAAAAGAAGCGTCGGCTGGGGTTAACTGCCGCAGGATGAGTCTAGGAGTACGCGCAACTTGCATAGAATTTCTCCACTAAAAAAGAGGGCGGATTTATAAATAACGGACGTACTGACTGCCGTCCTTTTGCGGTTTCTTAGGAGCAGTAACCGCTGGCGTACCCACATACAAAAAGCCGACGATTTGATCGTGTGGCTCAAGACCTAAAGCAACATTCACATTCGAATCAAAGGCAAAATCCCCTGTACGCCACACGGCACCTAAACCTAAGGCGAAGGCAGTCTGCTGCATCGCCATGGTCGCGCAGCCCGCTGCAATGAGCTGTTCAAGCACGGGGACTTTAGGATGTTGCTGCGTTTTTGCCACGACAGTAATCACCATAGGCGCACGCATTGGCATACCCTTAGCTTTATTGACAAAATCCTCATCGGCGCCGCTCGCTTTCGCTGCCTCAACAAAGATATCAGCCAAGGTATCTAACCCTTTTCCTACGGCAATAATAAATTCCCATGGCGCTAGGGCGCCATGATCTGGCACACGAATGGCAGCATCTAAGATGATTTTTAATTGACTCGCATCTGGAGCAGGAGCAGTTAATCGCGGGGTTGATTGGCGAGTGAGTAAAAGTTCAATAGCGTCCAAGTTCTTATCCTAGTTCGATATAAATTGCGCTCAAGCATAACAAATTGCTGACAAAGAGGCATAAAAAAATCCCACCGCTTGAGTGGGATTTAACTTGTTGAGTGCACTTACCATCGAGTGTGCTTAAAAATTAAATGCGCTTGAAAATCCGATGCAGTTAACAATTGGGCCCGCTTCAGAAAGACTTACTTAATCCCACCGCGCTTAGCGATGAAATAATCTAGGCTAGTGTAACGACCACCGCCTAAGGTAAAAAGCGCCAGCAACATAATAAAATAGGTGATTGCAAACTCAATCCCATTATTAAGCACAGCTAAGTTACCTGAGCTAGTCAGCCAGTCATAGTTACCGTGCTCCTGCAATATTTCTTTGGCTTTCGCCAGTTTATCCCCTGCCTCAAGCACTCTGTCGTTGGCTAGCCAAGAGCTACCATCGGCAATCGCTAACCAACCATTTGGCCAATGCACAGTCAATGCGGCGACCAACATAGTGACCATTAAAGGGATAGAAATCAGTCGCGTCGCGAGCCCAAGCAGTAACAAGATAGCGCCAAAGAACTCAGTTCCCGCCGCCAATCCTGCCATTAACGCCGGCATTGGCAGACCTAAGCCCCAATCGGGATTGGCAAACCAAGCAACCGTATCTTCAAAGTGAGCGAGCTTGTTATAGCCTGCTTGCATTAACACAGGTGCAAGGTAAATCCTAAGGGCTAATGGTGCTAAGCCTTCGAAATAGCGGCTCATATTGAGCAGTTTCTGGTAAAGGGATACGAGTGGCATAAGGTCTCTATTTAGTCGTTAGTAGGCTGATTTATTGGCTTGCAGAAATAGACCCTAGCAAGGCAATAAATCTTTCATGACCTAGGCTTCTTTTTCAATCGCTTCCTGATTCAGTTCCTTGAGATCTTGAATGAGCCCACCTAACTTTTTATAAAAATGCTTAGACTGCTGCTCCGATAAGCTCGCATTCATCGCCAACAACAAAGTCCCAAATGCCTCAGTATTTTTACGTAAAAACACTTTATGTTGCTCTGACTTAAGCTCATCGGGCTGCGTCATCAGCAAGGTCAAACGCTCGGTTAATAATGTTTTATCAGCGCGCTGACCTAGTGCAACCTCAAACTGGCGTAACCATTCGTGCCTGTACTCAAGCCACATATCTAAGGTGGATAAACGCTGTTGATTATATTGGTGAATAAGCACTTTTTGCTCCGCAGTTACACTTCCAAGCCAATCATCAAATTGGGTTTGAAGGTTTTCATCGGCATCTTTTTGTAATTGTTCAGGGGTTTTACCCGCAAATTCTTTAACGAGCTCCTGCTCTTCCTCCCGTAATTTTGTGAGGATCTGCTTCACCTGTTCATCGGACAAAGACATTATGATAGGTAGAAGCTCGGGCAAGGCGAACTCAAACAATCGAAACCAATGCCGCTTAGCAATATTCACATGATCTGCCCATAGCACTGGCGTTAACGTATTGGTTTTTATGAGGCCTTCGACTTCGGTCAATTGCACCACATAATGAGCTAACTCTTTGGATTGATGCCAAATGACAAATTTTTCAATGAGGGAATCGAATGCCTTTTGCTGAGATTTATCTAAGGTAACATAATCCTCTTGCTCCCAGCCGATGGCCCAGTCGAGGAAATGGTAACTGAATTTAGTGGAGCAGGCGCTTAAGCCTAAGAGACACACAAGTAGCATCACGCCTTTTTTCATACTGAATAATCCATCCTAGAATTGTTGCTAATAAGACGCTTGAGACTATATAAAGTTGCTTTTTATATCAAACAAGTTTGTCTAATAAAGGTTTTCAGTATGTTCTACCCGCATGTCCCACCAATCGCGCGGTCAATGCCATAAGGGAATGAACCATTATCATCAGATGGAAACTAAGCACACGCAATAATGACTATTTGGGGGTGATCAGCGGCCAGAAGCAATCAAACCAAGCAAGGTAGTCGGCGCTACGACTGGGTTCTGTTTGCGCTGCCATCAATAATGCCCAGTAGCAAGCAAATACCCAATACATGTCAATGGCAGCAGGCACTGCCGTTACGGCTTGTGCAGTAACATAAGGATGTCCACTCAGATACTGTTTCACCAACACACTTTGCTGATAGGGCGTTAACGCATGTGTCGCTAACACTACAGCCAACTCACACAGTGGATGCGACGCCGTCGCATACTCAAAATCGATACAACACAAGCGGTTACTTTTGAGTAACAAATTATGGGGATTAAGATCGCGATGGCAAAACTGCGGCTTGATTATGCAGGCTGCTAACTCATCACACCAATGTTTGATTTCAATTTGAATTGCAAGCAGCTTAGCCACCCGCTCATTCCAATCGTGAGTATTGCTATCACCAATATCACTACCCTGCTTCAATGGCACAGGTCGCCTTAATACTGACTCACTAAATGTTGCAGAAGTCTGATAGGCAAGCATTTGCTGGTGATATTCCTGCCACTGCTCAGTGATGCTAATAGCATAAGGCCCTGTAGGCAGATCGCGTAATTGCAGCAATAACGCCAATAACAAACAATGGGCTTGGTTAGGGTGCGTTTCTTGTTCTGCTGCCGGATACTGTAAATAATTAAACGTCGATTGCCCCAGCACAAAATCAGCAGCACTCGTTTGGCGCTCTAACGCTGGCCAGTGGATTAAGACCTCGTTTTCAATATCGTCACTTTCAATATAATCACTTTCAATAAAATCACTTTCAATAAAATCACTGAGGTAATAACGCTCATCTTCGCTCACCCACAACAGTTCAGGAGCAAGTTTAGCTTGAGCCAATTGCTGCCAGTAAAAACGCTCCTGCTGACGGTTGCAAAAACTGTCCGCCGCATCGGCATTCACCCGCAACACATAACTGCCTGTGGGCGTAGTGATTTTATAGTTGTGATTACTTAAGCCGCCCGCAAGCTCATGAATACTTAACACGTTAACTAGCCCTGCACTTTTGAGTATGGGGTAAAGTGCTTTGAATGGCTCGCCTGCTAAGCGTTGCATCGAGGCGTTTATATCGAGCATTAACTGAGTAACTTCAAGGCATTAGCTTCACGGGCGTCGGCTAACGCGGTTCGCCACAGGAAATACCCCACGACCGCCAGACCCACATAAAGCACGAATAACAAGGATGTCAGCATCAAGCCTTTGCTGAGATAAAGGTAAATCGACACTATGTCGATAACTACCCAATAAAGCCAATTCTCAAGTACCTTTTTTGCCACTAAATAAGTCGTCATCACGGCGAAACAGGTTGTCGCCGCATCTAGATACGGGAATGCGGCTTGGGTATACGTCGCCATACCGTGACCAACCAAAAGCGAAATCACGCCCGTCGCTGCGATCAACTTTAAATGGGTTTTCAATGGCCAAGTGGTCACTTTTACGCCTTGATGCTTATCACCACCTTGGGTCCAGAGCCAATATCCATAGAGCGCCATAGCCATGTAATAGACGTTAAGCACAGACTCCATCAGTAGCGACACCTTCCAAAACAACACACTGTAAATGGCGGTACTGGCAAAGGCCGCCGCCCAGCACCACACACTGGCCTTCATCGCCAGCAGTAAATATGCCATCGCCAACAATACCGCGAGGGCTTCCCATACGGTCATCACATGGACTTCACCAAAGGCCGTATTAACGCTCTCGACCAAGGTTAACCATAAATCTGTCATAGTGTTGTTCTCATTGCCTATTTGTCGCTTACATGGCGGTCAATCATTATTCGCTGTGGGCTAAATTCAGCTCACCACCGATAAACTTACACACAAATACCGCCTTGCCCCACTTCTCATGGGCCGCTTGCATCTCGGTCGCTAGCATAGTCATCACATCTAAATAATCGCCGCACACTTGAGTTGCCATCGCATTAGTCACGCGCTCGATATTGGGATAGCTATCCACGCGGCCAATAAACCACTTGATAGGATCGAGGTAATTTTCATTAAAGGGATACATGCTAATTTCTGCGGTCAGTTTCATTTTAATTCCTTGATATTCTGAAGTAAGGCTGTAGCCCAAATACTGGGCTACAGTTCAGTTAACACTTAAATGATTATGCTCATTTTAAAATGAGCTATTACATAAACTTAACGTTAAAGGTTACGCCAATCTGACGCGGATCGCCGTAACGAATATATTGCTTTTCCGCCCAACCGTTATCTGGCTCATTGCCAAAATAGAAGCCACGCACACCGTATTCTTCATTAAACAGATTGCGTCCCCATAAATATGCCGACCAGGCGCTCGCCTCATAACCCACGCGGGCATTGACGATAGTGTAGGGTTCAGAGCGGGATTCATTGCTGTCTGAATAATAGAATTCACTCTTACCGCTAAGATTCAGGTTCGCAAACCAACCCGAATTAGCACGATAAGTCCCGCCAAGGCTGTAGGTAAGATGTGGAGAATGGGCTAGATCGCGGCCAGTTAAATCCACCTCAGTGCCATATTTGTCCTGATACTGGTAGTCACCGTAGGCCGTTTCTAACCAACCTAAGCTTGAGTAAACTTGCAGATTATCCGTGGCATACCAGGTTGCATCTAACTCAGCGCCATAGTTATTCGAACTGCCTGCATTTTCAGTGAACAAGATAAAACGCTGTGGTTTATCGGGATCTTGCTGTGATGCAGCCACCTGTTGATCTTGTCTGTCCATATAGAACAGCGCCAAATTAGTATCGATAAGTCCCGCTAACCAATGGGATTTAAGGCCGATTTCATAGTTATAGAGCGTCTCAGTACTAAACTCTTTTTTATCGTTCAATTCGACGGGCAAAGTCATGTTGAAACCGCCCGCCTTGTAGCCGCGTGCGACTCGGACATAAGCATTGTGTGAGTCGTTCAGCACTTTACTCACAGCAATATGACCACCCCACATGGTTTCGCTCGGGTCGAAATTATCGTTATTCGTATCAGAGTAATGGCTGTTGCGGCGCTCTAAACGTAGCCCCACAGATAAAGCATAATTTGAGCCCAAATCCGTATCAAGCTGGCCAAACAGTGCATAGTTTGTCGCTTCATACTCTGAGTCTAAGACTTCATCCGGCCAAGTATTGTATTCAGAATACAATTGGTTATCTTCTTTCAGATTCATGGCATACACACCAAGCAACCAATCAGTACTCTCTGCAAAAATACGGCCCTGCTCGGTAGAAGTTAGGCGAAACTCCTGCGACGCGGTTTTACGCTGACCCGTTTTATCCCAAAAATAATCGTATTGGCACGGCGCCAGATTGCCATTGTCATCATTACATTGCTTAGAGGCCCAATATTCTGAGTTAGCCCAATCGCCATCGTAACTGTAATGGTGATCGGTATTGGCAAAAGAGGTTAACGAAGTTAATTCGAAGTTTTCTGCGCCAGAATAGGTCGCTTTAAAACCCGCGCCTGTGGTGCGCTGACTATCAACACCCGGTTGATCCGATGTTGTCTGAGTTGGTGAATTGGTTAAACTCCACACATCATAGCCATTATCAAAATCGGCATGCAGCACAGTTAAATCAAACTGCAAATCATCTGTCGCATACCAGCGCAGCTTAGCGCGGCCGCTGAATTCATCGCGACCATTGGTATCATCACGGCCTAAATACAGGTTATCGTGGTAACCATTTTGCTGATGTTGCTGCATTGACACACGATAAAGCAGCTTGCCAGAATCAGTTAATGGGCCAGAACTGAAACCGCTAAAAGTGCGTAAATCATCATCGCCTAACGACACTTCGCCGCCATGCTCAAACACATCAGTTGGATCGTTACTCTTCAGATAAATCAATCCCGCTAAGGCATTCGCGCCGTAACGCGTCCCCTGCGGTCCACGAAGCACTTCGACCTGCTGTAGATCGTACATGCTCGACACCATACCAATACCGGATAAATCGATATCATCTATGATGTAACCCACGGAAGAATTAGGTGCGCCTTGGTATTGTTCCTGCTCTCCTACACCGCGAATTTGAAAATATTTCGGCCGCGAGCTTCCACCTGACCAGTTAAAATTGGCGATAGAATTAAGCAGATCTTCAAAGTGTTGCGCACTTTCATCTTGAATTTTTTGACTGTCGATAACGGTAATGCTGGAGGGCATTTTTTCTAAGCTTGAACTGCGAAAATCCGCCGTCACCACCATGACTTCCATCTCAGTGCTGGGATCGGGTTTATCGATAGCGTCGGTTTGTGCAAAAACAGGGGTGCTCAGCGCTGCGGCGATGGCTAACGCCAGCGGCGCTCGGGCTAAAAATAAGCTTGGCGATACGGTTGAGAATGGAGATTGATGGTTTGACGTTTTACGGTTTAACATAGGACCTCAAATATAATGTTTGAGATCCGGCAACGAATAAGCGATTCAGAAGTGTGCTGTTGATTGGCCCATTCCTACGCCGGTATTAGCCGGATCAGGTTCTAAGGGTTCGTCAGATGACATCTCAGTTTGCAGCCGTTAACGTTAAAATCAGAGTAACATTAATGCACAACAAACACCCCTTGGCGGCGCCTAGTATACATGACGGAAATAAAAAGTGGGCACTCTTATCTCTGCGATTCAATTAAATGTCGCGAAAACCACTGCCCTTCAGTTCGTATGATGAAAATATCTTTAGTAGCCGCCTAAATCCTTTCGTCCATTTGACCGCCTATCATGATAATGCTATAGAAGGTCGCAATTTCGAACACAGTAAGAGGATCATAGTCGATGCAGCTAAAACCTTTATCGAAAGGACGTTATAGCCAGCGATGGGAGCAAGACTATCCACTTATTGAAGCGGTTGTACTTAGCTGTATCAGCGAAATAAAAATGCTCAAAAAAGGCGCTCACCTCATGATGCAGGGGGAAGCGATGGCATCACTTGTATTGGTGAAGCAAGGTCGCGTATCACTCGGCCATACCGCGAGAAATGGTCGGTGTTTTCAATTAGGTACTATTGATTGTGATTCACAGCTGTTTGGCGAAATGGAGTTCTTCACCCAGTACCATTGTCAACTAGACATTATTGCCAGTGAACCCTTAGAAATCATGTTGATTAGCGCTGAAAAACTACAACATTGCCTAGGTCAGCATCCTCAACTCGCGCTATTTTTCGCTAGTGCAATTGCGATTGACTACCAAGACACAGTGGATATTTTTACTCGGCGACTGCTCTATCCCATCAGTTATAACGTGGCATTTGATATTTATCATGAATACTTAAATGACTTGCCCGTAGATGGCTTTAGTAAACGCTATTTAGAGGCTGAACGATTTGGTACTACCGACCGAGTCTACCGTCGGGCACTACAAAATCTTGAGGAACGAGGCTTAATTGAGCGGAAAAAAGATGGCATTCGGATTTGTGATCTCAACGCACTCAAGAAATTTGTTGAAGCAGGTATATAACCGCTTTCAACATAACCCACACTCGACTTAATTTAACAACCGAGTGTGGGATGCATGCACAGGTAAATTAACTTACCGATGGCGAGTGTTGTTCCATAGCCGATTTCATCCGACTTGAAACGATCAATAGCATAAATATCGCTGCGTAAAGCAGAGGTATCACATACATCACTGTTTGTAATCCGATAATACGTTCAAAGAAAGAACTGATGGCTGGGCTAAACATCGCCCCTGCACTTCCACTAATAAGAATATATGACACATTTTTGCTACTGGCTTTTTTTACAAAAGACACGCCATAAGCAATAAATGCATTATAAAGAGCAGCACACACAAAACCGTAACCATAGGTTAAATAAGCTATCCAATTAAGATTATTGGTACTGACAATGGCAGCGGTGATCACCATAGCTAAAGCAATAATACCAACTAAGAAATGGTGAATCTTTACACGAGTCACAATCACAGTCGAAATTAACGCCCCAATTAGCGCAGCGGACCAATACTGGGTAATAATATTACCGGCATCTTCAAACGGAATATCAAATTTTTGTTTTACAAATAAAGGTGCCCAAGTTAAAAAAGTATATAAAGCCAGCATTCCTAAAAATAAACCAATACCTCCACTAATAATACCGAGATTCCATTCAGACTGTTGTTTCTCTTGTGTTGTAGAAGATTGCTCGCAAATAGAGAAATGAGTGAACAAGGTAATAATGACTGTAACGAACGCCACTAAACCTACGGCTAAATAGCTATAACTCCATGATAATGAACTTGTTAATGCATAAGTCGTTATCAATGGAAAAATAACGCCTGCAATATTAAACGTCGCATCTTGCACCACTAACATTGTGCTTTGTAATTTCTCTTGCCACACAGACACCACAATCGTACCAGCAATACATAGACCGATACCGCCACAAAAACCAATTAAGGTCATTGCTACCATCACAACTTGTAGGGAACTGGTTAGATGTAAAGCCAGAGCAGAAAGAGCAACCAGACTGTAACTTATCAAGGTCATTCTTTTGATACCCATTTTTTCAATAAAGAAAAATGCTGCAATCGTCCCCGCGAGTGCACCACCATTGAGCAATGAAAAGATTGATGCAACTTCGTTAACATTAGCGGCAAATTTTTCAGCTATGGGTTCAATCAACATCCCAAATTGGGTCGCAAAGCCCGCCATAATAAAATTGGCGAGAAAACTGATGGCTGTTAAAGTAATTTTATTATTCATTATGTCATTCCATAAGTGAAATGCTAAGGGTTCAAAGGAAGGCTTTAAACCTAATTGAGGGCGGTTTCTAACGCGAGCTCGATCATATTATTAAAAGAGAGTTGGCGTTCTTCGGCCGTTGTTTCTTCACCGGTTAAACAATGATCCGATACCGTTAAAATGGCTAATGATTCGATACCTTGCTGGTGTGACAATCCATAAAGCCCCGCCACTTCCATATCAATACCTAATACCCCGAAACGCTCAAGTGCGGGGATCATATCTTCGTCAGGATCATAATAAAGATCACCACTAAATATATTGCCAACTTTTACACTAATACCTTTCTCATTCGCTGTTGTATAAGCTTTATGCAATAAAGAAAAGGTCGCAGAAGTTGCCATTTGGTAGCCGCTACTACGCTTAGCGTTAGTAGGTGAATCCGTGCCTGCGGCTTGGGCTAAAATGACATCTCGCATTTGTACATGTTTTTGTGTTGCACCTAAGCTGCCAATACGAATAATGCGTTTCACGCCAAAATAATTAATCAGCTCATGGCCATAGAGCACCATAGATGAAATACCCATACCATGACCCATAACGGAAATACGCTGTCCTTGGTAAAAGCCCGTGTAACCAAGCATATTGCGAACATTCGTGACTTCTACGGCATCGGTGAGATAGGTTTCAGCGATATATTTAGCACGGAGTGGATCACCCGGCATAATAACAGTTTCAGCAAAATCAGTAGGTTGAGCATTAATATGAGCAGTCATCTTTCTATCCTCATGTGGTAATATGCTGATAGTAGTGCTCAATCACTGAATGTATTTAGGACTAAAGTCCGGATTTCACCTTGCCGTAAACCTTTTTGCTTAAAAATGGGTAATTTATCGCAACTTTCAAGGTCAAAAAGACGAAAGCTTATAACATTTGAATGACCTTAAGATCACTAAAAGTTGATGTAAAACGAATAAAAAGGCTTACTCCTTAAAAGAAGTAAGCCTTTTTAGAACGGGTTTAATATCAAAAAATCAATTAAACACGGAATAAACTAAACAGAAGTAAACTCAAGCTTAGTTTGAAAAGGTTTCACGCACGTATACATCAAATTTAACCACTTGGGCATTAGGTGCAACAGCGCCGACTTGCAATTGCTGTTTGCCGTGTAATTTTACCGATTTCCAGCTGGTCGCTTCATCTTCGATAGTAAAGCCGCTGGCATCGTACCAAGTGAATTTATATTGCACACGCATATCGGAAGAGGATTTGCTAACAATCAACGCTGAGCCCTGCACTAAATCACCGACTCGGCGTGCATCCACACTCTGTACCGCAATGTCTCTGGCAAAGCTGGAATTATCGACGCGGGTTTCACCCAGTGAGCTCACTGAAATCCCTGCGGTATGTGAGGCACAAGCACCTAAGGTAAGCGCTGCGGCCAGTAATAACCCTGTATAAACTTGTTTCATATATTTCTCCTAGTCACGCCACAAAATACGCAGCTAGCGCATCATTTCCTATTAAACGACAAACTAATCGAACAGTGCTGAACTCATGCTTAATAACATAGGCTAAATAAAGCATTCTCAATCTAAAATAGTGAATCAGTCATGCTTCATCAATCTAAACTTAATCAGATTAATCAATCAAAAAATGTGCCCGTGCCGTAGCAATAAGCTGCTTACGATTGGTTTGCCAACAATCAATATTCACGTTAGCGACTCGTCGACCCTGACGGGTAATACGACACTCAGCAAAACTATCCTTGTGCAGACCTGCACGTAAATAGTCGATTGAAAAATCAACGACTTTAGGCACCTTTGCTGTTTGCATAAATACCATTAACTGCACTATCGCTGACATTTCCATAAAGCCCGCAATCACGCCACCATGAATAGCGGGCAACACAGGATTACCGATATTGTCGTCTTTAGCGGGCAATTTAAAAATCAGTTCATCACCAAAACGCTCCACCTTCATGCCAATAAATTTGGCATAGGGAACGTGCTCAAGTAAATGGCCAAAATCATTAAGTTCAGTGGCGCGTTTAACTATCCCTTGCACATCAATAGGCGCTTTAACCTGTGCGTTTTGAGTTGTACTGGCTGCATCTAGTATCGAATTATTTGCGCTCATCACTCTCTCCTATCGCAGGCACGGCTTCACCCATTAACGCTTGCCTAAAGGCATCACCGACCATTTCAGGGCTTATCCGCATAAAAGAGCCGACGGCATGGGCGATGGGATCGTCGATACTGTCTTGGTAAGCAATTGCACGGGTAAAGGCAATATTAGAAGACAACTTGTAGCATTCCGCAAATCCAAACACTGGCTTATGGGGCTGAGCGGGCTTCATGTAGTCCACCCGTAAATCGAGCGTAGGTGATATTTCTAATAATTTGAATTTATGGAAAATAGCGCTCACGACTGCACTACCACACGCGGTATCCATTAAAGTAGTGATCACCCCACCATGGATAACGCCCGTATCGGGATACCCAATTAATTCAGTGCTGTAGGGCAACTCAATCAACACATGGTGCTCACTCGCCTCCAATACGGTTAAACCGAGACGGCGACACTGAGCGAGTTGATCCACAAACCGCTGCGCCATTTGGGTCAGTGGGAAAAAATCCGAATTGACCTTCATTTTCCTTGGCTCAACATGGGCCCCAGAGGCTCCCCGCCCACAAGGTGGAAATGAATGTGATAGACTTCTTGTCCACCATGTTGATTGCAGTTCATGATCAGTCGGTAGCCATCTTTAGCGATACCCGCTTCCGCCGCCAATTTCGCCGCAACTGTCATCATACGGCCAAGCACGGGCTCATCAGAGGCTTTCATGTCGTTAGCCGTTGGGATCAAGTGATTCGGCACAATCAAAATATGAGTTGGCGCCTTAGGGGAAATGTCTCTAAAGGCAGTCACAAGTTCATCTTGATACAGAATATCCGCGGGAATTTCGCGACGAATAATTTTGCTGAAAATCGTTTCTTCGGCCATGGGGCGTCCTCCTTGGGTTAGTTGGCATAGTATACTAGCAATTCAATACTTTGTGTCTGCAGATATTTTGCTTTTCATTTGCCAGTTGCAGGCATTTTTGGCAGCATGGCCACCATTAAAACACTCAGGTTTTGCAGGATAAATATGATCCATTACCAGATAATCCCCGTCGATCCGAAAGCCCATTTATTCGCTGTCACTATGACATTATCACAACCCAAGCCAGTGCAGGTCTTTAGCCTACCCGCTTGGCTGCCAGGCAGTTATATGGTGCGCGACTTTGCCAAAAATATCATTGAACTCAAGGCACAAGATGCACAAGGCCAAACGCTTAAGCTCACCCAACTAGATAAGCAAACTTGGTCGGTTGACAATAATAGCAGCGAAATTATTCTGACTTATCAAGTGTATGCTTGGGATCTGTCGGTGCGCACCGCGCATTTGGACACGACCCACGGCTTCTTTAATGGCAGTAGCGTGTTTTTATCCGCCCATGGTTTCGAAGACTCTTTACACACCGTCTCTATAGAGCCACCAACAGAGCCAACATTAAGTGACTGGCGCCTTGCTACCAGCATGACTCGCACCAATGGTGACGATTTTGCCTTCGGCCAATTTTCAGCTAAAAGCTATGACGAGCTCATCGATCATCCGGTGGAAATGGGCTTATTCACCTTAGGGAGTTTTGATGCCTGTGGCGTGCGGCATGATATCGTACTCAATGGTCGCCACCGTGCTTGCATGCCAAGGCTCTGCCAAGATTTAAAGACCATTTGTGAGTATCAGATTAACTTCTTTGGTACGCCTGCACCGTTTAAGCGTTATTTGTTTATGACCACAATATTAGACAATGGCTTTGGCGGTTTAGAGCACAGAGCTTCTACTGCATTAATGTGTTCACGCAAAGACTTACCACTGTCGCTCGATGCGCCAATCAATAATGACTATCGCACTTATTTATCCCTGTGCAGCCACGAGTATTTCCACAGCTGGAACGTTAAGCGCATTAAGCCTGAATGCTTTTTACCCTATAAACTTGATGCAGAAACCTATACGCCACAATTATGGGCCTATGAAGGCATCACCTCCTATTACGATGACTTTCTTACCTATCGTGCAGGTCTGGTAGATGAACAAAGCTATTTAGATATGCTGAGTGAAACCTTCACCCGTGTCTATCGCAGCCAGGGACGCTTTAAACAAAGTGTTAAGGACTCAAGCTTTAATGCTTGGACTAAGTTCTACAAGCAGGATGAAAACGCACAAAATGCCATCATCAGTTATTACACTAAAGGGGCTCTGTTTGCGCTGTATTTAGATTTAACCCTGCGCAGCGAAACCCAGGGCAAATATAATCTCGACCATGTTATGCAGATTTTATGGCAGGAATATGCTCTGCAAGATAAAGGCACCACAGATACTTGCCATCAAGCCATCGTGGAACGACTCCTTGGTCGTGATTGCCAAGATCTGTTTGCCTACTTAGATAGTACGGACGATATTCCGTTAGCGGCTTTACTCGCCGAATTTGGGGTCAACTGGAGTCTTCGATCCAGTCAAGGTGCGCAAGATGTGGGCGGCGGGCAAGCGAAAGGTTATGAGATTGCATTCGGCGCGAAAACCCAAGCAGCACCTGTTGGATTAAAAATCGTGACTGTCACCCAAGGCAGCCCTGCACACCTTGCAGGGTTAAGTGCAGGTGATGTGTTAATTGCCGCGGATAACCTACAAGTCTCAGGACAATTTGAGGCGCAGCTACAGCAGTATCCGCTGGGTGAATCGTTGAATTTACATTGGTTTAGACGGGATGAATTGATGACAGGTGAGTTAACTATTGCTGCCGCGCCTAAGGATACTGTCGCCCTATCCATTCGTGACAAAAGCAAAATAGCGGCTTGGCTTAGACGTTAATAGGCTTTCGGCTTAAGAACAACTTTTGAGAAATAATAAAAGGGGCTTTAGCCCCTTTTATCTGAGATAAGACTTAACTTAAACGTAGATCCGTTTGTATATCAATACTGATATCGACTTAAACCACCACATCGTGCAAATAGGTTTGTGCCCACGCAATCGCTTGACCACGGCTAGACACTCCAATTTTACGGAATACTCGGTACAAATGGGTTTTTATCGTGCTTTCACTGACAAACAACTGATTGGCGATATCTAAATTAGTACTTCCCGTCAACAATGCTTGTAATACTTCACGCTCACGGATAGTTAACGGTTCAGTGTCTTCGAACAATCCAAAATCATCATTTACCCCATTAATGAGTTGAATTGGGATGACCCTATGACCTCGTAAAATATTCGAGAGTCCCAGGCTTATCTCAGTTAAACCTGCATCGAGATAAAACACCCCTGCAGTTGTGGCAGCTTGCATTAAGAAACGTGCATCCACTTGTTTAGGGAACTGTAAATAGACAACTCGCACACTCGGTTGCTCACGGGCAAGTAAACGTTGAAATTGATGGGCTTTTTGAAGATCAACAGTCGCTAAATCGATCACGACCATGGAGGCATTATTATCTTTGATTTTCTCACACATCTCATCAGGGCTGACTTGGGTCAACTTAACGAGAAACTCCTGCGGCCAACGTCCTGCGAGCAATTCCATCAATACTTGCGATCGTGACACTACAATCCAATGTAATATTTTGAACATCCTGCTCACTCCCTGTCTGGTTAACGATTATTCACTTTAAGGATCTAAGATCCTCCAAATACGACTTCAACATCCGTTCAATAGACTTCCAAGTCTACCGTGGTCACGATATTAGCATTAGATAAAACAGATTAAAAAGACTTACGTAAAAAATATTTACCGTACGCAAATCAAAAACTTCTAACACTTTCGTTGACTACACTATCAATCAGAAGTCTTAATTGAAACTGAAAAAAGTTACTGAAATTTTAGGATAAAAGCGTAAGATCATACCAACACAAAAAATAAGGAAATTCCATGTCCAGCAGTAACCCCACCGCTTTTGAAATAAAATCCTATCCTGTGTGGGACAAACCGACGCGATTATTTCATTGGATTAATGTCATTCTTGTACTCGCACTCATCTTAGTCGGTGGCATCATGATGTATCGCACTGAGCTAGGCATATCTGAGTTAACAGGTAAAATTGGCTTGAAAACTTTACACGTGTGCATAGGATATGCGTTCGCAATAAACCTCATCGTCCGCCTTGTGTGGGGTTTTATCGGTAACAAATATGCGCGTTTCAGCCACATGTTTCCCAATGCTAATAGCAAAAGCGAATTAATAGCTTATAAGACTGAATTAGCCGCGGGGAAAAATCCGCAGTATTTAGGTCATAACCCTAAAGGTAAATTTGCCGTGCTGGCCATCATGTTGCTATTAGTGACCATAATGATCACTGGACTTTTGCGTGCAGGCACAGATATTTATTATCCGCCGCTAGGTAGTGCTGTACAAAGCTATCTTGCCGATACCAATGTCGAACCTACAAGCATAAAACCCTATGATGCAACGGGTGTGAACGCAGAAAAAGCGGATGCACTTAAACCAATGAAAGGATTGGCAGGTCAAGTGCACGTCTATGCGGTTTATGTGTTGTTACTGCTGATGTTATTACATGTATTCGCGGTGATTTATACTGAAGTAAAACGTCAACCAGGGATTATTTCAGCCATGTTTTCGGGTAAAAAAATCATCCAAGGCCAACCAAAAGACGAGTAATCGGTTAGTAAACGGATAAAAATAACGCCAGCTATTCGCTGGCGTTATTTATTTAGACATGAAGGTATATACCAACTTTTCTAAACGTATTTTTGAGATTATTTTTTCAGAACAGTTGCTGGGGTACGACCATCATCATGGCAACTTTCACAGGTAGGTTTTTGACCGACATTCATATCATGTACCGCATGACAATCTGCACAGACTAAATTACCGTCATGTGGCTTATGCACAGCGTCCATTTCAGCATAGGTACCATGACAACTTTGGCACTGTGCAAATTCAAAGGCACCATCCGCAGAAGGTGTACCATCTTTATGACAGCTTTCGCATCCACCTGACTCAGCATGGAAATCAGACAATTTTTGATCTGCAGCAAATGCGGTTGGCGACAGCGCTAACGCTGCAAGACTTGCCCCGAAAAGCGCACTTAATAGTTTTTTGCTCACAATAGTATCCTCCAATGGCGATTGTCAGTGGAAATTCTTGTCAGGGTGACTTCCATCTCTCAACCAAAATAAATAGCACGACTCGATATAACTTAGCTAAGGATGAACGAATAAGCAAACCCAAACTAAGCGACACAACTTTATCAACATACTCAAGGGTAAAATGTGCGCTGCATCATGTAACCACATGCTTATATAAGAGTTTTACATCTACCTAACCTAGAGGCTACATAATGTAAATCCCTAAACTGGCAAGCGACAGAATAAATCCCCCTTAATCTAAAACTAAAAGCTCGATTCATGATGATACTTAAGACAAAGTGATAATAAAAAGGAATGACAATAAGTGAATGGGTACAGAGTACTAGACGAGGATGCTTTAAATAGTGAAGGCACAACATTCAACCAAAACGCCTCTGGCACTTAATTCAAATGCCAGAAGGAATTAGCGATAACGGTTAACTCGTCTACTGTAACCAATGATACAAATGGCGGTTAGACAGGTAGGCATCAACTCGCATCAAGTTTATTGTCAGCCTCAAGCTCTGTTTTAGGCCAAGCGTTAATCACGGCTTTGACTAACGATGCCAATGGAATGGCAAAGAATACTCCCCATACACCCCATAAACCGCCAAAGACTAAAACGGCCGCTATGATGATCACCGGATGTAAATCCACCGCATCGGAGAACAAAATAGGCACGAGTAAATTACCGTCGAGCGCCTGAAGAATACCGTAACCCAACATTAAATAGCCAAATTCAGAACTAAAACCCCACTGAAAAAATGCCACTAGGGCGATAGGTAATGTAACTAAGGTTGCACCGACATAAGGGATCAATACCGATAACCCCGTTAACACACCAAGCAACGCCGAATATCGCAGTCCCATCAAGGCAAACAAAATATAAGTTGCGACACCAACAACCACGATTTCGATCACTTTGCCACGAATGTAATTAAAAATCTGTTGGTGCATTTCAAACCACACTTTACGGGCTAACTGGCGATTTACGGGAAAAAATCGCTTACTGCCGCTAATCAGTTGGTCTTTATCTTTTAAAAAGAAAAACACCAGTAAGGGCACTAAAATCGCGTACACCATCAAGACGAGTAAAGAAGCTGAATAACCGATTAATTGCTTAGCAATATCCAACACATGTTGAGTATCGAGCAGTTTTTTAAGCTCACCCACCATCAGATCTAACTGCTCTGGATTGATAAATCGTGGATATTGATTGATCAGCGTTTGTATTGTCAGCAGGCCTTTATCTATCATGCTAGGCAAGTCGGCAATTAAGCTAACACCTTGACGCCACACACTCGGAATTAAGCCAAATATCAGTAAAACCACGATTCCCAAAAACAACACAATAACCAAGGACGCACCAGCGGTGCGATTAATCCCCAATTTAAGCATTTGCGCCACAGGCCATTCCAATAGAAATGCCAACACAAGAGCGACCAACAGCGGAGCAAGTAAACCTGCCGCAAAATAAATCACTAGCGCGAGCCCGACAAGAATAGCCATTAAGGTCACAGCTTGTGGATCACTAAAGCGCTCTTGATACCAACGAGAAAAAACAGTAAACATGGATCATTCCAATAGTGATGGTTGGCGATGCTTCCCAAACGCTCAGGAAAGTTTATTTATCATGATGTTATTCGAGACTTTACTCAGTTAGACTTTCGCTTCTACACGTCAGCTAAATCAAAAAATCAACTGATAGGAGTAAACAACTTAGCCTGAGCGGCACTCTGGCTCAGAATTAGGCGCTTGATGCTAGTCTAAGAGGATTTAAACATAAAAATCCTCAATTTATCCCTGAGATAGATCAACTTTGGTGACCATCAAGGCTAACAGACCTGCATCATTACGCAACTCTTGCACGACATGCCCTTGTTTTTTTAAATATTGGGGAACATCTCGCCGCGAACCAGAGTCTGAGAGTAAGATATGCAACTGCTCACCCTCTCGCATTGGCTTCAATGCAAGCTTCACTTTCACTAAGGGTACTGGACAACGAAAGAGCGTTAAATCAATAAAAATCATAATGAACTTGCTATAGACGAACTTGGGCCATTATCCTAAGTTGCACCTCAAACTACAAGCTAAGTGCAGTATCTGCCTTTAGTTGAGATAATTAGAAATAAAAGGATCCGCTTGCGTAACTTGACTTTTTTGACTCGATTCAAACCTTTTGTTGCAGGCGCACTCTCCTTGATGCTGCTAACCTTCGCCGCCAAAAGCTTTGCCAACAATGACTTACCGGATTTAGGTACGGCCGCAGTTAACACCTTCAGCCTTGAAAAAGAAATGGTTTACGGTGATGCTTATATGCGCATCATTCGCTCATCGGCACCTATGCTAAATGACCCCGTGTTGAGTCAATATCTTACCGAGCTTGGCAATAAACTGGTCGCCCATGCCACAGGCGTAAAAACGCCGTTTTATTTTTTCCTATTACAAAATGATGAAATCAACGCCTTCGCCTTCTTTGGCGGCCATGTTGCCGTGCACACAGGCTTATTTCTCAATGCCGACAATGAAAGCGAACTGGCTTCAGTATTAGGCCACGAAGTGACTCACGTTACTCAACGTCACCTTGCGCGTTCGCTTGAAGCACAGCAAAAAAGTAATCCTGCAACAATTGCCGGTTTACTCGGCGCCATTTTGTTAACTATTGCAGTACCACAAGCAGGTATGGCGGCACTTGCGACAACCCAAGCTATGGCGACACAATCGAAAATCAACTACACCCGTTTGCATGAAAAGGAAGCCGATCGCATCGGAATGCAAATTCTAGTGGATGCAGGCTTTAATCCTAATGCTGCAGCGGATTTCTTTGGTAAATTAGCCAGTCGTTATCGCTTTACCACAACACCACCACAAATGTTATTAACTCACCCATTACCTGAATCGCGGATCACTGAAGCCCGTAACCGTGCCGAGCAATACCCTAAACGTTATATCCCTGATAATCTTAATTTTCAGCTAGCAAAAGCTCGTATTCAAGTCCGTTTTTCCAGCTATAGCGACGAAGCAGTATTAAGCATGTTTGATCGGCAGCTCAACAAACAGACCTATACCTTCAAAGAGGCAGCACTTTATGGCAAAGCGCTGGCTTTATATAGATTGAAGAAGTTTAATGAATCAGAAAAAATCGTCGATGAACTGTTAAAAATCGATAATAACAACCTGTTTTATATAGACACTAAATCTGATTTACTGATCGAACGTAAGGACTATGCAAAAGCGATTACTATGCTCGAAGCCCAGCGTAAAATGAAACCAACGTCTCAAGTGATCAATGCCAACTTAGCCAATATATATATCGAAGCCGATCAAGCCCCCAAAGCAATTCCTTTGCTGGAGGATATGATTTTCCTCGATAAACAAAATGAACTGCCCTATCAATTGTTGACTATGGTGTATAAAAAAACCGGCAACCAAGCATTGGAATATTTTTCCACCGCAGAGCTGATGGCCTTAGGTGCTAACTATAAGGGCGCAATCGATCAACTTAACTTTGCCTACCGTGCATCCGAAAATAATCCATTACAGCTTGCACGTATTGAAGCACGTATTCGCCAGTTTAAAATGGCTGATAAAGAAATGGATGCGCTTAAGTAATAAGTTGTTTTACAAATAGATTAAAGACAATAACCCATTTATGCGCCCCGAACACACTGACGGGGCGCGGTTTTTTCTGTTATTATCCGCGCCATTGTTATTTCAGCCCGTATTGAGCCTCTAGTACTATGACCCAAGCGACGATTTACCATAACCCACGTTGTTCAAAAAGCCGTGAAACCTTAGCTTTACTCGAGCAACAAGGCTGCGACATTACCCTAGTGGAATACTTAAAAAATCCCCCTACGGCTAAAGACATCGGCGACATTCTGGCTAAACTAGGCATAAGTGCTCGCGAATTAATGCGCACCAAGGAAGCAGAATATCAAGCCTTGGGACTTGCAGACTCATCACTAACAGAATTGCAGTTGATTGAGGCTATGGTCAACACTCCTAAACTCATCGAACGGCCAATTGTGCTCGCCAATCAAAGCGCAGCCATCGGCCGTCCTCCTGAGAATGTGCTCACTATTCTTTAATCCATGATTTTTAAACCAAAATGGCTTTTATTTTCAACCCTTAGGTAGACTTATGACGTCCAACACCTTATTTATCCTTAGCCGTTTAGGCTACTTTGCGCTAGTGCTGCTATTAGGCGGTTGGTTTGTTGGCCAAGGGATTAGCGGTGAATACACCCTGCTATTTAGTCTCTTATGGATAGTGCCGTTATTACTACCCGCAAAGGGTGTTTTCCAAGGTAATCCATACACTTACGCTTGGGCAAGTTTTATTCTGTGCTTATATATGTTACATGGGCTCACCCTGCTTTATGTCACCAATGACGCCTTCGCTTTTGCCTTAATCGAAGTATTATTGATTGGCGTACTGCTAATCGCTTTCCCATTTTATGCCCGCATACGTGGTCGTGAACTGGGATTAGGCCTGAAGAAAAAATCTAAAGAATAGTCAGTTCAATGTATTTTCAGTGCCGTTTAACCTTGCTGGGTATGGCGGCATTTTTTATATTAGAAGGCCAAACCTTGGCTCAAATATCCCTTATGATCTCAGTCTGAATATCCATTTCAACCTTAGTTTCAACCTCTGTTCCGACGTCAATTCCCATCACGACAAAATTAACACTTATTATACTTACACTGACTTTTTGCAACTAAGTACCCGTGCTATAGTCAGTTTCTCACAGTATAAGCGTCCCATGACGCCACAAAAGTCTAAATAGCACAGCAGAGTTAGCAAGGGAGAATGGTGTAATGGGAATGTCGATACCACTGAAATTTTTCGGATTTATGGCTTGCTCTGGCCTACTTGCGGCATGCGGGGGTGGTGGTGATAGTAAACCAGATGATAGTGTAGTCACGCCCCCCTCCACCTCACTAGCACGCTGCACAGATAGCATTTCGCCACTCATTACCACCACGTCATCCTCAATTCGCTTTCAAACCGAGCAAAATTATGTGGCGGGTCAATCTAGTACTATCATTGCCAATATCCTAAATCGTGACAGCCAAGACTTAACCTTCCGTTGGCAGCAAATCGATGGCCCTAACATAGCACTCGTCAGTCAAAACAGCCCGGTATTAGCCCTTGATACTCCCACCACAGGCGGCTACCGTTTTAGCTTGCATGTGACGGGCAGTAATCTAGATGTCTCCGGAGAAATTGGTATTAATGTCGATCCCGCATCGACGGGTATGCTAAACGTCCGTCAAGATCACCAAGTGGTTGAAGGCAATAATGTGAGTTTAAGACTCGGGCAACAATCGGAATTAAGCGCAGCAAATATCTCTTGGTGTGTAGCATCTGGCCCAGATTTAATGGTCGATGTGAGCGATCCGTTTAGACCCTTGTTTACCGCGCCAACGGTCACTCAGGATACAATCACTCGCCTCAAAGTGAATGCCAACGTCAATGGCAATCAGCTTAGCGATGATGTCTTTGTGCTAACAACCTCAGCGCCAGCGATCAGTTCGCCATACTTCGATACCCCAGTTGCGCGCACCCATGCCTATCGTCCGACTTCACCTTACGCCAATGTGCTAGCAAACTGTGTTTACTCCAATCAGCTTAATGATAGCTGCACTATCAATACCTTACCTTTGATAGGTCAAACCTCAAGCGATCTAAATCGTGAGACCATTCTAAATCGTGTACTGGTTTCACACGACTGGATGGGCGATAACTTTGCCGCTTTCTTAGCCCAGATGGACCCCAACAGCGATTTTGCTCGCCTATTACAATCCGTCACGGCCGTGGTGATTAGCTATGATGTACGCCCTTCTTTTTATTGGGTAGTCACAGGGGCGATTTATCTCGATCCCAATGATTTATGGCTTACGCCAAGCCAACGCGACACTATTAATGAAGCGCCGGATTACCGCAGTAATTTTGGAAATGATCTTAACTTTGTGATGCCTTGGCGTTATGTAAAAGATAACCAATATGCCTCCCTTGGCGTGCCTATCACCGTCAGAGCAAACCGCACATTAGCGCAAATCAACCCCGATCTGGCCTCCTTGTTGTATCACGAACTCGCCCATGCCAATGACTTTTTTCCACGCAGCGTGCATGCCACACTCACAGGGCCAAGACTGTTAGATGACTACAGCCGCCGCAATGCCAACAAGAGTCTAATTTCAGATCAAGTCAGCAAAACCTACCCATTAACGAGCACTGAAATGATGGGACTTGCCAATGTTAGTTTCCTCGGCGCAGCGGCGAGTAATGTGCAAAAGGCCTATCAAGCATCGGATGTCAGTACTTTCTTTTCTACCGATATCGCCAGCGACTTCTATGCATATTCCAGTACCCGTGAAGACACGGCCATGTTATTTGAGGAAGCCATGATGAGTTATCGCTATCAAATATTGCGTGATGTCGCCGTCACCAATAAACCTGCGATTTTAACTGCGGATTCGCTGATTATTGACTGGGGACAAAGGGGACGAATTGCGCAAGACAGTCTAGAAAATCGCGCTGCGTTGGTGATTGATGAAATGCTGCCAGAGCTTAATGGGATCAGTCTGGTCGAAAGCCTACCCGAGCCAATTAATATGGTGCAAGGTCAAAGCTGGCGTCAAACATTAGCAATATCGCCTGCGAATACGCAGCTCAAAGGCCAAAGCAATGCAACTGCAATTAATGCCGAGTCTCGTTTTGAAGCCGAACTTCGCTTAAGTGGTGACCGTCACCAACATCCACAACAATAGCGTTTTAAATTTTAGATAAACAAAAGCCCGTATGTATTCAACATGACGGGCTTTACTCTTTTTGGCTTTAATGCCAGTAGGTTTTGTATCTTCAGAACGAACACAAGCCATGCTGTATCTAAAGGTGTAGCATCTCTTTAGCAAACGGAATCGTGAGCTTACGCTGATGCACTAATGAGGCCTTATCTAACTTATCCAATACATCAAACAAGGTACGCAAATCCCGCGCCATACGGTTCAGTAAAAAACGCCCGACATCTTCCGGTAATTGCAGGCCACGCATAGCGGCGCGGCGTTGCAGTGCGGCAAGTTTTTCATCATCTGCCATGGGTTGCAGTTGGTAATTCAACCCCCATTGCATACGTGAAACAAGATCTGGCAAGAGGAACCCAGCATCCGCAGGAGACGAGCTGCCGCTGACCACTAAGGCGCAATTCTTATTTTCTGCGACGCGATTGTAGAGATCAAAAATCGCCTCTTCCCAAACGGGGTGGCCGGCGATGGCATCGACATCATCGATACAAACCAAATCCAACTGTTCTAGGCCTTCAAGCAATGCGGTCGAAATACTCGCATGTATGCCTAAGGGAATATAAAAGCTGCGACGCTCCACTTCATTAGCGTGCGCGCAAGCAGCGTGCATTAAATGGGTTCGACCCGATTTAACTGGGCCCCACAAATAGATGGCGGCTTCACCATGCCCTTCGGCATTCGCTCTCAATTTTTGAATAAGTTCATCATTACCCGCGGCGGGGTAATAACTATTAAAGGTTTCGTCATCTGGCAAATGCACAGGTAGCGAGAGTTGCAAAGGTGAGTTTAAGGGCACTCGGTCTTCTCAATATTAAATAAAAACAATGCCGTGCTTAACTAAGCACGGCCGATAACATCTTAATGTAAACGCCATTCATACACAGGTTTGCCAGTTTGATTAGAGACAGGGCTAAATTCACCTGCACTCACAGGTGCGACCACAGAAATACGCGGCTCTAAGCTTAATAAGCGTTGTAAATCCGTCTCTGAGCCAAATAAATCTAACGAGAAAGTCACAGTATTACCTTGAATATGCGTTAACGTGGCATTTTTAATCGCGCTGAGTTGCTTCAAATATTTTTCAACTTCAACTAATTGCGCCATTTTTTGGATATTAACGAAGGTAACACTCGCACCAAGCTGAGTACCAGTATCGGCAATCGCATACTTAGTAAAATAGTATTCACCTAACGCCGCCATCATAGCGGTAATCGCTTGGGCCGAATTTTCAGCAGTACCGTTGTAACTGAATAACGGTGGCGTCAAAGAATCAATGGTAGCCTTAGTATAAAGATTTAAACGATAACGAACCTGATTCCCGGCGGCATCAATTGCCACTAGCGCCAAAAAGTCAGCTTGATAGCGGCCAGACACACTCGCCACGATGTCGGCAAACATCCCTTTAATATCGTTAGGATTTATACCCATCAACTCATCAAGATCTAAGATAGGCAAGAGTACAGGTATACCGCGGGCATAGGAAAAATCGCTAAAAATCTTACGTTCGGCTAACGCAGATGAGTCACCCAATATCATAGTGTCGCCATCACCAGGCATAGCAACCCAAAATAAGGTCAGCGGGCGTTGAGTTCCCCAAACAGGCAATTGTGCCTGACGCAGTAACGCCACTATGCGGCGGTGCTCAAAACTCGCGGTCAACAGCAATTGGCCATTTTGCTCGATATAACCATACTGGCTCAGCAAGGTATCAGGATTACTGAGCTGAGATTGGATTAGGCTGTTATCGAGGGATCGCGCAGTCCCAGTGTTCTTGATAATGACTTGCTCAAGTGCACTTTTTAAGGCTTTGTCGCGTTCAGCAACTGCGCGCGAAGACACAGGCACATTGGCCTCATCTAATTTACTCACCTCAACAGCATTGACGCTATTAATCGTGAACAGACAATATAGAAATGCAATTAAGCTCGGCTTCAATAGGAATTTCAGCATCTTTGAGTAGTTGAAGTAGCGTCAGATGAGGCAAATTGTACCATAGTTAGCGCCTTAAGCGAGTCTTGCCAAAATTTAGCCCCATTTCCGTGCCTGCCATAGCACAGAAAACCCAAACAGTGATCAACGTCGGCAAAACAGGCGATTTTCTCCTGCTCAAAATCCAACAAACTGTTATCATTTGGCGGTTTACCCTAAATTAACGAGAATAATAAATGAGACGACTCGCTATCCCCCTACAGGGCGCGCAAATGCTATTTGTGGCCTTCGGTGCCCTAGTACTAATGCCGCTACTTACAGGGCTCGACACCAGTGTGGCATTGTTTACCGCAGGTATCGGTACCCTACTCTTCCAATTGATTACTAAACGCCAAGTGCCTATCTTCCTCGCATCTTCCTTCGCCTTTATTGCCCCCATACTTTATGGCGTGCAGACTTGGGGAATTCCATCCACAATGGGCGGCATTATGGCCGCGGGCGTGGTCTACGTCATGCTCGGCGCCTTGGTTAAAGTGCGCGGTACTGACTTTATTCACAGACTATTGCCCCCAGTCGTAGTGGGACCTGTGATCATTATTATCGGCCTTGGCTTAGCCCCCGTGGCAGTGAATATGGCATTAGGCAAGAGTGGTGATGGTAGCTTGACTTTAGTCGCTACAAATACGGCGTTATTTATTTCGCTCGCATCACTTGGTACCACTATCGCGGTGGCGATTTTCGCAAAGGGCCTACTCAAAGTGATGCCGATTTTAGCAGGTATTATAGTAGGTTACAGTTTAAGCCTAGCCTTTGGTATTGTTGATTTTGCAGTCGTGACCGCTGCAAGCTGGATTGCTATTCCTAAATTTGTCGCGCCAGAATTAAACTGGTATGCCATTGCATTTATGATCCCAGTGGCAATCGCCCCTGCGGTAGAACACATAGGTGATATTCTGGCGATATCCAACGTCACGGGTAAAGATTTTATGAAAAAACCCGGCCTGCATCGCACGCTAACGGGTGACGGGATTGCCACAATTGCAGCCGCAGCCTTTGGTGGTCCACCGAACACGACTTACTCAGAAGTGACAGGTGCAGTAACCTTAACCCGAAATTTTGATCCTAAGATCATGACTTGGACTGCCATTACCGCCATCACTTTAGCCTTCGTTGGCAAACTAGGTGCGCTGATGCAAACTATTCCCGTCCCAGTGATGGGCGGTATTATGTGTTTGCTATTTGGTTCCATTGCCGCAGTTGGCCTCAACACCCTTATTCGTAATCATGTGGATTTATCTGAGCCACGTAATTTAAGTATTGTCGGTGTTACCTTAGTCTTTGGTATCGGCGGCATGGCATTTGGCATAGGTTCATTCAGTCTTACTGGTATTAGCTTGTGCGGTATTGTCGCTATTACCATGAACTTACTATTACCCGCGACTAAGCCACACAATAAACACCATGAGTCTGATGTGACGCCTCATTAATTACGGCTTGAAAACACGATCAATTTCGAAGTATGTCATTGAAAAATAACCACTTTATAAAATTGATCGTTTCTTAAGAAACCACCATAAAAAAGCCGCCGTGATATCAATCACGGCGGCTTTTTTATGAAGCAATATTTTTATGAAGTAAGAATTAACTCTTACTCTTCAGTCTTGATCTTAGCGGCAGCCGCTTTGATCAAAGGTTGTAATTCGCCTTTTTGGAACATGTCCACTACGATATCACACCCACCGATCAACTCGCCTTCAATCCACAATTGTGGGAAAGTCGGCCAGTTAGCAAACTTAGGTAATTCTGCGCGAATGTCTGGATGCTGAAGAATATCCACGAATGCAAACTGCTCGCCGCAGTTAATCATGATCTGAGCTACCTGTGACGAGAAGCCACAGCTTGGTAACTTAGGAGAGCCTTTCATATAAACAATGATAGGGTTTTCCGTGATCTGCTGCTTAATTTTCTCTACTGTTTCCATTTTGATTCCTAAGTAGGATGACGTTGACTCAATGCGACTATTGTACGTCAGCTAGACGCAGAACAAAATCCCACAGTTTGTAAGGTTATGTCGACATTTGATTTTTCGATGGCGTCTATCTAGTCAATTAGCTAAACAATGATTCACATCACAAATTTTATCGGTACAATAGTCCCAAGTGAGCACGTTTAAGAAACGATAACCTAAGACCATGGAGAGATACTAATGGCTTTCGAATTACCCGCATTACCATATGCAAAGAACGCACTAGAACCACACATTTCTCAAGAAACCATAGAATACCACTACGGCAAGCACCACAACACTTATGTTGTGAAGCTAAACGGCTTAATCGAAGGAACTGATTTCGCTGGCAAATCTTTAGAAGATATCATCAAAACTTCTACGGGTGGCGTGTTTAACAACGCAGCTCAAGTGTGGAACCACACTTTCTACTGGAACTGCTTAGCCCCTAATGCTGGCGGCGAACCAACAGGCCCAGTTGCTGATGCAATCAATGCCGCTTTCGGTTCATTCGACGCATTCAAAGCGCAATTTACTGATTCAGCAGTAAACAACTTCGGTAGCGCTTGGACATGGTTAGTGAAAAAAGCCGATGGCACTCTTGCTATCGTTAACACTAGCAATGCAGCGACGCCACTGACTGACAGCACAGTAACACCAATCATGACAGTTGACGTGTGGGAACACGCTTACTACATCGATTACCGTAACGTGCGTCCTGACTATCTTGCCCACTTCTGGCAATTAGTTAACTGGGACTTCGTTAACCAAAACTTCGCAGGTTAATTCATTTAACCTAACGTTGTTTACTGCCGAATGAGCAGTGGGTTAATCCCAGTAAAAAGAGCCCTAGTGGCTCTTTTTTTATGCCCCTCGTTTGCCGCCCATCCCTCATCCTACCGATTTATCCTCCGCTAACTACAAGTGCAATAATTGCGTTTGCAACTATTTGTTATTGTTTTTATTTGATATTTTTTTGACACAGATAGTGAGTTTGTGTCTAAGATTAGAGTAGGAGGCTGGCTAGCCAGTTATCCGTTCCATGACATCACTGGCGTTTCAGGGGGTTTATATGGGCATTTTCGAGCATTACCAAAAGCGCTACGAACAAAAACTCGATGAAGAATATTCTTTGCAGGAGTTTCTGGACATCTGCAAGGGAGATCGCAGCGCTTACATGTCAGCATCAGAGCGACTACTGCTTGCAATTGGTGAAGCAGAAGTCATTGATACCGCAAAAAATCCAACACTTAGCCGTATTTTTTCGAATCGACTTATTTCACGCTATCCCGCATTTAAAGATTTCTTCGGCATGGAAGACGCCATAGAGCAAATTGTGGCTTACCTAAAGCACTCGGCTCAAGGATTAGAAGAATCCAAACAAATTCTATACCTACTGGGCCCAGTGGGCGGCGGTAAGTCATCACTCGCCGAAAAACTCAAAGCCCTAATGCAAAAAGTGCCCATTTACATTCTGAGCGCGAATGGAGTCCGCAGCCCAGTCAACGATCACCCCTTCTGCCTGTTTGATGTGGAAGAAGATGGACAGCTGTTAAAAGATGAATTCAACATTCCCAACCGTTATCTGAAAACTATCATGTCGCCTTGGGCGGTAAAACGTCTGCATGAGTTTGGTGGCGATATCTCCAAATTTCGCGTGGTAAAAGTCTTTCCATCCATTCTGGACCAAGTGGCAATAGCGAAAACTGAACCTGGTGATGAAAACAACCAAGATATTTCGTCCCTTGTCGGTAAAGTCGATATTCGGCAACTCGAACATTTCTCCCAAGATGATCCCGATGCTTACGCCTATTCAGGCGCATTGTGCCGTGCAAACCAAGGGGTGATGGAATTCGTCGAGATGTTTAAGGCACCCATTAAAGTGCTGCATCCACTACTGACTGCGACGCAAGAAGGTAACTATAACGGCACAGAAGGCTTATCGGCCTTGCCCTATAGCGGGATTATTCTGGCTCACTCAAACGAGTCCGAGTGGTCAACCTTCAAAAACAACAAAAACAACGAAGCCTTCCTCGACCGTGTTTACATAGTCAAAGTGCCCTACTGTTTACGGGTCTCAGAAGAGCTGCAAATCTATCAAAAACTGCTAATCAACTCTGAGTTATCGAAAGCGCCCTGCGCTCCCGGCACCTTAGAAACCTTAGCGCAATTTAGTGTGTTGTCACGCATCAAGCCGCCTGAAAACTCCTCCATCTACTCTAAGATGCGGGTATATGACGGTGAAAGCCTGAAAGATACCGATCCTAAGGCTAAGTCTTACCAAGAATACCGTGATTACGCAGGTGTCGATGAAGGCATGAATGGACTATCCACCCGTTTCGCCTTTAAGATTTTGTCGCGGGTATTTAACTTCGACCATTCAGAGATCGCCGCCAACCCAGTACATTTATTCTATGTCCTCGAACGACAAATTGAACAAGAACAGTTCCCCGGCGATACCGCCGAACGTTATCTTGAATTCCTAAAAGGTTATTTGATCCCTAAATATGTGGAGTTTATCGGTAAAGAGATTCAAACCGCTTACTTAGAGTCTTACTCTGAATACGGCCAAAATATCTTCGACCGCTATGTTACCTACGCCGATTTTTGGATCCAAGATCAAGAATACCGCGATCCAGAAACAGGTCAGCTATTCGACCGCGCCGCCCTCAATGCTGAACTTGAAAAGATTGAGAAGCCCGCGGGGATCAGCAATCCTAAAGATTTCCGTAATGAAATCGTTAACTTTGTGCTGCGCGCCCGCGCGAACCATGAGGGTAACAATCCGCTCTGGACCAGCTACGAGAAACTTCGCACTGTGATCGAGAAGAAAATGTTCTCCAACACAGAAGATTTACTGCCTGTTATTTCCTTTAACGCCAAAACGTCGAACGACGATCAACGCAAACACGATGATTTCGTCAATCGCATGATGGAGAAAGGCTATACCAAAAAACAAGTCCGACTCTTGTCTGAGTGGTATTTACGAGTTCGTAAATCTTCTTAAACTTGCGCTAACTAAGTACAGGGCTTTGGTGTTGCCAAAGCCTTCGCTGGGTTTTGGGAGGTGCGTATGGCGAACTTTATCGATAGACGGTTGAATGCGAAAGGAAAAAGCACAGTCAACCGCCAACGCTTTATCAATAGATATAAGCAACAAATTAAAAAAGCCGTCAGCGATGCAGTGACTCGTCGCAGCGTAACGGATGTAGATAAAGGCGAAAAAATCAGTATCCCAACACGGGATATCAGTGAACCAATGTTTCACCAAGGCAAAGGCGGTGTCAGGGATAGAGTGCATCCCGGTAATGACCAATTTACCCGTGGCGATAAAATTGACCGACCACCTGGTGGTTCAGGCGGCGGTTCGGGCAAAGGTGAGGCCTCAAACTCGGGTGAAGGCGACGATGACTTTGTGTTCGAAATCTCTAAAGACGAGTATCTAGAGTTATTGTTTGAGGACTTAGAACTCCCCAATCTACAAAAAAATCGCCTCAATAAACTGGTAGAATACCAAATCTACCGTGCTGGGTTCACCAATGATGGCGTCCCCGCTAACATCAATATTGTCCGTTCATTACGTTCATCCCTTGCTCGTCGCATTGCGATGTCGGCCAGTAAAAAGAAACTATTAAAAGAGTTAGAACAAGAACTTGCTGAACTGGAAAATATTCCAGGCACTAGGGCTGAGTTGATTTTGGATTTAAAAGCTCAAATTGAGGAATTAAAACAAAAGATTGCTAGAGTGCCGTTTATCGATACTTTCGATCTGCGCTTTAATAATTATGCGAAACGAGAAATCCCCTCTAGCCAAGCTGTGATGTTCTGTTTAATGGATGTGTCTGGTTCTATGGATCAGGCAACTAAAGATATGGCAAAACGCTTCTATATCTTGCTGTATCTGTTCCTCACTCGTACCTATAAAAATTTAGAAGTGGTTTACATTCGCCACCATACCCAAGCCAAAGAAGTCGATGAACACGAGTTCTTTTACTCCCAAGAAACGGGCGGCACCATAGTGTCCAGTGCATTGAAATTAATGCATGAAATTCAACAAGCACGCTACCCCGCCGATGAATGGAATATCTATGCGGCACAAGCATCCGACGGGGATAACTGGGCCGACGATTCACCTACCTGTAGGCAATTATTAGAACAAAAAATATTGCCACTGGTGCGCTACTACAGCTATATCGAAATCACCAATCGCGCCCATCAAACCCTGTGGCGCGAATATGAATCCCTGCAACAGCATTACGACAACATCGCCGTGCAGCATATACGTCAAGCCGAAGATATTTACCCTGTCTTTAGGGAGCTATTCAAGAAACAAGCGGTTTAAGGGGGCACTATGGGGATAACTAAATCAACATCTTGGACACCACTGAGCGATGGTCCCGACTGGAGCTTCGAGCTACTTCAGGACTACCTCAAGGAAATTGAGCGGGTGGCAGCGCTCTATAAACTCAGCACTTACCCAAATCAAATTGAAGTCATCACAGCAGAACAGATGATGGATGCGTATGCTGGCATAGGCATGCCCATAGGTTACACCCATTGGTCTTTCGGCAAACGTTTTATCGAAACCGAGCAAGGTTACAAACGTGGCCAAATGGGGCTCGCCTATGAAATTGTGATTAACTCTAACCCCTGCATCGCTTACTTAATGGAAGAAAACACCATCACAATGCAGGCGCTGGTGATAGCTCACGCCTGTTTCGGACATAACAGCTTTTTTAAAAACAATTACTTATTTAAGACATGGACAGATGCGAGCTCGATTATTGACTACCTTGTCTTTGCTAAAAACTACATCAGTGACTGCGAGCAAAAATATGGTGTAGAACAAGTCGAAAGCGTCATAGACTCCTGTCATGCGCTAATGAACTATGGTGTCGATCGTTATAAACGTCCCTCTGAAATCTCATTCAGGGAAGAACAAGCAAGACAAAAGGATCGCGAGGCTTACCTTCAAAGCCAAGTAAATGATTTATGGCGCACCATTCCAACCCATCAACATGAGCAGTCTCAATCGAAAAAACGTCGTTTCCCCGCCGAACCGCAGGAAAATATTTTATATTTCATCGAGAAAAACGCTCCTTTGCTTGAACCATGGCAAAGGGAAATAATCCGTATTGTGCGTAAAATGGCGCAATATTTTTATCCGCAAAAACAAACTCAAGTGATGAATGAAGGCTGGGCAACCTTCTGGCATTACACTATCTTGAATCACTTGTACGACGATGGCGTGGTCACTGACCGCTTCATGATCGAGTTTTTGCAAAGCCATACAGGCGTTGTGGCCCAACCCGATTACAACAGTCGTTATTACAGTGGCATCAACCCATACGCCTTAGGTTTTGCTATGTTCACCGATATTCGGCGTATTTGTGAAAATCCAACCGATGAAGATAAAGCTTGGTTTCCCGACATTGCTGGCAGCGATTGGATTGAAACCTTACACTTTGCGATGCAAAACTTTAAAGATGAAAGTTTTATTAGCCAATATCTTTCACCTAAAGTTATCCGCCAATTTAAATTGTTCGGTATCCATGATGATGAGAAACGCAATTATCTTTCGGTATCCGCGATCCACGATGAACGGGGCTATCAAGATATTCGCCAGTTACTATCACGACAATATAACCTGTCTAATATTGAGCCAAATATCCAAGTACATAATGTGGAAATCAACGGTGATCGATCCTTAACCTTACATTATGTGCCAAATAACGATATTCCCTTAGCCAATAGCCATAAAGAAGTATTAAAGCATTTACATCGATTATGGGGTTTCACTGTCACCTTAGAGCAAAAAAATGCAGATGCGAGTATTAGCGTCTTAGCATCCTGCCCTGAAGCCAATAAACCAGAATAATAAGCACAATAAAAAGGCCGTTTCCAATTGAAACGGCCTTTTTGTTTATTTAGCGCTATCTTAACACGATATCACTCACAGAGATTAATGATCTTGAGCAATAGAAGCTGGCATATCTTCGCGTAATTGTAACCACATCTTACCGCTATTCATGCCATAGGTACGCATTAGCGCAGAGACATCGAGGTAATTTTTCGCCTGAGCCAACAGTTCTAATTCTTTGTAAAAGTTCAATGCTAATAAACGCGCATCTGAGCTGGTAAAGTAATAACGACCAACTCGACTATACAAACCTTTAAATCCGTTTAATATCAAAACGTAAAGTGGATTTCCAGACGAAAACGCTAAGGTGTGATGCAGTAAGTAGTCAAATTCAGCATAGGATTCAGCCGTATCTTCAAGCTGGTGAATCTTTGCAAGTACCTCCACAGCGGTATCCGGGTTATAACGCAAAGCACCGCGAAAATAGATAGCACTGACGTTCGTTCTAGCTGACAAGAGTTGGTCAACCAATACCGGAAAACCCTCGGGATTCAAATCAGCAATAGTCTCAAGGATGTTTAAGCCTGAGGTTTCCCAAAAGTTGTTAACCCGTGTTGGTTTGCCATGCTGAATCTTCAACCAACCGTCACGCGCCAAGCGCTGTAGCACCTCACGCAGAGTGGTGCGAGTCACACCAATCAATTCTGAAAGCTCACGTTCAGCCGGTAAAATGGACCCTGGAGGAAATTTGTTTTCCCAAATTGATCTCACAATATACTTCTCTGCAAAACTTGCAGGTCCTTTGGCATTGATAATCATCAGCCCACTTATCCAGTTGTTGTGCGTCGTAATGGTCACTGATCATACCAGAGCGGTAAAAAATGGAAACCATTCACTTAAAATCACTGTGTTATCGCCGTGTAAATGTCACAGAATCGTTCAAAAAAACGACCAAGGTCAATACAGGATGGGCCAATTTTGCCGCTTAGCTCCGCTTTTTGAAATGTCGGTATCAGTAACTCATTACATTAGCTTTCTCTTTAGGCTAGACTCATTTAACTAACGCAGGTATTGATAATAATCACGTGCAATTTTTAACATAATTAGAAGAGAGGCTGCCATGCCGGCGACAATGAGTCAGGCGTTTATTGGGAACTTCTTAGGAAATTCTCCTAAGTGGTACAAAACCGCAATACTGTCATTTTTAATTATCAATCCAATACTCTTTTTCTATGTCGACCCCTTTGTGGCTGGTTGGGTATTGGTTCTTGAATTTATTTTTACCTTAGCAATGGCATTAAAATGCTATCCATTACAGCCTGGCGGATTATTGGCAATTGAAGCCGTCGCGATCGGAATGACATCGGCAAGCCAAGTCTTACATGAAATAGAAGCCAACCTCGAAGTATTATTACTCTTGGTGTTTATGGTCGCTGGTATATATTTCATGAAGCAATTGCTGCTATTTGGCTTCACAAAAATCATTACTAAAGTGCGCTCTAAAATTTTAGTGTCATTAATGTTTTGTTTGGCTTCAGCCTTTTTATCAGCCTTCTTAGATGCGTTAACGGTTATTGCCGTCATTATCGCGGTCGCTGTGGGTTTCTATTCTATTTACCACAAGGTCGCTTCTGGAAAAGATTTCGGCGCCGATCACGATCATACCTCTGAAGGTAAAAATGATGATGGTGAAGATCAGTTAAACGAAGAAGAACTCAGTGCATTCCGTGGTTTCCTACGTAATCTGTTAATGCATGCGGGTGTGGGTACTGCGCTGGGCGGCGTGTGTACTATGGTGGGTGAACCACAAAACCTTATTATCGCCGCGCAAGCAAATTGGCAATTTGGTGAATTCGCCGTGCGTATGTCACCCGTTACTGTTCCAGTATTAATCTCGGGTATCTTAACTTGTTACTTAGTTGAAAAATTTGGCATTTTTGGTTATGGTGCTAAGTTGCCAACGGCCGTTCATCGGATCTTATGTGAATATGCCGCCCATGAAGATGCGCGCCGTACCAATAAAGACAACATGAAGTTAATCGTCCAAGCCTTAGTAGGTGTCTGGTTGATCGCAGGACTTGCATTGCACTTGGCCTCAGTGGGCTTAATTGGTCTTTCTGTGATTATTTTAACCACAGCCTTTAACGGCGTTACCGATGAGCATGCCCTCGGTAAAGCTTTCGAAGAAGCACTGCCTTTTACCGCGTTATTAGCTGTCTTCTTTGCGGTTGTTGGCGTGATTATCGACCAGCACTTATTCGCACCAGTGATCCAATGGGCACTGAGTTATCAAGGCAATACTCAGTTGGTGATTTTCTACATCGCCAACGGATTGCTGTCTATGGTGAGTGATAACGTGTTCGTCGGCACTGTGTACATTAACGAAGTGAAAGCGGCATTGATTAACGGTCAAATCAGCCGTGATCAATTCGACTTGCTGGCCGTTGCGATTAATACTGGAACTAACTTACCTTCGGTTGCCACGCCCAATGGTCAAGCGGCGTTCTTATTCCTACTAACCTCAGCCCTAGCACCACTTATCCGCTTATCCTATGGCAGAATGGTATGGATGGCATTACCTTACACTATCGTGCTCTCTATCGTAGGTGTCATGGCGATTCAAACGGGTTTCTTGGAACAAGCTACCCAATATTTCTATGATTCCCAGATAATCATCCATCACAGCGCTAGTGAAGTTTTAGAGCCGATGACTGGACATTAATCTTCTTTATTGACTGAACTTTATTTAATAAGTAGAGTCCAAAAAACGCCCCATGTCTGAGGGCGTTTTTTGTTGATATGGAGCTCACTTTGACTGTAATGACTCGCTTTGCCCATTCCCGTTCATCTTGGTTTATTCTCGCAGGCACAGCCCTTGGGTTAGAAGCAGCCGCCCTGTATTTTCAATATGTTATGAAACTGGAACCCTGTGTCATGTGTATTTACCAAAGACTCGCTATTTTTGGTTTATTGGCGGCAGGTCTCATTGGCATGACAGCACCCAAATATCGAATAGTCAGGATCTTAGCTGCCGTGCTCTGGGCCATCAGTGCAACTTGGGGATTAAAACTAGCCTTATCGCTCGTAGATATGCAAGCCAACCCATCCCCTTTTTCAACCTGTTCATTCTTACCTGAATTTCCTGCTTGGATGCCATTACACGAATGGTTCCCTGCCATTATGATGCCTACTGGCATGTGTACTGATGTACCTTGGGTCTTTATGGGTGTAACGATGCCCGAATGGATGGTAGTGGCCTTCAGTGGCTTCTTAGTCGCTTGGTTACTCTTTATTGTGCCTGTCCTAAGTGGTTCAAATAAACCATCTCTTTATAAATAACGAGTTTGAGATAAGGCAGGCATAAAACCTGCCTTTTTATTGACGATTGTATTCCACTTATCCTATTCAATCCTCGCAACTTAAACATATGCCAATAGCAAAACAGTGAGAAAGCGCTACACTGGCTCAATGAAAAGTGGTGATTTGGAAACTGGGGATTATGGGAAAAAGTTCGACATCTGAGCCACACACGCCATTAACCCAATGGCAAAACAGTTTGCCATTCAAATTTAGCCTTATTCAGCTCGTCATTGCCGCTATTTTGATTTGTAGTACAGCTTGGGTGATGCTAAGCATTCAACGCCAACAAGTTCTTGATCAGCAAGCCGTGTTAAACCAAAACTATGGCCAGTTGATTATCGCCAAACTGCAAGAAATGACTTCACAGGTTGAAACCGTAGTCGACTCTATTTCCAGTATTGCCAAACTTTACCGCTATGATCATGAGCAACTGGTGAAAACTATTCCCACGTTACTGAAACTCGATAGTCAACAACGCATCATCTCTGGCGGCGGCGTCTGGCCAGAACCCGGCGCGTTTAATCAGCAAAAATTTCGAGATAGCCTGTTTTGGGCACACAATGTAAACGATGAATTAGTCGCCATTGATTCCTATAACAAAGACACGTTCCCAAGCTACCACACCGAAGAATGGTATCGCCCGACGCGCTATTTTCCTGCAGGTAAAATTTTCTGGTCAAAATCTTATTTCGATCCGACAACCCATGAGTCAATGATCACAGCCTCAGGCGCTATGTGGATGGACCATCAGTTTATTGGTGCCGCCACTGTGGATATCAGTTTAGAAAAGCTCAATGTGCTATTACGCAATACTATGATTAATGTCAGAGGCTATGTCATAGCCTTAGATCATCAAAACCAAGTACTCGCCTATCCAGATGCCAATAACGATCTTAAGCATCAAACCAATACCAATCATTCTTTCGTCACCTTCAATCATCTCGCCAGCCAACAGCCAGATTTCAGCCCCGTCGAAGTCGCATTACAGAGTGCAGATAAAGCCTTTATAGAAGCGGCGATTGCCGAGCGCGTTTTTACCCAAGAACAGATGCAGCATCTAACGAGACTAAGTCATCAAAATGAGCGTGACATGTTAGCGGCCATCGTAAATAACAATGCCTTAAATCATTTTACTGCCCCGAAATTACTGACGTCGGTAACTTTGACCCATGATCCAATCCTTAAAACGGCATCCCTCGTTTCGGTATTTCTCATGCCAAATACCTATTGGAAGGTACTTGTCGTCACCCCAATTTCACCGCTGCAAGATACCGCTAAACATTTAATCGAAAAGGTCGGCGTTTATTTAGTCTGTATTCAACTATTAGGCTTAATTCTATTATTCTTACTCCAGCACCGACTATTTATCACCCCCATTATTGAAATCGTCCAAGCCTTAAAACGTAATGATTCCGCCTCTATCGAACTCAAAGCCAATAACAGCCATGACGAAATTGGCTTATTGGCAAAAACATTCCTGTCGCGTACTCGACAGCTTGAAGTGGCAATGGCGAGCTTAGATGCGAGTAATCTGGCACTAGAACAGCAATTGCAGAGCCAAAACCTGTTTCAACTGGAGTTAAAGCGCCATAAAGAACAATTGAGGGCTTTACTTAAATTTTCTCAAAATCTCATCTATATCAAAGATCTTCACGGTAAATATATTCTCGTCAATGACAAATATTGTGAAATCTTAGGTATAGAACGCAGACGCATTATTGGCACCTCTGATTTTGAGATATTTCCCAGCCAATTTGCCCACGAGTATCAACAAAATGATCGACGTGTTCTGCATAATCATGAAGCCATAAACTTCGAAGAAGCTATTCCATCGCCCCTAGGCAATCTTATTTATATCGTGACTAAATTTAAGATCAAAGATGATGACGATACCGTTATTGCAGTCGGTGCTATCGCCTTTGATATCACCTTACAAAAAATTAAAGAGCAAGAACAAGAAAAGTTACTTTTAGGGCAAGTCGAGGCGCTTAATCACCTACAAGAACAAGTTCGCCTCAGTAATCAACATAACCATGAACTCCATCTGCTCCAAGACAAATCAACCCAATTACTTGAGAAGCATCATCAACTCAATCTCAGTCGTGAACAAAGCCAACAGCTAATGCAAAATTTTCTAGCTGAAATGATGACGCAAATTATGCATGAGCAAGATCAGCTACTCGCCAAAGTGTGCCAACTTCAGCCAATAGATAATGCTAACGACCAAAATCAGATTACCGAAATCATGGTGACTCAGGCAGATAAATTGCGACATATTGCCCAGTTATTAACGAATCATCAAAATGACATTCGGCCACTGCATCTCGCACAATTTATGCGCCATCTCTTAGGGTTGCTAAAGGTACAACTAGCTAAAACAAATGTGGAAATAGCGTTAAATTGCGAAGAAAATATCATCATTGATGGCCCTTCTTGGCAATATTTGCAGCTGTTTTATCGTCTAATCACCAACACGTTGAATCATGCATTTAAAGCTCACAATGAACAGCGTGAAATAACCATTAATATCGACAAGTCGAGTGAAGAGTTACACATCAGTATTATCGATAATGGGATAGGTATGACAGAGCCGCAACTCGCACAGTTACGGCAAGAACTAGCGCAAGAACTCTGCCTTGGAACGCTGACCTGTATAAATCTGTGGCTTAAAAATGATCTCAATGGCAGCCTTAGCATCAGTAGCCACTTGAACCAAGGCACACACATTCAATGTCGTTGGCCACTGAGTACAGGTTGAGAACCGCAATAAACAAAGGTGCGTTATTGATCTAACCATGCCTTGGCTTGGCTATGTTCATCGGCGGTAAATACCTTTACCGGACATGGCAGCATGCAGGCTAGCGCATTAACCATAGCATTTGTTTGAGTGGCATTGGCAATCATCACAACCCTTGAAAAATCACTTAAATGAAATAAACCTAATACCGCATCATCCCACAGGGCCCCAACGGATATACCTTCAAATTCAGGGGAAAACTCGTACCAAAGGCGAATACTGGCGTGGTCTTGCAGCTTGGCTTCTATGGCGGGAACCAAATAGCCTTCAACATCCCCATGGTTAACACGGCCAGATGCGACCACAGCCAATATATCATCAGCATGACCCGAAGAAATCGTTAGCATTGAACACTCCTTATCAATACATGAAGGGAAAAATAGTTAAAGCTCATACACTAAAGATACACAGACAATGACATAAATGCGGGAAAGATGGGCTTTTTATTTTAAGCTAACACCATTTAATACATACACATCAGCAATGCAAATAACACTAAAAGGAGCTAATCCACAGCGATGACTCGCATAACCCAGCAACAAAACTTAGTCGCAGAACTCGATGAAAAATGGTGACCATACGAAATAACATGAGGTGAAGCAAAGAGCAGATATTTACCTGACACTCAAGGCTACGACTGCTCGAGCTTAACAATAAGAGTGAGGAAACACATGGTACTCAAACGATGATGATTTACGCCGCTAAAAATTAGTATTAGTCGTGACTTACCTGAAATCACGCATTAATAGATAATCTAATTGCTATTCTGACTAAGCACTCACTTGAAGTTTAGCGATTTCTTGATCGAACAAATTCTTAATCAAACTAGAAAACTCGGTAATAAATAAAGTCTGTGCGGGAGTCGCTTTATGGTTGGCAACTGAAGCTAAAATCTCTTCTAAATCATACACAATTGCATCCACTTCACGGATAATCACATTACGTTGCGTAAAAGACAACGATGGATTTTGGCCACACACCATAATGATCTGTGCCGACAATTGCTCTTCAAATAACTCCATCACAGTATCGTCTGAAACAACCTCTGAACTTGGTGTTTCAAATAAGCCAAGATGTTCAGTTAAATACTGGACCAAATGCATGTAACCATCTTTATCTGTGACCATTTTTTACCCTTTAAACTCATTAACTTAATATCTATTGTGATGCTATTAATAGCACATCAGAAAATATCAAAGAAGCCAAAGGCTCGGCTTCTTATCAAGATCTAGCATACGCCACTTATTTAACTCTAGCCTATCTTCGATAACAGACGTATTGATCTATACCAATCTTATTGAAGTTACTGAGTTAAGGTTAGTATAAATGACACAGGAACAGCTTGACTAATGCTCGATAAACCCGCAATTTCACGTAATTTATCAATCCCAGCAACAAGATCAAACTCATTGGCATTAACAATTACCGGTTGAAAACTGTTCACTAAAAGTTTGTTATCAGAAACTTTAGTGATAATCACCGAAAAAGCCTTAGTTTGCGATTTACCGTGTAACGCAATTTTTCCATCAATATCAAAAACTTTACTCTCACCAACGCCAAGATTTTTTAGTATCTGAGGGTCTACTTGTGATGACAGTTTCAGCTCTGGATACAAAGACACTTCAAATAACAAATTTTGCATCCGCTCATCGCGGACATCAATACCCGTTGCCACACCGATTAGTGGAATTGTTAATTCAAATAGACCGTTATCTTTTAGCGTACCTTTGAGTTGTTTAAAGTGATGGACTTCACCTATATCACCTTTCTTTACCGAAATAAAACTGACTCGCGAATCTTGTTCCATCACTTGCCATTGCGCGGCACAGCTAAAACTGGCCATAGCAGATAAGGCGACAATTCCCATCCATTTTTTCATCGTATCCGTCCTTAAAGAGTGAGTTTAAAGCCATGCCGTAAAGAAAATCGACATCCGCAACAGACTAAAATCCTGCCCAGTTAAACGTGATCAACATCACCTAACTTAAGCTAAAGATACTCTGTTTATCCATTAGCGACCAGTAAACTATGATTCATACGCGCACTAACCATTTATCTAAGCTATTGGCAAAAGCCTGTTTATCTGCTTGAGAAAACGAATCAGGCCCGCCAGTGTGCACGCCAGAACCGCGCAAATCCTCCATAAAATCGCGCATCGTCAGCTTTTGTTTTATGTTATCGACGGTATAAAGCTCGCCACGGGGATTGAGCGCCAAGGCGCCCTTTTCAATGATTAAAGCCGCTAAGGGAATATCCGCGGTGATCACTAAATGCGTCGGTTCAACATGATCGACAATATATTGATCGGCCACATCAAATCCCGCACCGACTCGAATTTGGCTGATATAGGGAGATGGTGGTACGCGGATCATTTGATTAGCCACCAGCACCAGCGGCAGGGCTTTGCGCTCCGCCGCCCGAAACAGGATTTCTTTGATAGGATTGGGACACGCGTCCGCATCAACCCAAATTTTATAATCACTCAATGTCTTTTAACTCTGTAATTAGGTTCACAAGCTCAGTTTTATGCCGAGCTATCGAACTATGCACCGTACTAAGGCGCTAAACGATCGATTTCCCACTCTGCATCATGGCGAGAATAAATAAAACGATCATGCAGCCTATGTTCTCCACCCTGCCAAAATTCGATACTCGAAGGTCTCACTAAGTAACCGCCCCAAAAACTGGGTAAAGGCACATCGCCCTTGGCGAACTTAGCTTTCATTTCGAAGAATTTGCCTTCAAGTACTTGTCTAGCGCTGAGTTTACTCGACTGCTGCGATACCCAAGCAGCAATTTGGCTGTCCTTAGGACGGGTCATAAAGTATTTAAGCACTTCAGCGGTGGACAGTGCCTGCGCTTCACCGAGCACCGATACTTGACGCTCTAGAGGATGCCAAGGGAAATGCAAACTGACTTTATTATTAGCAGCAATTTGCTGTGCTTTGCGGCTGCCAAGGTTAGTAAAAAATACGAAACCTGTGTCATCAAAACGCTTAAGTAATACTATACGTTGAAAAGGTTGGCCGTGCTCATCCACAGTCGCCACACACATAGCGGTGGGATCGCTAAGCTCTGCATCCCTCGCCTGCGTCATCCACAGTTCAAACAAATCCATCGGGTTTTGCGGTAAGTCGGCACGTCTTAAGCCGCCTTTGGCATACTCGCGGCGGATATCACTGAGATCTGTCATAGGGTTTCCTTAAGCAAACGCCAAAAATTCACATGAGTTCAGGGATCAGCACTTCAGCCTGAAGCTGCTGATAGTGGCTAAAACCAATGTTATAACCTTGCTCGGTCGTTAATGAACACCGCCCTAAGCATAAATGGGCAGGAAATCCCTGCGTTGAGTCGTCGGTATTAAAGCGGATTGTGTCCCAACTGACAGGAGCAAACAAGGTTAATAGACGCGCTAATAGATCTTGCGGATACTGCGCTAAATCCAGATTCGTTTCAAAGCTCACATAGGAGCTAGCGCACGCATTGTCGCTTTGAGGCGTAATATGCAAAGTAACATAATATTTGCCCCAGAGACCGTTCATCGAAAAGCCTGACGGATCAAATAAATGGGCGTCAATCTCAAATTCAGGGAGTAAATCGTTAAGTTCGAGTGCAGCGCAAATCTCATCGTTACTCTGCGAGCCGCCATTAAGATAGTCGGCAAATTCGCCACGAATGTGATACATCAACAGCTCACTAGTTTGATCATCCTTTGGTGCTCGATAATCACTGTCAGAGCAGAAAAAATAGTGATGATGGCTGTCGAGATGACCCACTCGAAAGGCTTTACCGGCGATACGTTGGCGCAGTTTGCCAATATCCTCGGCAAAACTCGTGGTTTGCAGATGGGCTTGGTATTCGTTTTTACGCTGATAACTCACCAAGGCCATGGCAGGCACGCCAAGCGCGTCGATAAAATAACAAGCGGCGTCCACTAAGGTACTGTTACCACAGGTGAGCATGACAAATCTGTCATGCCATACAAACAAGCTGGATTCGCTCAAAAGATAGGCATCACAGTCCGCATTACTTAACTGCGACAGTATCTCGGCGTGGGCACAGTTGACTAAGGCAGACCAAAAACTCACATCGAGTTCTCGTAAATTCGGCGCAGACGCCGTCACGATAATCTCGAGTTTTTTTTCTGAACCTTCAAAAAACATCAACCCTTTGACCTCATGATCGTCACTCATCCTTTACTTGATCCTAGAACAACGCGATTTTACACGACTAAAACGGCAATAAAAGTGAAAAATCTGTCCTTATAAAAACAAAAATCAGCCGAGGTTACCCAAGGCTGATTTATTTTAACACGCTAGAAATTAAGAAAAATCTTCTAAATAGGTATAGCCTTTCAGCCCTAGTTGCAATTCTTCTAAAATTTGTGCGCGTTCACCTTCGGCGATATGCAGATTCACTAACTCTTCATAAGTGCGCATAAAGGCCACCGCATCTAAGTTAACGTAACGCAATACGTCAGCAACCGTGTCACCCGCCAATACAGATTCGATGTTAGTCACACCATTATCTTCGATGCGAACCACTGCTGAGTTTGTATCACCAAACAGGTTATGCATATCACCCAAGATTTCTTGGTATGCACCCACAAGGAAGAAACCAATCAGGTATGGGCTATCCGCACTCCATGCTGGCACTGGCAGCGTGGTTTCAATCCCTTGACCATCAACGTATTGATCGACAATACCGTCAGAGTCACAGGTGATATCGAGCATGACAGCACGGCGCTCAGGGGCTTTATCTAGGCCCGATAACGGCAATACTGGGAACACTTGGTCAATACCCCAAGCATCCGGTAATGACTGGAATAATGAGAAGTTAACAAAGAACTTATCGGCTAACTTTTCATTGAGTTCATCAATGATAGGTCTGTGATAACGGTTTTTCGCACTCAATAGCCCTTGCACTTCATGACACACGCGCAGGTTAGCTTGCTCAGCCCACGCACGCTCCGCTAAGGTCAATTGACCTAAAGCGAATAGCGAATGCGCTTCTTGTAAGTCACTTTGGCTATCGTGGTAAATCTCAATCAAAGCACGTTGATCGGCGCGGCCGCTGATCTCAGACCATGAATGCCACATGTTATGCAATAACTGTGGTGAATCTTCCGCTGGCGGTTGAATATCTTCAGGCTGATAAGCTTCAGTACCGATAACATCGGTGATAAGCACAGCATGGTGCGCCGTTAAGTAACGACCCGATTCTGAAATAATACGTGGCATAGGTTGCTCGTATTCATTACAGATGTCAGTCAATACGTTAACTATGTTGTTGGCGTATTCGGTCAGGCCATAGTTCATCGAGTTATTACTTTGGCTACGAGTGCCATCGTAATCCACCGCTAAACCACCACCGACGTCGAAGCAGTTAACGCTTGCGCCTAATTCACGTAATTCACAGTAGAAACGACCCGCTTCACTCACACCTTGGCGAATATCACGGATATTAGCGATTTGCGAACCTAAGTGGAAATGCAGCAATTGCAGCGAATCCAGCATATCGTGTTGCTTAAGTTGCTCTACAACCAACAAAATTTGCGCAGCAGATAAACCGAACTTAGATTTTTCACCGCCGCTCGCCTGCCACTTGCCTTTGCCTTGGAACGCTAAACGTGCACGTAGACCTAAACGCGGTGTCACACCCAGACGTTTAGATTCAGCTAACACCATTTTCAGTTCAGACAGTTTTTCTAAAACGATGTAAACCTTGTGGCCTAACTTTTCACCAATCAGTGCTAAACGGATATATTCATTATCTTTATAACCATTACATACAATGACTGAACTGGCTTTTTGCGCCATGGCTAACACAGCCATCAGCTCAGGCTTACTGCCTGCTTCTAAACCCAGTTGTGGTACTTCTTTTGATGCCTGACTCGCCAGGATCTCTTCCACCACAGTTTGCTGTTGGTTTACTTTAATCGGGTAAACCAGCAAATAGTCCGCCTGATACTCGTACTTCTGTATCGCTTGGTCGAATGCTTGGCACAAACTGTTCACTCTGTGGTGCAGGATCTGCGGAAAACGAACTAGTACAGGTAAAGCGACTCCCGCCTTAACCATGTCTTTGGCTAGCTCATTTAAGCCAATCTTGTAATCAGGATTTTTGGGGTCCGGTGACACAGTCACCTCACCTTGATCGCTAATCCCATAAAAACCTTGGCTCCAGTGAGTAACATTGTACCCAGCACGAGCATCATCAATAGACCAATCATTCATTATTATTTAGCCCGTCTATTAAAAAATGGGTTAAACGGTTATGGCTTAATAGCACAACCGCCCGTTCGACAAACCCAGGCAAAGGGACACCTTACCTGACATACACGAAGGTAGATTTTACCTTCTCCTTAATGCCGCAACGTCACGCTAGTGTAAGTGACATTGCTGCGATTTTCATTAATGGCGCAAGAGACAACGCATCTTAGCGCAATACATCGTATCATATTGAAGGGAAAGCTTATTCCCTTACCTCAGTAAAGCTATCTTTACTTGCCTCGCTTGCATTTATCCTCAGGCTAAAGGGCGCAAATACCGCCAAAAAGCCAAATAAGATCCTGAGTCACATCCTTAAAACATCAAGCTAATAAGTAGCTTAAAGACGTTTGAAAGAGGTTAAGACCTTCAGAAACAGATAACACAAGTAGAAAACGAAAACCGATAACACTGAACTAGCGAAAACGCCAAACCAGCTTATCGCTAGGCAAGATTATTTTAACAGGGGACTATTGGCTTCTTCGCGGCCAGAATTGATGCGGATCAACGTGAGATGCTTAAGGCCAGTATCATCGTATGGTACGACAATCGAGCGTTGGCATTGTGACACTTTTAGGCAAAGTGCAAAAAATGGATGCTTGTGCATTAGCTAATAAAAACCCTCTTAACCCCATGTAATTCGATATGTTGTCAATTACACGGTTAATGACTGGTGAACCATAAAACCTTTATTACTCACGTAATATTTGTAATGTCTGCAACGAGCGGAATCGTTGAACGGCGCAATTAAACCGCGCAATGTCACAGAATGCAAGCAAGAATCTCATTTAATCTTTTACATTAAAATATAATAAACACCTGCTTAACAATCACCCGCCACCCATTGGTTTTAAATAGAGTAATATTAGTTAGTTAACCCATAAACGTCGTACAAGTCTGTTCAATATTTTTTATATCACCTTTGTCACTTTTATTGACATTTACCCCTGCAAATATCCCTGATTTTTGTGTGTCACTCAAGTGATGCACATTTGCCAATATTAAGTGAAGCCAAACAACCAATTATCACGGCGCCAAACCCGCCACAAATCAGTGGTTCCTCCGAGACACAATACGTGGTCAAGCCTGCGCTAAGTGACGACTCACACACGCTAAAATAAAGCTCAAAGACAATAATGCTGCAGTTTCAGCACCGAAGTGTATAATCGCAACCGAATCACATTCCATTATGCACAGAGAGATCCATGGTACAGATAGGTAAAACCTGCAAACTTGAGGTTGTAAAACAAGTCAGCTTTGGCGTGTATTTAAACGCCCACGAATTAGGGCAAGTACTGCTGCCAAACAAAGTCACCCCAAAAGACTGCCAAGTCGGTGATCTGCTTGACGTGTTTCTGTATCTAGATTCTGAAGATATCGTGATTGCTACCACGCGCCGTCCATTGGCACAGGTAGGCGAATTTGCCTATTTAAAAGCCGTTACAACCGGCCCTTATGGCGCCTTTTTAGACTGGGGCTTAGATAAAGATTTATTACTGCCCTTCGGTGAGCAACATAAGCCTATCGAAGAAGGCCGCTCATATCTGGTCTATGTACACGCTAACCGCGCCGATGAACGCATCATGGCCTCATCAAAAATCGATAAGTTCCTCGATAAGACAGAGCCAGGGTACACAGTCGGTGAGCAGGTCGATTTATATATCGGCGGCACCACAGATTTAGGCTACAAAGCCATTATTAATCATGCCCATTGGGGCGTGATTTACGAAAACGAAGTGTTCCAAAAACTGCGTTTCGGCCAAAGACTCAAAGGTTTCATCAAACAAGTGCGCCGCGACGGCAAAATCGATCTTGTGCTGCAACAAGGCAGTAAACAAGAATTAGATAAGCATGCCCACATCATTCTGATCAAACTCAAACAGGCTGGCGGCTTCTTAGCCCTGACCGATAAAACCGATGCTGAAATCATTTACGATCAGCTTGGTATGAGTAAAAAAGCCTTCAAAAAAGCCATAGGTGGCTTATTTAAGAATGGCCAACTGAGCATAGATAATGATGGTTTGCGTTTAACTGAAACAGCAGAATAATCAACTCTATTCAGGACTTAGCGTTAAAATTGTACAGTTTACCGCCACTAAGGCAGAGTTTGACTGACAACTCCTAGGATATTAAGCATGGCTCTGTTATAAACAAAGCCATGCTTTTTTCTTTGGAGCTTATATGGAACTCACGTTACACGAAGCCAGAGTCATCGGATGCCTGCTTGAGAAAGAAATCACCACCCCCGAGCAATATCCACTCTCGCTAAACTCATTGACCTTAGCCTGCAATCAAAAAACCAGCCGCGAGCCCGTACTCGAACTCAGTGAAACCCAAGTGCAAATCGCCGTTGATTCCCTAAATCGGAAACGTTTGATCAGCGAACAGTCGGGATTCGGCAGCCGCGTCGTTAAATACAAGCACAGATTCTGCAATACCGAATTCAGCGAACTTCAACTGTCCCCCGCCGCACTCGCCATCGTCTGTTTGTTGCTATTACGTGGCCCACAAACACCGGGAGAACTTCGGACCCGCAGCAACCGCCTACACGAATTTAAAGACGTGATCGACGTGGAAGATTGCATCCGCCAATTAATGAGCCGTGAAAAGCCCTTCTTAAAACAATTACCCAGAGAAGCTGGTCGCCGTGAATCCCGTTATGTGGAATTATTCTCTGCAGCGTCATCGCACGAAAGTGCTAGTCAATCCCATAGCACAAGTCATCCCTTAGCCCATGTCGCTGTATCTGTAGACGCAGAGCCGCTTGAATTAGTGAACAGAGTGACAGAGCTTGAACAACAAGTCGCCGAACTGACGCAAAAGCTCGATGAATTAATCGCCTCATTGAGCTAATTAGCGATAGATAATGACTGATAAATACCGATGGATAATAAGTGCTATGTGAGCAACATGGCACTTATGGACCAATCCACTGTCTACCCAAGGGTGAGAAACTTAACCGCGCCAAGCACCATAGCCCCTGAACCTAGCGCAAAAAAGAATAGAGACAGCACATGACCAATAATCCACCCAGCAGTTTCAACAACATGTTTATTATCGCCATGTTTGAACTGCGCAAATTTTTATTTAATACCCGCGGGATCATCGCCTTGGTCGCCTTTGGTTTAGTTTGGGGTGTACTTCTGCTTTACCCCATTCAAAGTGCATCGGCCATGTTATTGCAGCCCAATGTAAAAGATATCATCGACAGCTTATTTGGTGCCAATACCCTCAATGTGCTCTTTGAGTGGCCCGTGGCCGAAATGGCAGTGTTTTGGTGTTTTGCGCTGTATTTGTTTCCACTGTTCAGTATTCTTATCGCCGCCGATCAGTTCTCATCGGATAAAACCCGCGGCACGCTGCGCTTTTTAACCATACGCACTAGCCGTGACAGCTTATTGTTCGGCCGTTTTCTCGGCCAAATTCTGATCCAAGGTTTACTGATCCTATTAACGATTATCGCCACTGTCGCCCTCGCGCTCAGCCGCGACAGCCAACTGATTTTATCTGCGTTAACGTCTGGCGCCTTAGTGGGCCTTAACCTCATCATAGTGATCTTGCCCTACACGGCTGTGATGACTTTATTGTCCCTGTATGCGCGCACGGCACGCCAAGCTATGGTGTTTGCCACCATTTTATGGACGGTGATTTCCATCACTATCGTGGTGTTAGCGAATCAATCTAGCCTACTAGCACAACTCCAGTGGGTATTACCCGGTGCTCAACTGTCGGACATGCTCAATACCAATGGACTCAATAGCTTAGTCTATGCCCCTATTCCACTGTTACAAACCGCTGTGGCCCTCTTGCTCGGCAGAATTTATATGCAAAGGAGCTCGCTATGAGTCTGATCCAATGCCAAGGGCTGTCGAAGCTTTACGGCAGCAAAAAGGCGCTGAATGATGTGAGTTTCAGTCTTGAAGCGGGTGCCCCCATCGCCCTTGTCGGTCCCAATGGCGCGGGTAAAACCACGCTTTTTAGCCTGTTATGCGGCTATTTATCACCCAGCTCTGGAACCATAACCCTACTCGGTGAAGCCCCCAATAGCCCTAAACTCTTAGGCAAGATTGCCGCTTTACCCCAAGATGCAGTGCTCGATCCCAACTTGACGATTGTCAGCCAGTTAATATTTTTCGCTCGCCTGCAGGGCATGAACCTAGAGCAAGCAAAGCAAGAGGCACTGCGCGTGTTGGCCTTGGTCGATCTAATTGATGTTGCCGAGCAAAAACCGCCTAGCCTTAGCCACGGTATGAGTAAACGTGTATCGATTGCGCAGGCGCTGATTGGCTCGCCAGAATTAATATTATTAGATGAACCGACAGCGGGACTCGACCCTGCCAATGCAAAAAAAGTCCGTGAACTGGTTAAAGCCTTATCACCCACCACAACTTTTATGATCAGCTCCCATAATCTCGATGAGCTCGAAAAGCTGTGCGATCAAGTGTTGTATTTAGATAAAGGCCAACTGAGTCAAGCGGTGTCAATGCATGCGTCGACCGACAGCGATTACCTGACGTTAACCATGCAAAACTGTGACAGCGATGCATTCCAAGCGGAAGTGGCAAAACTGGCGGGAGTGGTGAACATCAGCTCAAAACAAAGCAATGTGTTTATTATCCAGCTAGACACAAATACAGAAAAAGCGCACAACAGTGATATTGAGATGCGCCTATTCGCCCTCTTCAATCAGCATCAATGGCAATACAAGATGCTGCTGAAAGGTCGCACTCTGGAAGAAACACTCTTTTCATAGGCAAGCGTTAAAAGGGATTTCTCATCACCCAACGGTTGAATAGTGTTCAATCCATAGCCTAAGCGCAATACGCCTTGCGCTTAGGCCTTTTAACTAAGGTTTTAAACTAAGGCTTTCAATAAGCCTTTAAATTAAGTCAGTCACTTCGCCCAGTAAAATCAGCCCACCACTCAATCCGACAAACTTGTACTTACTTTAGCAACACACAATCACCAAAAGCTTCACAAGCCTGTCAATAAAACACCAATCAACCGCGCTGAGCTTGCTATGGCTTTCAATCTCGGGACGAGCTTGTTATAACTCCCCTTCGATTGAACCTAAGCTGACTTCAGAGGTTTCTATGAACAAAGCACAACTTATCCAACGTATTGCCGCCGAGCTCAATGCATCGCAAGCGAGCACTAAACCTGTGGTTGAGCAGATACTGCAACAGATCCACGTCGCATTGAGCGAAGGCGAGAAAATTTTCCTGCCACAATTTGGCACCTTTGAACTCAGATACCATGTCGCTAAAACAGGGCGTAATCCACAAACGGGCGAAGCCATAGAAATCGACGGTTACAATCAGCCCAGCTTTAAAGCCTCAACCGCATTGAAGCAGCAAATCAATCGCTGATATCGCCTAAAACTCACCAGAACTTACCGTAATAAGGAAACAAAGCCCAATTCGTAACCTGATCGCTTGCAAAGAACGATCAATCACTGCGGACTTGGGCGTGAATTATTTAGAGGCTGTTTTCGTGTGTATCAATGGTTTTTCAGACTTTTAGCCCGCCGAAGGGAAACGGCTTATTTCCGCAGTTCTTAAGCCCGAAATTATGCTAAAACGGCTACAAACAACTTTAATGATAACGTAAAAAGAGGCAAAGAATACCTTGACAAAAACAGTATTTAATTAACTAAAGAATATTTCTCAGAGTAAATTCAAATCACCATAACTACGTGAGTTTTATTGTAGATTTTATCCCCAAATTAGTTACTTATATTACCAATCTAAAAAGCCATAATGATGCAAATCTGAGATGAATCACCAATGATTCTGTACAAAAATAATCCTACTGTATATTAATCCCTAGAAAATATTTAAATTATATTTAGGTAAATAATACTTTGAGTGTAATTTTTTTGTGATCGGCTAGGTAGTTTTAATCAATGCCTTAAGGAATAATGACGGCCATATCTAAGTGCGACATTTTTCTGTGACTCGAGTTACATTCAATTTTTTGACACCTATGTCCAACTCACTAATTCAGTATTCTTCACAAATAAATTAAGAGTACACCCTTTTTAATAAGGAAAAGCTAATGCAAATAATGGTTATGACTGAGGGATTTTTAGTTACGGTCGCCACCCTATGTTACTACCCAGTAAAACTCGGATTAGTCGCAATGGTACTCTACGTGGTTTTACTGGCCGGTAATCTACTCCGAGAATATCTAAATCGTAGGCAAGGTGAACACCCTCTGATTGAAACTTTCCGTCATAAATTAGGCCATGTCATCCAAGACACTCAACAAAAATATTTAGATCTAGAACTCGAAAAATTAATACAACAAACAGAACATTTAGCAAATACGAATATTGAACGTCTTCGTTTTATCGTACGTGCCGCACCAGGGATTGGACTGATGGGAACACTTATTCCTATGGGAATAGCGCTCGCTGCCCTTGCACAGGGGAATATGCCTGAAATGGCCGGAATGATGGTTAACGCATTTAATTCTGCCATTGTTGGATTAGGAACAGGCGTCATTGCTTTTGCGCTAGCGTTAGTCAAAGAACGCTGGATAAATAACGACAAGAATGAAATACGTTACCTTGCAGAACTAGCATCGATCGACCACACATCAATTTGTTCACAAACGCCCCTCACTTCAAATCCAATCAACGAAACGCATGCAATAGAGGGCTCACTATGAGTCTGAAATTTATGCGAAAGAACATGTTAACTTCACACCGTGAAGATATAGACCCCTTAGCAGGTATCGCTAACTTATTTGATGCCAGTATTGTTGTGATTGTCAGCATGATGATCGCACTCTTTACCACTTTTAATTTACTTGGGCTAATGGATGAAAAATCCCAAGTCACTATTACGACTAAAAATGCCCAAGGAGAAATGCAAATTGTCAGCAAACAAGGGGCTGAGATAAAAGTACAAAAAGTAACCAAAACGGAGTTGAGTGGTGAAGGTGTAAGGCTAGGTACAGCCTTTCAATTAGATGATGGCCGAGTGGTATATGTTCCAGACTAAATTTCATAGAACGTCATTCACCTTATTCCTTTGTGTATTTTTGCTATCAGTCACTCACCTTGCATGGGGTAAAACAACGCGTGTCAGTTTATTGCTGGGTGATAGTTCACTACGACAATCCACCTCAGTTGTAAAAGATATTTACTCAGAATTTGATGTAATGACGGATACTGATATTCGTATTTACTCGAGTACTAAGTTAAGCGAGCAAGATTTAAGTCATCTTCGCCAGTCAGATTTAATTATCATACAAACGATTGGAAGAAATCTAATAAACCATGTGCAACTCGATCTACAACAGGCTATGAAAAATGGTGCCAAAGTATATGCGTTTGGCTCTAGTATTAATGAAACCGATAAAAATGCTGGAATTATTGAGGATCCCCAAATCCAGCAGTATTTTGTTAATGCTGGAGCAAATAATATCCGTAATGGATTGCTTTACGCACTTAACCAAATAGGGATTAATCTGCCCTATCAGCCACCTGAAACTGTACCTGAAATAGGTTTATATCATGCAGGAACGGGGACTGTTTATGCTGATTTTGATCGTTTTAAGCAAGATTATCATCAATACAAACCTGGTAAACCTTGGATTGGATTCGTGGTTTATCAAAGTAATATTATTGCAGGCAGTACATCCCATATTGATGCAGTAATTAACGCTCTGGAGAGTCGGGACCTAAACGTGATGACGGTATTTGGTTATCCTGCACAGGTTCCCATCGAGCGCTATTTTTTCGACGACCAAGGCCATTCAAGGGTAGAAGTCATTATTGCTGCAAGCATAAAAATTGGCGTCACTCCAGAGATACTGACACCATTATTTGAACGCCTCAATGTTCCAGTGATTAATGCCATTTCATTGTTTTCAACATCAATCGAGGACTGGGAGGCTTCATCGGTTGGGATGGATATTACCGAACGCTCTTGGCAATTAGCCATGCCAGAAATGGCGGGGTTAATACAACCTACCGTATATGCTGCTAAACAGATGATACAAGATCCTCAATCTGGCATGACTTATATAGAAGAGCAGCCCATACCAGAACGCGTTGCCATGTTGGCAAACAGAGTCAAACGATGGGTAACCTTGCGTCAAAAACCTAATTCAGAAAAGCGCATTTTTCTGCAGTATTTTAATTTTCCTCCTGGACGAGACAATGTTGGCGCCGCATACCTTAATGTGTTGCCGCAAAGCATTTGGCAAGTGGTTAAACGCCTCGAGCAAGAAGGATATAACATCCAAAACCTTCCTAAGGAGCCTTCACTATTACGCCAAGATATTCTCAAATATGGTGCCAATATCCCCAGTTGGGAGCAATCACAAATTGATACTCTCGCCGTCTCAGGCGAGCCCGTACTTTTACCAATATCGACCTATCAACAGTGGTTTTTAGCATTGCCACAGTCAGCACAGGAAATGGTGACAAATACTTGGGGAAGTCCAGAAGAAAGTAACGCTATGACCTATAAAGACAGTGCAGGAATTGCATACTTTGTTTTACCTGTACGCCGCTATGGTAATGTCCTACTTGGACCACAGCCCTCCAGAGGAAAAACTGAAAATCCTGAAAAACTCTATCACGACCTAAAATTTCCACCATCACATCAATATATTGCGTTTTACCTTTGGCTCCACAAAGTCTTTAAAGCTGATGCGATGTTCCAATTTGGCACACACGGCACCCATGAGTGGCTGCCAGGCCGAGAGGCTGGTATGAATATCACAGATGCACCTGAATATCTCATTCGAGATCTGCCAAACTTTTATAGTTTTATCATGGATAATGCAGGAGAAGGTACAATTGCAATGCGTCGTGGTATGGGCATTATGATCACCCATTTAACCCCACCCATGGATCGCACCTCCTTAAACCCTGAACTACAAACCCTGAAAGGACTGATCGAAAGTTACCAGCGCGCGCGGCAACAAAACCCACAATTAGCAGAATCACAGATTAAAGAAATTGAGCTACAGGCAGAAAAACTCGGGATTTTACAAGATTTGGGTAAAGCCCCCACTGCAATTGATGCAAAGGCATCAACTTTAATCACTCAGGATAATGAGTCATCCCATCAACTCATTGAGGATATTCATCATTATCTTGAAGAAATTTCAGACCGTATTAATCCGATGGGACTGCACAGCTTTGGTGTCTCTCCAACTGCTGACCAAATCCAAAAAACAGCGCAAGCGATTCTATCAATTGAACCCACTTTAGATAAACAGCAGTACAAACAACGCATAGAACAATTATCTTCAGCCATTTCAGCTAGCGCTAAACAAGAACTCGATGCTCTTATTGCTGGTTTTTCAGGCCAGTACATTCCAGCAGGCGTAGGGGGGGATCCACTGCGTAATCCAGATGCGTTACCCACTGGACACAATTTTTACTCCTTTGACCCACGCCGAATTCCAGCTAAATCAACCTATGAAATAGGTAAAAAGCTCGCAAATCAGCTCATTGAGGACTATCGACAACGCCATAACGAATACCCTAAAAAGTTAACCTTTACCCTTTGGGGCGTTGAAACTATGCGTAATGAAGGAGTTCAAGAAGCGCAGATCATGTATTTGCTCGGCATACGCCCTAGCTACGATGAAAGAGGTATAGTGCGTGGCGTTGAAGCCATACCGCGTGAAGAATTAGGCAGACCTCGAATTGATGTCACTGTGATCCCATCCGGATTACATCGGGATCTCTTTGCTAATGTGGTTACCCTACTAGATCAAGCATTTACTCTTGCCCAAGCACAGGATGAGCAGGATAACCAACTACGTATCAATACGATAAAAACACAAGCTATGCTTGAAGCCAAAGGAGTTGAAACCACCTTAGCCACCAGAATGGCCGCGGTTAGGCTATTTTCCGTTCCCTCTGGAGCCTATGGCACAAACTTGGAAAGCGCGATAGATCGTTCTGATACTTGGGATAACGAGCAGACGCTGACAGAGATGTACTTTAATCGAATGAGCCATCTCTATGGACAAGGCTTTTGGGGAGAATCTGGAGATACGGCTGAAACAGGTAAATCCTCCCAAGTTGGGCAAATGCTACTCAAAAATGCCTTATCGGGAACCGCCATCACTGTTCATGCTCGCTCAAGTCATGTATTTCAAGTCCTTGATGGTGATGATCCCTTTGCATCCTTTGGTGGTGTATCCATGGCCGTCAGAGCCGTAGATGGCACAAGTCCAGAGGTGATGATAAGTAACCTTGCTGATCCAAATCAAGCCCAACAAGAAACCCTAGAACGATTTATGGGACGCGAATTACGCTCTCGCTACCTTAATCCTGAATGGATAAAAGCAATGCAAACAGAGGGCTATGCTGGCGCTAAGTTCATTAATAGTGTGATTCAGAATATGTGGGGATGGCAGGTCACAGTGCCAGAAGCTGTCGATGCAAGTAAATGGAATGATATGTACCAAACCTATGTACAGGATCGCTATCAATTAGACATGGAAGAGTTTTTCCGTGAATCTGAAAATTTAGGGGCATACAAAATGATGATGTCCCGCATGCTTGAAGCCGTTCGAAAAGGTTATTGGCAAGCCGATGCTGAAACCGTTAAAGATCTGAGTGAGCGCATCACCAAGCTGGCAGAAGAACAAGGTGTTCTTTGTGATAGCCAAGGATGTGAAGATCCCATTTTAGAAAAACTGATCCAGGCAAAATTAGTGTCAGCCCCTAAATTAACGCCACAGCCAATGATGCCTGCGCCACCAATGCAGTCAAGCAAAGCATCACCTGAAGCGCTCAAAAAGCCGAATGAGGCAACAAAAGCCATCCAAGGATATGCAATCGAAGAAGTCAATTTGACGCATCCAACTGAACAGCAAAGTACCTCAGTTTGGCTACATTGGCTTAGCTACCTGTTGTTGTGCTTAGCCTTTATCTTTGGTTTCAACCGATACCCTAAAATAATGACCCCTTAAAAATTATAATATTTCAAGGAGATATTAATGTATCAAGGCCACATAGCTCATATTCCTTATCCTTTAACTGTACTAGCACTCTTTCTTGCTTCTGCGGGTATACAAGCACAAGCATCAACCCCAAAAGAGACCGATGAAATGGAGATCATCGTAGTTTCAGCAACACGTACTGCACAGGATATTAAATCCTCCCCTTCCGCCATCAATGTGATCACGGAAGAAGATATCCAAGGAATGACACTCTTTACCATTGATGAAGCCTTAGGAAAAACCGCAGGTGTAATGGACCGACGTACTAAAGGATTTATGGAAACCACTCCGTCACTCACGATACGGGGATTAAGTAATGCACGGGATACATTAGTGTTAGTCGATGGTGTTCCCCAAAATGATTCCCGCAATGGGCAAGTCAACTGGACGATGATCGACAGTGAAAATGTGCAGCAAATTGAAGTTGTACGCGGACCATTTTCTAGCCTTTATGGAGGCAACGCCATAGGCGGTGTCGTCAATATTTTTACCAAAGTCCCCGACGAAAACAGTTTTTCAATGAAGCTGGGGATAGGTGGTTCAGCTGATAGTATCGCCCCTGAAAATTTTCACGATCAAGCCTTACAAGGTACCTTAAAAATACTGGATTCCGTCGCATTAGGCGCAAACTACCGCAAGCGTGAAACCGATGGTTATCCAACGACCCACGTTAATGCTTCAGATGCTGTTATTGATAAACTTCCCGAAGGCGTTACAGGTTGGCTCCCCTACACAACCAACATCGGTGGAAAAAGTAATCTTATTGGTGATATGGGGGATAACTGGTTCAATGATGAAACCTACGGCCTTCGATTAACTTACACCCCATCAGATGATACTCGTCTAAACCTTAGCTACGCTAACTCAGACTCAGTATATGGTTATGATCAGCCCCATAGCCTACTACGCACCACCGAAGTCACAGAATCAGGCAAGGTCGATAGCATTCCAACCTATGGCAATATCCCCATGACTACTTGGCTAAATGGCGCATTGTTTGCTCGGGGGGGGAGTACAACACAAACTAATACAGGATTGAATTTGAGTACAAGCTGGGATCAAATCAATTTACACATCTCAGCTGGGCATATTAGTAAAGAGACTACGACAATTATTGCAGGACTCACAACCGCCAGTGCCGGACATGCACCTATGAATCCGGTCACCTTTGAGGGTGGAGATGGTCGGCTAGCACCTGCAACTGAAAGCACCAGAAAAAGCATTGATGTTCAGCTAGATATGCCCCTAGGCGATAACCATACACTAGTGCTCGGGGTTGCGACAAACGAAGGTGATGTCACTGAAGAGCGTTGGAGCTTAAGCAATTGGACAGACCCAACGTCCAAAGTATTTATGTCTGCGGACACCACAGCCAAAGACCAAATACGTTCTTTTTATATCCAAGATGCTTGGCAACTGAATAATGAGTTCACTGTCTATATCGGTGCCAGACAAGATTGGTGGGAAATGCGCGGTGGAGAATCTCACTCCTACACTCAAGCAGGTGGAACGGGCAGTATTACCTATGACAAGGTAACAGACTCCCCTATCAGTCCTAAAATATCAATGGTTTATAAACCCAGTACCGATACCAGTTACCGCGCCTCTCTAGGCAAAGCTTTTCGAGCGCCCAATTTGTACGAGTTTTTTGGTACCGCAAGTCTAGGAGGAAATATCTATGTCGGTAACCCTGATTTAAAACCAGAGACATTGGTGTCATGGGAGTTGGGTGTTGACCACAGTTTTCAAAATAATATCAATGCGATAGCGACGATTTACCGTTCCGAGATTAATGATCGAATTGCAACTCAAACGGTTGATGGTATCAGTATGCCTCAAAACGTCGCAGAGGCAGAAATTCAAGGAATCGAGTTAGAACTCAAAGGCACATGGCACTACGGTTTAGGTTGGTCAGCCAACTACACTTATACGGACAGTGAAGTCACCCAAGACCCCAATCTGAATGTTGTCGGTAAAGCACTCCCCCATACCCCAAAAAATATGTACAACTTGAACCTGAATTGGCGCCAAGGCAGTTGGTATATTACTGCAAATCATAGCTATCAAAGTAAGAGATTTACGAATGTAACCAATACTGATGTCGTGACTCATGTGCCAGGTTCAACAGACTCTTTTATGTTAACCGATGTAAAAACCACTTATTTTGTTTCCGACAACATCACAGCTTCATTAGGGATCAATAATTTATTCAATGAACAATACAACCAGTTTTATCTCAGTCCGGGACGTTTTTGGTTTGCAGAATTACGGCTAAGTTATTAGGCTTATCTTAATTTTCATACTGTTAGCAAAAGGTCAGGTATGACCTTTTGCTAAATACAACTCGCATAACACTAACAGCAACATGCCAAGCCACTCCCGTTAATGAGCTTCAGGGATAACCCGTTTTAGTAATGCTTCACAATGTAAAAAATTCGCGGCATTATCAGCCGAGGGATCCTCGAGAAATGGCACACAACCGAGGAAAGGTGCCGTCATCATCTCTTTAAGGCTCGTCAGATTCTCCTCAAACATACTCATATTCGGGTCGACACGATTAGCAACCCAGCCTGCAATCTTAAGCCCATCGGCCAATATCGCCTCTTGAGTCAGCAATGCATGATTTAAGCAGCCAAGTTTCATGCCAACCACGAGGATCACTGGCAGTTCTAATCTCTGTACGACTTCCGAAAGATACCTGCCATCACCTAAGGGTAAACGCCAGCCTCCCGCGCCCTCAATCAAGCAAAAATCCGCTTGAGCAAATGCCACTAAATCTAAACTTTCAATAATAGCTTCAGGCGCTAAACTCACGCCCACTTGGGCGGCGGCAATGTGCGGTGCAATCGCAGGTTCGAAGGAAAAAGGATTGATGAGTGGATAAACCAATTTTAACGATGATGACGTCATCAGCTGTAACGCATCGGCATTACGCAATCCTTCAGAGGTTTGCGCGCAGCCCGAGGCGATGGGCTTAACACCTAAAGTCAACATAGTGTTAGCCGCAAGAATACTCACAGCAGAGTCAGCATTGGCTATGAGCCCTAAACGATTCACAGCGGTTAATAATGCCGCCGAAACCAAAGTCTTACCGCTATCGGTATCTGTACCTGTTACAAAATACATATTAGATCCTTATCTGTTGCTATGAGTTGTGCTTTGTTAAGCCCACTCTCCATAAGCTAAATGTCCATATAGCTAACGATCTCTATACGTAATGTTAAAAATCCAACGTTTTCTAGATATTAGTGCTAATTGATAATGCCATGACTAAAGGCATAATATGTAAACTTTAAAATCTGCGCCGAGCCCGTATTTGAACTATCTGGTAAGTTAAAGGCAAACCTTGGGGTAAACGTAGCGATTCGGCTTTGGCCTGCATGGCCTGCCAATCTTGACGACCACGCAGCCGTGGAGTGAATTCTGAAGCACTCATTGTTGAACCTGAAACCCGAGTTGTTGAACTGGCGACATGTACAGAAGCCCCCACACCTTTAATTGAATAGAGTAGTGCCTTAAGAGTGTCAAAATACACTGTCATAGGGACGAGTTGCACTTCAAGTAATTCCCATGTATCGAGTTTAAATGCAGCCTTGAGTGCTTGCATCGTCAAAAAGTCATTCACTCTTAACCCTAATTCAGCTAATTGATTCAAACTCCCCTGCGCTACTAGGCTCAAATGACACTCGCCGTTAGGCTTAAGTACCCGCGCTATTTCGGCTACCGCAGCGGGAAAATCAGCACACCATTGCAGGGCTAGATTAGAGTAAATAACATCCATGCAGCCATTGGTAAAAGGTAAACACTGCGCATCGGCACATACGCCGTGATAATCGGGATAAGACTGTTTTAGCTTTTGTAGCATGCCAAGGGCAATATCCACGGCAAATACTGTTGTGGATGAATTTTGCGTTGAGAGATCCGCTGGTTGAGACACACTGTGGTACGCAGAAAAATCCGTCCCAGGGCCAGCCCCTATGTCTAACAGATAACCTGCTGCCAAAAACTCACTGAGTAAACTGGCAGCGCTCAGGCGTTGTAATTGATTATGATCTTGGTAACTATGGGCCGCTGCGGAAAAACGTTCAGCAATTTGAGTCCCGTGCACATTGGACACAGTCCCCGCGAGAACGCCCCCATAAGAAACGCCCGCATTAAGCTCACTCAGCTTAAGATCGCAAGCTATAAACTTGTTTGACTCATGAGCAGACGCACTACAGCTTGGATCACTAGACTTTATCAGGCTTGGCATTTTAACTAACACTCAACCATAAAAACTTAACATTCAATAAAATAACGCGATCTATAGGGTACATTTATCTGTACTCATCGGCAGATTCTCGTTCACTGAAAAGCGGAATACCAACACGACGGAGCACTTGGGCTAATTGCTCAACACAAGCAGCGATATCTTCAGCGGTATGGGTCGCCGCTAAGGTAATGCGTAACCGCGCCGACCCTACAGGCACCGTCGGCGGGCGAATCGCCCCAACCCAAATGCCCGCGGCTCTTAACGCTTCGGCGACTTGCAGGGTTTGCTGCGCATCGCCAATGATCAACGGCTGAATTGCGGTATCCGAACCTAAAAGGGGCACGGCAGCATCGAGGCATAACTGTTTGAATAGCGAAATATTCTCAAGCAGTTTCTGCTGTAACTCAGGATGTGCAGTGCAGTACCGAGTCGCGGCCAACGCTAATGCGGCATTGGCGGGCGATAAGGCGGTCGAATAAATATATTCGCGGGCATTACTGACCAAAAAGTCGATCAGCGCCTGACTCCCCAAAACCGCTGCGCCTTGGCAACCTAATGCCTTACCAAAGGTCACTACTTGCACATCGATAAGCTTGGCGGCTTTATCTCTTGCATCACTATTTTGATAGCCATCGAGCACCGCAAAACCATGGGCATCATCAACAATCAACCAAGTATTCTGTTGACGACAAAGCGCCGATAACTGCACGATCGGCGCACAATCCCCGTCCATGCTAAACACGCTTTCTGTGATTAACGCCGATACGTGATTTCGAGTCAGAAGCCGCTCAGCGCTCTCAAGCGAATTGTGTAAAAAACGTTTAAGCTGCGCACCGCTGTCCTGCAAACCATCGATAATTGAGGCGTGCACAAGTTTATCGGCAATCACAGTATCTTGCTGATCAAACAAGGTTTTCATTAACGCCGTATTGGCACTAAAGCCCGAGCAGAATAGTAATCCCGCTTCATGCCCCGTTAAGGCGCAGAGTTCACGTTCAAGTGTGACATGCGCATCACTGTACCCTGTCACTAAGGGCGATGCGCCGCTACCCACACCGTAGGTCTGCGCGCCAAGGTGCAGCGCTTCAACCAACTCAGGAACGCGGGATAAGCCTAAATAATCATTACTGCTAAAATTAACATAGGATCGCCCTTCGAACACAAAGCGCGGGCTCGAAGTGGGTGCGTTAACATCAAAGCTGTGATCAACACTCAGCATTTTACGTTGCCGTAATAAACCTTGCTCACGTAAGGCTTGCTGACGGGCGGCAATTTTCATCTCGAGCAGAGAACTCATCGATTTAGCCTCAAGAATGATTGTCTTAAAAATGCTGCTTGAAAAATGGAGTGCGGCCAATAAAGCTATCGGCCGCAATCAAAATAGGCTGCAGCCAACAAGGTTTACAGGCTATTCGACCTGTTTGTCGGACAACATGCGCTCAGCAGTATTACAAAGCAGCCGCGTCATAGAATTGTGCCGATGACTTATCTTGATAGGCCGCCGCTTTGGCTAAAACAGCACTTTCTTCTTCCAGTTTTGCCGCTGCGCCCTGCTCGGGACGTAAGCCTAAACGTCGAAATAGCCCCATATCATCGCTTTCTTCTGGGTTTGGTGTGGTCAGCAATTTACAACCATAGAAAATCGAGTTAGCGCCAGCAAAGAAACACATGGCCTGCAGCTCATCACTCATATTTTCGCGGCCTGCCGATAACCGCACGCGGGAAAGCGGCATTAAGATACGCGCTACGGCGATAGTACGCACAAATTCGAGTGGGTCGAGGTCGTCAAGCTTCTCAAACGGCGTGCCCGCCACTTTAACTAACATATTGATCGGCACTGAATCAGGATGCTGCGGTAAATTAGCCAGCTGTTGTAGTAAGCCTGCACGATCCGTCGCCTTTTCACCCATGCCAACAATCCCGCCCGAGCACACTTTCATGCCAGAAGCGCGCACATGTGTCAGTGTATCTAAACGATTTTGATAGGTACGTGTCGTGATCACATCGCCGTAATATTCAGGCGAAGTATCTAAATTATGGTTGTAATAATCTAAGCCAGCACTGGCTAAATCATTCGCTTGATCTTCAGAAAGCATGCCAAGCGTCATACAGGTTTCCATACCTAAGGCTTTAACTTCTTGCACCATTTGTTTAAGGTACGGCATGTCTTTTTCTTTTGGATTACGCCAAGCTGCGCCCATACAGAAACGAGAAGCCCCCGCGGCCTTAGCGCTGCGCGCTTCGGTCAGCACAGTTTCCATTGCCAGCAAACGCTCTTTTTCTAGACCTGTGTCATAACGGGCGCTCTGTGGGCAATATTTACAATCCTCAGGGCAAGCACCGGTTTTAATCGATAACAAGCGGCTAATTTGCACTTCATTAGGATCGTACACTTCACGGTGAATGCTGTGGGCTTTAAATAACAAATCATTCATCGGCAGCGCAAATAAGGCTTCGATTTCTTCCCGCTTCCAATCATGACGAACTTGCAACTGCGACATTGAACACCCTTTTTATTCTGTTTTTTATCTTGGCTAGGATAACCTCAGCCCTTAAACTGTCAACGCCAACCAGTGAACCCAGTTTACTAATGGCTACTTTATCACCAAAAAAGTGAGCATTTATGCGCAATTTACTCGATTTTGACTTTGATAGCGCCCATATTTGGCATCCTTACACCTCAATGACCCGATCTCTTCCTGTTTTTGGTGTACACAGCGCCAAAGGCTGTGAATTGGAATTAGTTGATGGCCGCAAGTTGGTCGATGGCACTAGCTCGTGGTGGGCCTGTGTGCACGGCTATGCACATCCCGAGATATTAACCGCGATGGAAAAACAGTTGCATCAACTGAGCCATGTGATGTTTGGCGGTATCACCCATGAACCCGCCATTGAACTGTGCAAAAAACTTATCGCTATGACCTGCGAACCGCTGACAAAGGTCTTTTTGTGCGACTCTGGATCTATCTCAGTCGAAGTGGCAATTAAAATGGCGCTGCAATATTGGCAAGGTCAGAGTTGGCAAGGGCAAAGTGTACATGGAGAAGAGCGACCGCTAAAACAACGCATTCTTACCGTTAAGAAGGGTTACCACGGCGATACCTTTGCCGCGATGAGCGTATGCGATCCCGAAGGCGGCATGCACACTATGTTTGGCGATGCAGTAACCAAGCAATCATTTGTGCCCGCGCCACAAACCGCCTTTGGCGAAGCCTTACAAGCCGATGATTTAACCGCAATGCGCGACATATTAAGCATTAATCACCATGAGATTGCCGCTGTGATTATAGAGCCGATAATGCAAGGCGCTGGCGGTATGCGTTTCTACAGCGCAGATTATTTAACGGGTCTTCGTGCCCTATGTGATGAATTTGATGTCCTGCTGATCTTAGATGAAATAGCCACTGGCTTTGGTCGGACAGGCAAGCTTTTTGCTTATGAACACGCCAATATTACCCCTGATATCTTATGTTTAGGCAAAGCGCTAACTGGCGGTTATATAAGCCTAGCGGCAACGCTATGTACCGATAAAGTTGCCCAAGGCATAAGCCAATCTCCCGCGGGCGTGTTTATGCATGGCCCTACTTTTATGGGTAACCCGCTAGCCTGCGCCGCGGCGTGTGCAAGCTTAGACATAATTAACCGTAATGAATGGCAAGCGCAAGTGGCTGCTATCGAACAGCAAATGCGCGTTGAACTTAACGATGCGATTGACTTACCCAGTGTTAAAGACGTGCGAGTGCTCGGCGCAGTGGGCGTGTTAGAGATGCACGAACCCGTCAATACCGCTGATTTACAGCAGCAATTTGTCGATTTAGGCGTCTGGGTGCGTCCCTTCGCCAACCTTATCTATATCATGCCGCCCTATATCATTAGCTCAGCACAATTAAGCCAACTCACCAGTGCGATGAAGCAAGTCGCAGCAGGTATTAGCGCAGTATCAAAAAATCTTGAGCCGCAGCTTATCAGCCACGGTTAATGCTTTAACACTTGACCATCTTTTAGTTTAACGCTCTTTCAACTCAATAAGCCTTTAACGTCGAATAAACGAACCCCTGCGCACTGTGCGCTAGGGGTTCGAACTGCTTGGCTTATCTCAGACTCAGCAGCCCTTCCCTTGTTCGAATCTCGCATCCTCTCGATAGATAAACGCGCTAAGGTTGCAATTGCAATATTGCTCACAATTTCCATTAAAACTCTGTAATTTAGTGCATTTATTTAATCCGCCAACTGGAAATTTTATCAAAGCCAACGATGCTTATATCACTCACTTTACACAACATATCTTTCGCCAAAAGCTGACAACAACTTGAGCAGAGGGAATGGCTTAAATCGCTACACAAAGAAAAGGAGATCATATGTTCAAACTCGCTGACATCCCCGTTAATCGAAAACTCGCACTACAGCTCATTATCGCCCTCGCAGGTGCCTTAATTTTACTCACTATTTCCGTCACAGCCCTAAAGCACAACCTGATGGCAGAGCGTGAAGCACGACTTAATGCCGTATTGTCCCTCGCCAGCAGCCGTATCCAAGCGTTGTCGCAATCGCTCCCCCTAGAGCAAGCACAGCAAGCCGCTAAAGACATGTTAAACGACATGCGTTTTGATGGTGATAACTACTTGTTTGTGATTGATGAATCGAGGCACGTTATCGTTCATCCCATCAAAAAAGAACTGGTTGGCCAACAAATGGGTAATCGAGGCGAAGAGAATTATTGGTTCGAAATGGTCGAACTCGGCCGTGATGGCAAACAAGGATTAGTCGAATACCGCTGGACGACGGCGAATGGCAAATCAGCGCAAAAAATCTCACTTGTCATGGGATTTAAAACTTGGGGCTGGATCTTAGGCTCAGGTATGTTACTCCAAGATATCGAAGCTACCATTTGGAATGAATACCTCACCATGGGAGGCATTACATTTGTCATTATTGTGCTTATGGCTTGGCTAGGTTATGCCATTAGCCGCTCTATTACTCAGCCATTGGATGATGTGAATCTGGCTATGCTCGCCATCACAAAAGGTGATTTAACGACTCAGCTAAAAATCTATGGTAAAGATGAACTTGGCATCTTAGCCCACAATATAAACCAAAGCATAGACTCCATTCGTAGCACTTTACTTCAAGCGAGTCATAGCGCTGACAATGTTGCACAGGCCTCGGCTCGTATCGCCTCAACTGCAGAGGAAACTAATCAAGCGGTAAATAATCAGCGGGATCAACTCGCCCAACTTGCCACAGCCATGAATGAAATGAGCGCCACTATCGCCGATGTCGCGAATAATGCGGAGAGCACAGCCAAAGATACCAAAGAAGCCACTTGGGAAGCAGGCCTTGGCGACCAAGATGTTCACGCCAGCGTAGATGGTATTCATGCTCTTGCCAAAGAAGTGGAGCAAGCGACGGATCAAGTGAATATGCTTAAAGAGGAAGTCATGCAGATCAGCGAGGTCACCTCTGTTATCAGCGCGATTTCAGACCAAACCAACTTGCTGGCACTGAATGCGGCAATCGAAGCCGCCCGCGCTGGCGAACAAGGGCGAGGGTTCGCTGTAGTCGCCGATGAAGTGAGGCAACTTGCCAGTCGCACTAGGCAATCGACCGAAGAAATTCAAAACACGATTTCATTATTGCAACAACGGGCCGTGAGCGCCGCTAAGGCAATGGATGCAAGCCGAGCTTTGGCAGAAAACAGTGTGAGTCAATCGGCAAAAGCGGGGAAGGATTTATCGCTTATCGTTGCTCATATAAAACATGTAAGTGACATGGCAACCCATATCGCCACCGCCGCAGAAGAACAAAGTGTGGTCGCAGAAGACATGAACAGAAACGTGTGCGGGATTAATAACTCAGCGCTCGAAGTCTCTGAATCAGCAACTTATTTGGCTCAAGAAAGTGAAAGTTTGGCCGAATTATCACTGAATTTAAACAATAAACTGGCCGTATTCAAACTCTAGTCATGTATTTAGTTACACCCACAAACCTGTGCCAAACCGTTTAGCCAAGATAAGCCGCATAAAACTGCGCGATTATCTTGGCATTTCGTTAAACGTGCCGACGTCACTAAACTCATGTTACCGAACACGTATACCAAGCTTATTTTACCAAGCTAGAAATCAAAGCACGTAGCGCGGCAGGTTTTATCATTTTCGCCATATAGTGATAGCCGCGGCGTTGCACATCTTCCACCAGCTCTTTGCGGGTATTGGCGGTAATCAAAATACCGGGTAAGTCTTTGCCATATAGGGCACGAATACCGTCCATCGCATCGACGCCATTTTGGCCATCATCTAAATGGTAATCCGCGAGCACAATATCAGGCGCGACGCCTTTCAGTCCTAGTTTAATGCGTGCATCGGATAAATCTTTTGCACAGATAACCTCACACTGCCAGCGGCTTAATAGGCTTTCTAATCCAGCTAAAATGGCCTCTTCGTTGTCGATACACAACACTTTGATACCCGACAACGGCTGCAGCAGCGACGGCAACGCTTTCACTTGTGGCTGACGCACAGTTTCTCCAAGCGGAACACAAATGGAGAAGACCGAGCCGCGCCCTAAATGGGATGAAACCTGAATACCGTGTTCTAACACTTTACTAATGCGATCAGCAATCGCCAGACCTAAGCCCAAGCCGCTAACATTGTTGCTCTTAGGATTATTCAGCCGCTTAAATTCTTTGAAAATTTCTTGGGTTTCTTTTTCATCAATACCACAACCCGTGTCTAACACTTGGATTTCAAGGTAATGACCTCGATGACGGCAACCAAATAACACTCTGCCACCGCGAGCATAACGGTAGGCATTGGTTAAAAAGTTTTGCAGGACACGCCGTAACAGCGAAGGATCAGAATTAACGCTTGCGCTGCATGGGACCATCTTAAAACGAATTTGGTTATCCGCTGCCATCGCTTCAAATTCAACGGATAAGCCATTGATTAGTTCTGAAATCGCAAAGTCACGGCGATTTACATCCACCATACCTGAGTCGAGTTTAGAAATATCCAATAGGTCGGTGAGCAATTCGCCGGCAATTTTTAGCGAGCTATTCACATGGGATAAGGTGGTTCTGGCCTCACGATCTAGATTGGGATACTGAGATAACGACGCAGTGAACAGTCGCGCAGCATTAAGTGGCTGCATTAAATCATGGCCGACGGCGGCCAAGAAGCGACTCTTAGAAGCGTTGGCGATTTCTTCCTGCGCTTTAGCTTCCAGTAACTCACTGTTCAACATGGCTAATTCATAGGTACGTTCGTTAACGCGGCTTTCTAAGGTTTCATTGGCCTCGAGCAGCGCGCGCTCCTGTTCGCGATACTGAGTAATGTCGGTAAAGGTCATCACAAAGCCGCCATCTGGCATAGGATTGCCTTGAATTTTTATCACTTTACCGTCCCTGCGATGGCGCTCAGAAGTGTGCGGCGTGCCATTACGCATATGCTGCACCCGCTGCTCAACCTGCTGTTCTATTTCCCCTTCACCACAATAACCCCGCGCCGCATTAAAGCGGATCACTTCACTGATGGGCATGCCCTGCTGCAAAAATCCATCGGGATATTGATACAACTCCACATATTTGTAATTCCATGCCACAAGATTGAGATCGTTATCGATAACACTCATGCCTTCATAGGCGTGTTCAATCGCGCCGCGCAACATGTCTTGGCTGAGCATGATTTTCGATGAGGCTTCATCGACCAGACTAAAGACTTCATCCAGCGCTAAATCGCGCCCTTGCAGCACGGAATCCATCACTAGCGCTGCGCTTGAAGCGCCAAGCACCCCCGCCAATAAACGTTCAGTGTGGGAAATCAGCTCAGGCGGCGCCGCTTTATGCCAACTATCACTTTTTACCGCATCAATCGAGAAACGGCTAAAACTCTCGTAGGCGCGTGTTGGGCTAACGAAGCGACTCGCCAGTATCAGTAAATCTTGCTGTGAAATCGGACCATTTTTCTTATTGGCACTGTTTTTCAATTTGCCAGGGCTCACAAAAGCACTGGCCTGAATACGCTCAGCCACACCGGCTCTAAACCAAATAGAACCCAAAATATAACAGGCGATATTGGCAAAAAGAGCCGTCAGCGCATCACGCACATTGGGCGTTATCGCATCTAGCAGGCCTTTCTCGCTCGCGACACTAGACAAGAACGCCGATGAGCTTTGCACATCTGTCATGCCCTGCAACATGATGTAGAACCACAACGTAAAGCCCACGCCGAGCCCTAAAAATACCCCAGCACGATTGCCGTGTTTCCAATAGAGTCCACCGACTAAAGCTGGCGCAAGTTGGGCAAAAGCCCCAAAAGACAACATGCCTAAATGGGACAAGGAATCACTGTCTGATAATGCCAAATAGCTGCCATAGCCTAAGCCAAGAATAATCACGATCGCCAAGCGGCGGGCATTAAGTAACAGGTGCGAGAACTGACTGAAGTTTTTCTCGCGGATATGGCCTGTGCGCAGCATCACTGGCACCAGCCATTCGTTACTTACCATCACACTGATAGTCACCACCGCCACTATCACCATGCCAGTTGCCGCTGATAAGGTACCCAGCAAAGCAATCACAGCCAACAAGGGTTGATCTAACGCCAGCGGTAAATTAATCACATAGGTATCGGCCGACACTGAATCGCCGAGGATGAGCTTCCCAGCCAAGGCGAGCGGTCCAACGAACAAGCCAAAGAGTGCTAAATAGATGGGGAATAACCAACGTCCCTTTGACAGCACGGACTCATCGGCGCATTCCACCACCATCACATGGAACTGCCTTGGCATACATAAAAAGGCCGCCATTCCGACGAGTAACTCAGGCATTAAAGCTTCAATACGTGGATTGGGATAATTAATTAGTGACTGCGCATTGGCCTGCTGCCAAATATCCCCAAAACCATCGAACACTCCGAAACTGATGACGATGCCGACCAACAAAAATGCGGCAAGTTTCACCAGAGACTCAAAGGCAATCGCGAGCATCATGCCGGGATTGTGCTCGGTCGCATCGAGTTTGCGAGTACCAAATAAAATGGCAAATATGGCTAACAGCGAAGTGATCAGTAACGGAATCGTCACGCCATCGAGGGGATCGTCTGCGGGTTGAAACAGGTTAAGGCTGAACACCATCGCCTTAAGCTGTAGAGCGATATAGGGCATGATTCCAAACAAGGCGATTAAGGTGACTAAGGCGGCTAAGGTTTGGGATTTGCCGTATCGGGCGGCAATAAAGTCGGCCACTGAGGTGATATTTTGTGCCTTAGACACTAATACCATCTTGCGTAACATGCCAAAACCTAAGGTAAAAATCAGAATTGGGCCGATAAAAATCGGTAAAAAAGACCAGAGATCCTTAGCCGATTGGCCGACTGTGCCTAAAAAACTCCACGAAGAGCAGTAGACCGCTAAGCTCAGACCATAGATAACGACCTGAAGCTTTTTAGTGATCTGAGTAAACCAACGCTCCGCCCCCCAAGCCAATAGGAATAAAAGCGAGACATAACAGACGGCAATAACAGCAACGACTAAGGTTAAATTCATACTTTGCTCTTTTTTCTGATTATTGTGCGATAAAACCTGTCTAAAATCTAGCCGGATTTTTAATGCAACAGACTAAATATAAAGGAAAAATTAACACTAGACCAAGGTCTAATGGAGTTGCCGCCCCCTTGCATACCATACTCAGTCCACGCAATTTTTCAAAAGGGAAGCCCTATGAGCTCGCAGTCTCTCTACAAAGTCTCCGGCAATATCGCTGCCAATGCACTTGTAAACAACGATAAATATAAAACAATGTACCAAGAGTCGATTGTCAATCCTGAAGGTTTCTGGAGAGAACACGGCAAGCGTATTGATTGGATTAAACCTTATACCAAAATTAAAAAAACCTCTTTTGATGACCATAACTTATCGATCAATTGGTTTTACGATGGCACCCTGAATGCTTCAGCCAACTGTTTAGACCGTCACTTAGCCGAGCACAGTGATCGCGTGGCGATTATTTGGGAAGGCGACAATGCCAGCGAACAACGCAAAATCACCTACGGTGAATTACATGCAGATGTGTGTAAGTTTGCCAACGCACTGCGCAGCCAAGGCGTGCGCCGCGGGGATATAGTCACAATTTACATGCCTATGGTGCCAGAAGCCGCAGTCGCTATGCTTGCCTGTGCCCGTATCGGCGCTGTGCACTCTGTGGTCTTCGGTGGTTTCTCACCGGATTCAATCGCCTCTCGCGTCATTGACGGAAAATCCAAAGTCATTATTACCTCCGATGAAGGTATGCGCGGTGGCCGTGCTATTCCATTGAAGCGCAACATAGATGATGCCTTAAAGCACCCTGATGTCACTACGGTTGAAAAAGTCATCGTACTTAAACGCACGGGTGGCAAAGTAGATTGGGTAGAAAGCCGTGATGTGTGGTGGCATTCACTGATGGAAACCGCATCAGAGCACTGCCAACCAGAGGAAATGGACGCCGAAGCACCGTTATTCTTGCTTTATACCTCAGGTTCAACCGGTAATCCCAAGGGCGTATTGCACACCACTGGCGGCTACATGGTTTATGCGTCTATGACCCATGAATATGTGTTCGACTACAAAGCGGGTGAAGTGTACTGGTGTACCGCGGATGTGGGTTGGATCACTGGCCACTCTTACATGGTTTACGGCCCGCTCGCCAATGGTGCGACTGTGCTTATCCATGAAGGTGTGCCGAATCATCCAAGCCCTGCCCGTTTAGGCGAAATGATTGACCGCCATAAAGTGAACATTCTATATACAGCGCCAACGTTAATTCGCGCATTGATGGCAGAAGGTAAGCAACACTTCGATAAGTTCGATGGTAGCAGCTTGAGGATCATGGGCTCGGTAGGTGAACCTATCAACCCAGAAGCGTGGCGTTGGTACCATGAGGTCATAGGTCATGAACATTGCCCTATCGTCGATACTTGGTGGCAAACTGAAACGGGCGGCATTTTGATCACCCCACTGCCAGGCGCGACCGATACTAAACCCGGCTCAGCTACCCGCCCGTTCTTTGGCGTTCAACCCGCCTTAGTGGATAACATGGGGAATATTTTAGAAGGTGAGAACGAAGGTAACTTAGTGTTACTCGATTCTTGGCCGGGCCAAATGCGTACTGTGTATGGCGACCATGAACGATTTGTACTGACCTACTTTAAAACCTTCCGCGGCATGTATTTTACCGGTGACGGTGCACGCCGTGATGAAGATGGCTACTACTGGATCACTGGCCGCGTCGATGACGTGATCAACGTGTCCGGCCACAGATTAGGTACAGCAGAGGTTGAAAGTGCGCTGGTATCACACGAACTGGTTGCCGAGGCTGCAGTAGTTGGCTACCCACATGATATTAAAGGCCAAGGTATTTATGCGTATGTCACGCTAACCCGCGGCACTGAAGAAACCGAAGAGCTACGTCAAGAGCTGCGTCAATGGGTTCGTAAAGAAATTGGTGCGCTAGCCACCCCAGATCTCATCCAATGGGCGACGGGCTTACCTAAGACACGTTCAGGCAAGATCATGCGCCGCTTCCTGCGTAAGATTGCCGCTAACGAAGTGACCAACTTAGGGGATGCATCAACCTTGGCCGATCCAGCGGTGATCGAGACCTTGATTGAATCACGTTTAAATCGTACTGAGTAATATCCGAGTTAAGAATAACGTCCACAACGCTTAGTCTATGCCCAATAGGCTAAGCGTAACCTGAACCTCCCTTTTTAAACCTCAGGTTAAAAGTGAACCCTGTTGAGAGAGTGTGTGTGATTGCTCCTTTCTCTAGCTTGCCCCTCCAACCAGGGGCATTTTTTTTACCTGTTATGTTAAGCTTGCAGCCTCACTTTTATTCAGCATAGATTTTTTATCAGCGTGTCAGTCAAACTCAGAGACTATCAACAACAAGCGGTTAATGCAGCCATCGCCCATTTTAGGCAAAGCCAAGCTTCCGCCGTACTCGTATTACCCACAGGCGCCGGCAAAAGCATAGTGATCGCCGAACTGGCACGCATCGCCAAAGGCAGAGTCTTAGTGCTCACCCATGTGAAAGAATTAGTTGCGCAAAATGCCGAGAAAGTCGGCCTCCTCACAGCACAAGCCAGTATCTATGCGGCGGGACTCAATCAAAAAGCCACCGACGGAAAAACCGTCGTTGCCAGTATTCAATCGGCAGCGCGGGGATTAACGCAGTTCGATCAGCCGTTCTCGTTAGTCATTATTGATGAATGCCACAGAGTCAGCCTAGAAAAAACCAGCCAATATCAGCAAGTACTCAACCATTTACGCACAAAAAATCCCCAATTAAGATTGCTCGGTCTCACCGCCACGCCCTATCGCCTTGGCACTGGCTGGATTTATCAGCAACACTATCACGGCAAAGTGGGGTCTCCCGAACATGCCGTGTTCGAACATTGTGTGTTCGAGCTGCCCATAAGGCCGCTCATTAAGCAAGGTTACCTCACAGCGCCAACCCTGTTTGATGGCCTCAGTGCCCAGTACGATTTCAGCCAACTTAAAGCAAACGAGAATGGCGAATATGCCGAAGCCGAGGTTAACGATTTGCTGGGGCATTACGGCCGCGCGACCACTGCGATTGTGAAACAACTCATTGAACTGAGCCAACATAGAAAAGGCATTATCATTTTTGCGGCAACGGTGCGCCACGCTAATGAGATTTTTGGCCTACTCAACCAAGCTCACGCTGCACAAAGTGCCATTATCACAGCACAAACGCACGACAATGAACGTGACGCGACGATTGAACGCTTTAAAGCCCAAGAGCTTAAGTTTTTAGTCAACGTTGCTGTGTTGACGACAGGCTTCGACGCGCCCCATGTGGATTTGATTGCAATTTTGCGCCCTACCGCCTCAGTCAGTCTGTTTCAACAAATGATCGGCCGTGGATTGCGAATCGCTGAAGGCAAAAAAGATTGTCTTATCATCGACTATGCTGCCAATGGTTATGACTTGTATTTCCCTGAGGTCGGCCAAGCGAAACCCAACAGTAAATCTGTCCCCGTGCAAGTGCATTGCCCAGTATGCGATTTTGCCAATATATTCTGGGGACTCACAGACGACGATGGCGACATTATCGAACACTTTGGTCGCCGCTGTCAGGGCATAGTCGAACAGCAAGGTAAAAAGCTGCAGTGCGACTTTCGATTTAGATCTAAATCTTGCCCTGATTGCGGCGAAGAGAATGATATCGCGGCGCGCATTTGCCAGTACTGCCAATCGACCCTCATCGATCCCGATAAACGCCTACGCCAAGTGCTCAGCCAGCAGCACCATCATTTATTCCGCTGCCAGCATATGAGCCTCATCGACGATGACGGCAATCTGAAAGTGCAGTACCTCGATATCGACGGCAATGAATTCAATCGCCGCTTTAAATTACAAACGCCGGCCCAGTGGCGAGCCCTATATGCCTTATTCATCTTTCCCCATAGCCGTACACCGGGATTAAAACCGAAAAAATACACTAAGGTGACAGAGTTAATCAGCGACGCGGATAAATTCCGCATGCCCGATCTCTTGCTGCTGAAGAAACATAAAAAAGGCTGGGATCTGCTCGAAAGCTATTTTGATTACCAAGGTCGCTATCAAACTGAAAATAAACTCGGCTGACATTATCAATTCACTTAGGCCTATGGTATAAAACGACTAAAGTAATCCTAAGGAGCTATTATGTTCGTTGTTATTTTTGGCCGTCCAGGCTGTCCTTATTGCGTTCGTGCTGTGCAATTATCTGAGCAACTCGTTGAAAAACGTGATGACTTTAAGTTCAGATATGTCGATATTCATGCAGAAGGCATCTCTAAAGCAGATTTAGAAAAAACTGTCGGTAAGCCAGTTGAAACAGTACCGCAGATTTTTGTCGATGAGAAGCACATAGGTGGCTGCACAGATTTCGAGCAATATGTTCGTGAAAACAATCTGTTAGATTAAGCGCTATAGATATGTGATCCGCTTAATGCAAAAGGAGACCTAAGGTCTCCTTTTTAGTCTTTAACCTAAGCGGCTTAAATTAGATACTTAGCTGAGAACATTATGCGACAAAAGTAGAAAATGCCAGCATAAATAATATGTTAGAAAAGTATTTTCCGTAGGAAAAATAAGACGAAGGTATTAAATTTGATACTGGGTATTGGAGTTTAGCTTGGAAAATTCAGTGACTATTCGAGAGAAACACAGCGGGAAAAATAAGTGGTGGGTCGTGAAGGATTCGAACCTTCGACCAATTGGTTAAAAGCCAACTGCTCTACCGACTGAGCTAACGACCCATCTATTGTCTATTAAAACTGTTACGCTGATTTATGCACTTTCAGTAAAGTGGTGGGTCGTGAAGGATTCGAACCTTCGACCAATTGGTTAAAAGCCAACTGCTCTACCGACTGAGCTAACGACCCATCGAGGTATAACGCTGATTTATGCACTTTCAGTAAAGTGTAGTGCCGTGAAGGATTAAAACCATTCGACTGATTGGTTAAAAGCCAACTGCCCTAGCTTTATAAAAAAGCGACTGAGCTAACGACCCACCTAAGTATTGCGATAAAACGATTCACTTATTGTGGCATTCATAATGCAGATAATAAGTGGTGGGTCGTGAAGGATTCGAACCTTCGACCAATTGGTTAAAAGCCAACTGCTCTACCGACTGAGCTAACGACCCATCGAGGTATAACGCTGATTTATACACTTTCAGTAAAGTGGTGTGTCATTAAGGATTAGAACCATTCGACTGATTGGTTAAAAGCCAACTGCCCTAGCTTTATAAAAAAAGCGACTGAGCTAACGACCCATCTGGTGTTTCGCTGATTTATGCACTTTCAGTAAAGTGGTGGGTCGTGAAGGATTCGAACCTTCGACCAATTGGTTAAAAGCCAACTGCTCTACCGACTGAGCTAACGACCCATCTGGTGTTGCGCTGATTTATGCACTTTCAGTAAAGTGGTGGGTCGTGAAGGATTCGAACCTTCGACCAATTGGTTAAAAGCCAACTGCTCTACCGACTGAGCTAACGACCCATCTAGGTACTACGATAAAAATCGTTCACTTATTTTGGCATCAACAATGCGAATAATAAGTGGTGGGTCGTGAAGGATTCGAACCTTCGACCAATTGGTTAAAAGCCAACTGCTCTACCGACTGAGCTAACGACCCATCTGGTGTTGCGCTGATTTATGCACTTTCAGTAAAGTGGTGCGTCATTAAGGATTAGAACCATTCGACTGATTGGTTAAAAGCCAAATGCCCTAGCTTTATAAAAAAGCGACTGAGCTAACGACCCATTGTACTACTGACTATCTCATTAAATACCACTAACTTATTCTATTCATTAGAGTAAGTGGTGGGTCGTGAAGGATTCGAACCTTCGACCAATTGGTTAAAAGCCAACTGCTCTACCGACTGAGCTAACGACCCATTTACTGGTATTTCACGCCCCGAACGACCTCGCCGCTCTGAGGGCGCCTATAATACCTTTTTCATCTTCTCATGCAAGCGCAAATTCCCAATTTTTTGTCGTTTGCATGAAAAACAGACTAAGAGTATGTTTTTTAGTTAATTACGCTTTAATTGCAGCCAGTTGCTGCTGTGCAATGCGTGCTGCGGCGCTGTTTGCGTAATCTTTGACAACTTGTTGGTAGTATTGCATCGCACCAGCTTTATCACCGGTTTTCTCGGCGATCATGCCAAGCTTCACTAAACTATCGCCACGTTTATTAGAATCACTAAAACGATCAACCACAGTTTTGAAGGCTTGTTTGGCTTCTGCAAATTCGCTCTTATTAAATAATAGCTGTCCTAACCAATAGTTCGCATTCGCGGCATACACAGAGTCTGGGTATTGTTTGATAAAAGCACGGAAGGCAGGAATGGCATCGTCATACTTACGCTCTTTTAAGACTAAGTTAACGGCATTTTCATAACTTGCAGTTTCACTTAAACTACTTGCGGCAGCATTGGTCGATACCACAGAGGGGATTGATGTCGCTGCAGCTGCAGGTGCGGCAGATGCCTTTGAGGATAAATTAGCAAGCTCATCATATAACTGACGCTGACGCTCTTGCATCTGCTCAATCTGATAATTCTGTTGTTCGGTTAAACCGCGTAAATCGAGAACTTCCTGCTGCAGTGTATCAAGACGACGTTGCATCTCTAGCTCACTTTGTTGTCTCGACTTTACAATACGTTCGATACGAGCAAGTCTGTCATCACCCGAACCACCAGCAATATCTTCCACAGGAGCAGGCGCTGCAACCGCAGCGCCCGCACCAAGGAACATTGCCGTAATTAAGACGGCACGTTTCATTGTGTTACTCTCCGAAATTCAATCTTAGTAAACTAAAACTGCACGACGGTTTTTGCCAAAACCTTCATCAGTGCGAGAAAAATCAAGTGGTTTTTCTTCGCCATAGCTGACTACGCTCATTTGGCTTGGCTGTACGCCCATACCTTGTAGGTATTTAGCAACGGCTTTAGCACGACGTTCGCCCAGAGCAATGTTGTACTCAGGAGTGCCACGCTCGTCCGCATGACCTTCAATCAGTACGCGCACACTTGGGTGCTCAACTAAGTAAGTACCATGAGCTTCTAATACAGCGGCGAATTCAGTTTGAACTTCACTGCGGTCGAAATCGAAGTAAATGATGTGTTCTTTTCTCAACTCTTCTAACTGCTGACGTTGCTGCTCTTCAGATGACAACATAGCACCCACACCACCAGTTTGAATGCCACCATTCAGTTCGCTACCTGAACCGTTTGTTGAGCCCATTGCATCAGTTTCTGATTCTGAAGTTGAGCTACATGCACTAATAGCCATAATTGGAAGTGCTACCAACATAGCTTTTAACAACTTATTCAGATCCATTACGTGTTCCTTATAAAATTAAATGTGATTAAATCAAGGTATAACATTAGAGAAACGGAGACCAAGAAGGTGATTTCACCTCGCCTTGACCCACGGGTAATCTCGCTTTAAAGCGTCCATCCGTAGAAACAGCTGCTAATACTTGCTTACCTTGGTGTGTAGTGCCATATATGACCATAGTACCATTAGGCGCCACACTTGGGGATTCATCCAAGCGTGTAGAGGTTAGCACCTGCATAAAACGCGTATTTAAATCCATACGCGCAATATTAAACTTACCGTTAGTACGGTTAACAAAAATCATACTACGTCCATCTGGCGTAATTGAACCACCAAGGTTCCATTCACCTTCAAATGTTTCACGACTCACTTTACCTGAGCTTAACTCTACGCGATAAATTTGCGGTCTACCACCACGTTCAGATGTGAAAATCAACGACTTCCCATCAGGATACCATGATGGTTCAGTATCGATAGCATAGTGATTAGTAATACGCTTAATCGCTTTTGTCGCAATATCGATAACATAGATCTCAGGCTGACCATCCTTAGACAGCGTCACAGCCAAAGATTTGCCATCAGGAGAGAAAGCCGGCGCACCGTTAATACCAGGGAAAGAGCTCACTTTAGTGCGCACTTGGGTATAAAGGTCTTGCACGAAAATCTCTGCTTTTTTATTTTCAAAGCTAACATACGCCAAACGACGCCCATCAGGCGACCAAGTGGGTGACATTAATGGCTCAGGTGAGCGCAGTAACATTTGCTCGTTAAAACCATCATAGTCCGCAACCATCAACTGATAAGGTGCTTTTTGAGTATGATTGACCACGACGTAGGAGATCCGCGTTAAGAATGCACCGCGAATACCAGTTAACTTTTCATAAACGATATCGCTAATTCTATGACCATATTGACGAAATTGCGCTGCTGAAATCACAGTTTGGCGACTGTCCATCAAAAATTCTGTAGCACTGACTGAGCCTTTCAATGCTTGGTTTTGTGCTTTAACTAAATCGATTAAATCAAAGCTCACCAAATACTGATCGGTTCCGTAAGGTTTCACAGTACCTAACACCACAGCTTCTGCGCCAACGCTAGACCATGAACTAGGTTGAAACTGAGCCAAAGCACCAATATTGCGCTGAGGTAGTCCGAGCTCGTCTAAAGGTTTAAAGGTACCGCTACGAGCTAAGTCAGACATCACCACATCAGCAATCGCTTGTGGCGGTGCGCCAGGACCTTGCCATACAAAAGGCATCACAGCGATGGGACGCGCTGCGTCAACACCTTCTGTGATCACAATATCCAATGCCGCTTTCGCGGGGGTGGTGCACAGCAGAACTGCCAGTGCTAACCATTTTGCCAATATTTTCATGGTGCTCCTTTAATTAAACGTTGGTTCAACGATTAAGTTAATTTCTTTCATCAAGTTATAAACCGCAGGATCCGGAGACACAGGCAGTTTGCCCGCTTTCAAAATCGCCGCTTTTGCTGCACGACAAACGTTGGGATCACCACCTTTTGTTTGGCTGCTGATCACAAACCCATCATTCGCTAAACGCACAGAGACAGTACAAGTCTTTCCACGCATAGATTCATCCACTACCAAATTACGTTGAATAGTTGATTTTATCATTGCCTGATACTTACCGACTTCACTCTGCATCTGCTTATTCATGGTTTGCGACAGCGCCGCTTGCTCAGCCGCTAATGCATCAGCCATTTCCTGCTCTTGATCGGCAAGGGCTTTAGCATCTGCTTTAGCTTTAGCATCCGCTTTAGCTTTGGCATCCGCTTTAGCTTTGGCATCCGCTTTAGCTTTGGCATCCGCTTTAGCTTTGGCATCTGCTTTAGCTTTAGCATCTGCTTCCGCTTTAGCTTCCGCATCTGCTTTTTGCTTACGGTCAGTTTCAGCTTTCACTGCAGCAGCTTCTTCAACCTTGCGTTTTTCAGCGGCTTTTTGTGCGGCGTCTTCAGCAACCTTACGCTCCTGCTCTTTCAGCTTACGGTCGGCTTCGGCTTTGACCGCCTTTTCCTTTTCCTGCTGCTGTTTCACCTGGGCTAATTTGGTCGCTTCATTGGCTTTTTGAATCTCAATTTCCTGCTGCTTACGTTCTTGCTCTAGCTGTTTAATCTGAGCTTGTTCGCGCTCGCGTGCCTGTTTCGCTTCTTGAACTTTGCGTTCAAGCTCGGCTTGACGTTCTTGCTCACGGCGTTCGGCATCACGCTTTTCTTGCTTAAGTTTCTCAACTTGATTAGCCACTTTTTGCTGATCAACCATAACCGCTTTGATTGCTGGTGCGCTAACTTGTTGCATAGGCTCAGGTTTGTGAGAAAAATCTATTCCTAATGCCAGAATAATTATCACGCCAATATGAATACCCGCTGAAATTGACAGAGGTAATGTTACATCTGACTTATCTGCCACCTATTTCTCCTTGGGTGAATCCGTCATCAAACCGACTGATGGCACGCCAGCTTGCTGCAGTGTCACCATCAACTGAATCACTTTATCGTAAGGAATATTTCTATCGGCTTTAACCACAACAGGACGCTCAGGTTCAGTCACGATAAGTGCAGCCACTTCCGTTGCCAATTCTTCCAAATCCATAGGCACATTCGTTGAACCGCCTTTATTGAGGAAGTAATCACCATCACCATCGATTGAAGCAACAATGGGCGGCTTACTATCATTGGGTAAAACTTCTGCCGCCCCTTGAGGTAGCTCAACTTTGACCCCTTGGGTCACTATGGGTGCTGTTACCATAAAAATAATTAACAGCACGAGCATGACGTCGATATAAGGCACCACGTTGATTTCAGCAACGGGGCGACGACGTTTGCGCTGATAAGCTGGTTGCATTATGCCCCTTCCTTCTCACTGTATGCTTGGCGATGCAAAATGCTGGAGAACTCTTCCATAAAGTTTGCGTAAGCCATTTCTAATTTATCGACTTGAGTCGAGAAACGGTTGTAGGCGATTACCGCTGGAATTGCAGCAAATAAACCCATAGCCGTTGCAATCAAAGCTTCAGCAATACCGGGGGCAACCATAGCTAAGGTGGCGTTTTCCATCGAACCAATAGCGATAAAAGAATTCATGATCCCCCATACCGTACCAAATAAACCGATATAAGGGCTAGTCGAACCAATCGTAGCTAATAACGGTAAGTTAGCTTCTAACTTTTCCATTTCGCGAGACAAGGTCACACGCATAGCTCGCGATGTACCATCCATGACGGCATCGGGCACTTTGCTATTTAATTTATTCAGGCGTGAATATTCCTTAAAGCCAGTCACAAATAATGACTCTAAACCGCTATTATCTGGACGAGATGATAATTCTTTATACAAACGGTTTAAATCAACACCTGACCAAAATTTGTCTTCAAACTTCGCCGATTTACTTTTTGCGGATGTCAGTAAGCTACGGCGTTGTAAAATCACCGTCCAAGACATCACCGACAAGCAAAGTAAAGTGAACATAACAAATTTCACTAATAAACTGGCTTGTAAAAATAACCCAACAATCGACATATCAGCTTGCACTGTCAAACTCCTGCACAATATTTAAGGGAATAGCTCGGGGACGCATACGTGATAGCGCAACACAAACAACCAGCACTGTGCCTTCACAATAACAGTCTCCCTGTTTATCGACCAAACGTTGATGAAAGATCAACGAGGCCTTTTTCAACTCTATGACCTTAGTTTCAACAATAAGGTTCTGTTCAAAACGTGCTGCTTTGCGAAAATCGAGTTCCGCACGCTTTACGACAAAAGCGGTGTCGTCGGCTAATAACGCAGTCTGACTCACGCCAAGGGCTTTTAGCCACTCGGTTCGCGCGCGCTCAAAAAAGTTGAGGTAGTTCGAATGATAGACAACGCCACCAGCGTCGGTGTCTTCGTAATAGACTGAAATTGGCCAATGAAACATCATTTGAAAATAAGCAAATTTTGGTTGAAAAATTGACGCTTACTATACCTAGGGAAACAAGACTTGTGAATGACCCGATGAAGATATAGATAGGAATAGCGCGGGTTTCAGATGAATAGGGGCAATTGTAAAAGAGAATGGGGTCAAACGACCCCATTTTATTAACATAGTTAGTTATTTTGCGATAGCTTGTGGCAAGGTTAAGCCAAAACTCTGCCACAAGAAACTATAGATGTCGGCAAATTCGTCGATCTTCATCGCCGTGGGCTTACCCGCTCCATGACCAGCATTTGACTCGATACGCATAATGACTGGTTTATTGCCCTGCTGTTTCTCCTGCAGCATGGCCGCAAACTTGAAACTGTGTAATGGCACAACACGATCATCATGATCCGCTGTCATTACCATAGTCGCAGGATAAGCTTGCGCTTTTACATTGTGATAGGGCGAATAAGCCAATAGCGCAGGGAATTGCTCTGCTTTATCGGCACTACCGTATTCACTCGTCCAAGCCCAACCAATAGTGAACTTGTGAAAACGCAGCATATCCAACACGCCCACGGCAGGTAATACGGCAGCAAAAAGTTCAGGACGTTGAGTCACAGCAGCACCCATCAACAGACCACCATTACTGCGGCCATAGGCACCGAGTTTAGAGCTGTTGGTGTATTTTTCGCTGACCAGATATTCAGCAGCAGCAAAATAGTCATCAAACACATTTTGCTTTTTGTCGAACATCCCCGCTTGATGCCAGCTTTCGCCATACTCAGCGCCGCCACGTAAACTCGGCACAGCATAAATGCCACCCATGTCTAACCAAGCGATATTGGCAGGGCTAAAACGTGGTGTCATCGAAATGGCAAAACCACCATAAGCATAAAGTAATGTCGGATTTTGACCGTTTTTCACTAAGCCCTTTTTATAGGAGAGCATCATAGGCACACGCGTACCGTCTTTGCTGCTATAGAAAACCTGTTCAGAAACATAGTCATCGGGATTAAACGAGACTTTGGGTTTAGCAATGACGGTTGAACCGCCAGTTTTAAAATCAAACTTATAGGTGGTTTCAGGCTGAATATAACTATTAAACACATAATAGAAATAATCTTTGCTGGCTTTACCAAAAGGCCCTGCCACATTGCCAAGACCAGGCAATGCCACATCTTGACGCTTCTGACCACCCATACTGTAAATCGATAATTGACCTAACACATCATGTAAATAACTCACCACTAAATGGTCATTAATAATGGCGACATTATTAATCGGATCTTTAGACTCAGGAATAATCGTTTGCCATTGCGATTTATCACTATTGCGGGTGTCAATCGCAATCACTTTACCATTAGGCGCCTCTAAGTCGGTTTTGAAATAAAACACTGAACCATCATTACCGAGAAACTCATATTCAGCTTCTAATTTGAGGATCAATTCCACCACTTGGGATTTAGGCTCAAATAACGATTTATAGAAGAAACGATTACGCTTATCCGTACCTTGAGAAATCGACAGTAATAAGTATTCACCTTTCTCAGAGACATCAATGCCAAAGCCCCAATCTTTATTCTGTGGACGCTCATAAATCAATAGATCTTGATGTTGGTCTGTGCCTAATTTGTGGTAATACACTTTTTGGTTAAAATTAACGTCAGCTAAAACATCACCCCCTGCTGGGGCATCATAACGGGCGTAGAACACACCTTGATTTTCTTTATCCCACACTGCGCTAGAAAATTTAATCCATTTCAGTTCATCGGCCAGTTTCTTACCAGTTGCGATATCAACGAACTGCCATTGCTGCCAATCTGAGCCAGAATTTGACACACCATAGGCTAAAATTTTACCGTCATTACTCACAGCAACGCCGGATAAGGCAACAGTGCCATCCGCAGACAGTTTATTTGGGTCAAGAACAGGCTTTTCAACACCATCTAAACCTTTAACATACAAAACCGATTGCGCCTGTAGGCCATTATTGCGGTAGTAAAATTGGTTGTCGCCGTTTTCAAACGGGGCAGAGACTTTTTCGTAATTCCAAAGTTCTGTAATACGTTCGACCACAGCTTGTTTATTGGGGATCTTAGCGAGGTAGGCTTGACCAAAGTCTTGTTGTTCTTTTACCCACTCTTCAGTTTCAGGTGTATTGGCCTCCAGATGACGATAAGGGTCGGCCACCGCAACACCATGAATGGTTTCGACGAGGTCATCTTTTTCAGTGACAGGGTAAACGAGTTTAGTTGCGCTTGCCTGCTCAGTCGAATTTTGCTCAGGTGAATTGCCACTTTGGCAGGCACCGAGTGCCATCCCCAATGTGGCCACTAACAAACCTTGCTTTGCAAGGCGAAATCTTAATGCCATCGTGTTGTCGTCCTTCTTATGGTTTCGGGCTTAAGGCCTTTTCAGCAAGTACTATACAAGCAAAAAAAATCATGGCAATGGCGTAACTTAATATGAAGTTTTTTAAGCTGTATCGTGAATTTAACAAAATAGCAGCAAGGATAAGCTTATTGAAGTGTATTATTATGCATTAATAGTGAGTTATAAGTTATTAATCAAGGTAAATAGTGACTTAAGTGATATAAATCACCTTTTTAGCCATTAGAATTACTAATGTTTATGGGCAATTTTTCTCGTTTGTTTTACAACAGGTTTCCCAATAGAATGTGCTTGTTTTCAGGAGATAACTGCTTGCAGATATCGAAAACAAAGAACTTTTAAACTGGTGTGTTCCCAACACTTCAGTTTCTTTTCTGGTTCTTATGCTTGACTTCCTTCCTTCAATTTGTTGATTGCAAATGCATTATTTTTGCGGCCCGCTTAGTTTAAGCGGGCTTTTTTTAGCATTTCAAACACAATCCTGATTATTGCAACGGCCAAGTTTTATACATCATCGATATTACTCGTACTTATCCCACTCTCGCTTTCTGCAGTACTTGTTGAGGTGGATATGTCATCACTACAAATTAAAAAATCTCATTATTTTTACCCATACTCGCAAATTGAGCGAATCATTCGATTAAAGTGGCATACTGCCTGAACTCTCCTTCTTTTAAAAACGACAATGCCAAGTCATAAACTTGGCATTGGAAAACACTTAAAACCTAGGTAAAACAAACACTAAAAAGGTTTACTGATCCGTATAACAACACGACGGTTACGCGCCCTTTCATCCATATCATCATTGGAAGCCACATGACGACGCTCACCATGCCCGAATGTGACAATACGATCTTGAGGAATACCACTGGCAACAAAGAACTCTTTTACCGACGCAGCTCGTGTATCCGACACTTTCTGGTTTACTGAACGGCCACCATAACTGTCGGTATACGCATCCACCAGCACTAACTCTACCAAGGGATCATAGGCTAAATATTCTTGCACCCGAGACAGTTGTTGATGGGAGAAACGAGTTAAATCGGTTCCGCCTTCATCGTAATTTAATACAGTAAAAGCGATATCTTCAAAGCTATAGGGCAATAAATGCGCTAGACAAGCTTTAAACTCAGTATATTTACGGCCAAAATTAGCTGAAGACAAACCCACAGCTATCTTATTCGACTCGTTATACCAATCAGCATAGTAAAATGTTGGTTCCATACCGCGACTCAACTCTGCCAACATAGACCAAGCTGCACGCTTAGGCACTTCACCGTTAAAGTACTTTTGATAATGTAATGAAGTGATCTCTTTCGATACCACACCAGGACGCCACTGCGGCGCGCGGCTAATTAATTTCGCCTGCGTCACTTGATCAGGTTTTACCCACATATCTAAGGTAAAAGTCATATTCTGCTGTTTACCCGCTTCACTGGTAAAAATTGCTTTACCGTATGAAGGAATATCATGCTCAAGGCGACAGACGATGGGAGTATTTTCACTCACTCGCCACTGGGAATCACTTAAAGAGGCGACATAATGGCGCAACTCTGCCATTGCAGTTGCTGGAACGCATAAAATTGATACTAATATCAGTTTTCGCCACATAGCCTTTACTCATGTTTAATCGGTTACATGGCTTTATCGGCAAACTATTTAGTTCCTTTAGCTCATAAAACCACCAATCAAGCATGACACACCCCAACACATTTAGCATAATAGCGCCCTGTGAATTTTCTTGAGTACTTTATGAGTGACATTTGCGACGCGAACAAATTGAAATACCGATTTCGAGGCTACTTTCCCGTAGTCATTGATGTCGAAACTGCGGGCTTCAACTCTCAAACCGATGCGTTGCTAGAAATTGCCGTCACCCTACTAAAAATGGACAATGAAGGTGTAATAGGAATCGATAAAACCCTACACTTCCACATTGAGCCCTTTGAAGGCGCAAATTTAGAACCCGAAGCGTTAGCATTCAACGGTATTGATCCCACTAATCCGTTACGGGGAGCGGTGAGCGAGAAAGAAGCCTTTTTAGAAATCTTTAAAGCCGTGAAGAAAGCCCAAAAAGCCTCCGACTGCCATCGCAGTATCATAGTGGCGCACAATGCGGCCTTCGATCATGGTTTTGTGAGTAAGGCGATAGAACGTTGCGACTTAAAACGCTCGCCGTTTCATCCTTTTGCCACCTTTGACACAGCAACGCTCGCCGGACTCGCCATTGGTCATACCGTACTTGCCAAGGCATGCATTATGGCGGGTATTCCCTTCGATAATAAAGAAGCCCATTCGGCGCTATATGATACCGAACGTACCGCGGAGCTTTTTTGTCACATAGTGAATCGTTGGAAATCATTAGGTGGCTGGCCATTACTGGCTGTGGCTGTGGATGCGCAAGATGCAGAAAGCGGTATTGTGGAATAAATTTAACAGGTAACACGAGATCTTAAGCAATGAAAAAACAAAAAAGCTGCCATTGGCAGCTTTTTTCATTTAACAGGCGACTGTGATTAGAAAAGTACTAATTACAGTGAGCTTGCGTTTTCAGACAGGTAAGCAGCAACACCTTCAGTGCTTGCATTCATACCTTTATCGCCTTTTTCCCAGCCAGCAGGACAAACATCACCGTGCTCTTCATGGAATTGCAATGCATCGATCATACGTAGCATTTCATCAACGTTACGGCCTAATGGCAGATCGTTAACGACTTGGTGACGAACCATGCCTTCTTTGTCGATCAGGAATGAACCACGGAAAGCCACACCCGCTTCTGGATGCTCAACATCGTATGCTTTACAGATTTCATGTTTAACGTCAGCCACTAACGTGTACTTAACTTGGCCAATACCGCCTTTTTCAACTGGGGTGTTGCGCCATGCGTTGTGAGTGAACTGAGAATCGATAGACACACCGATCACTTCCACGCCACGCTTAGTGAACTCTTCCATGCGGTGATCAAATGCGATCAACTCTGATGGACAAACGAAAGTGAAGTCAAGTGGATAGAAGAATACGACTGCTGGTTTGCCTTTGATGGCAGCAGTTAAGTTGAAGCTATCAACGATTTCGCCAGAACCTAATACAGCTGCAGCAGTAAAATCAGGAGCCTGACGGCCTACTAATACGCTCATTTTATATCTCCATCTATGAGTTGAACTAAGTGTAAGGCAAGATGCCCTTTCGCCAGTATGCTCTCCTCAACCTAGGTCGAGTTAAATCCTTACCGATTAAAAGGTGTTCTTACCAATCAAATCTTTAGGCATTATAAGTCGTGTGCTGTGCCTTACAACCTATTTAAGACCAATATCACATTTTTCAAGGGCATTTCCGTTTTGCCTGACTAAGGATAGAGCAATCTGCGTATCCTGTGTGCGGAGCAATCCACATTCGGCTAACAGACAAAACCCAGCATGATCACATTTTCAGATATTTTTCAGATAAGCCCTCGGCAAACTGGACATCCACTGCCTTTGCAGTCGAAAATAGCTCCTTTGGCTTAAAGAATTAAGAAAATTGATAATGAATGCAGTCGTAATTGCAGTGTGCTTAATGTTAGCACTCAGTTTAGCTAGGGTGAATGTGGTTATTGCCCTGACCGTGAGCGCCCTCGTGGCGGGATTGGTAGGCGGAATGGATCTGCACCAAACTATAGATGCCTTTAATACAGGCTTAGGTGGCGGCGCACAAATTGCGCTCAGTTATGCATTATTAGGTGCTTTCGCTGTGGCACTATCGCATTCAGGCTTAACGACGCTGATTTCTAGAAGCATCATTAGTAGCCTTGGACAAGATCCTAATCCCACTAACACTAACTGGGTACGATGGTTACTGCTGTTATCGCTACTCGTCATGTCGATGGCTTCACAGAATATTTTACCGATCCATATCGCCTTCATTCCGATTTTAGTGCCACCACTCTTACATGTGATGACCAAACTGAACATCGACCGTCGCCTTGTGGCTTGTGTTCTCACCTTCGGCCTAGTCACCACCTATATGATTTTACCGATTGGGTTTGGTGGCATTTTCTTAAATGATATTCTGCTTTCCAACTTAACCAGCAATGGCTTAGCCGCTGCTCGCGAGCAAATTCCGCCAGCCATGTTAATCCCTGCCGCGGGTATGGTCGTAGGGTTACTCACTGCAGTATTCATCAGTTACCGTAAGCCTCGGACTTACGACGAGGCAAAAGTGTTGGTCGCTGAACCTGAAGAAAATCTCAACAAACGCAATATCATCATTGCTGCACTGGCGATATTAGCCACTCTCATCGTACAACTTGAAACTGACTCTATGATTTTTGGCGCCTTAGTCGGCTTCATGATTTTCAGTTTTTCGGGTGCCTTGAAGCATGTCGCCGACCAAGATATTTTCAACCAAGGTGTGCGAATGATGGCCAATATCGGCTTTATCATGATTTCAGCCGCTGGCTTTGCCGCTGTAGTGAAAGAAACCGGTGAAGTGGGTACGCTTGTGGCCTCGCTTAGCGACATCATTGGGGATAATAAAGCACTCGCGGCCTTCTTGATGCTACTGGTTGGGCTACTGATCACTATGGGAATTGGGTCGTCTTTCTCCACCATTCCAATTATCGCGACGATATATGTACCATTGGCATTAAGTTTTGGTTTTTCAGTAGCGGCCACAATCGCGTTAGTTGGCACTGCCGCCGCGCTGGGTGATGCGGGCTCGCCAGCATCAGATTCCACCTTAGGTCCCACTGCAGGTTTGAATGCCGATGGTCAACACGATCACATTCGTGACAGCGTGATCCCAACATTTATCCACTACAATATTCCACTATTAGTGTTTGGGTGGATTGCAGCAATGGTGTTGTAAGTGTTATTGCAGATGTTTACATTACCGGATTAGAAAGTAACAACAGCGCGGCATTCTCCGCGCTGTTTTTTATCGCGGGTATTCACTTTTATTGCGGGCAGCAGGTTAACTCACTGATTCACTCAATAACTCACGTAATAATTAACGTGATAATTAAGATGTCGGGTCAAGTTTGCGACTCCCTTGCTTATTCTTTTTATCCTCATATAACGCTTTATCCGCCGCTTGTAGCACTGCCTCAAAGGAAGCATAATCTTGCGAATCAGCCACACCGCAGGAGACTGTCAGCACATTTAAAAACTGCCGCTCTGCGACCGCCTGACGTAAATGTTCAGCCAACAATAAGGCCCGTTCAAAAGTGCAATTGGCCAAGATGACGACAAACTCATCACCGCCGGTTCTGATTAACAAATCATTTTCTCGAAATACACTGCGCATCGCATCAACAATTTGCATGATCGCCATATCCCCGAGTTTATGCCCATAGGTATCATTAATGGTTTTGATTTTGTCGCCATCCACGCAGATCACCGCGTAATGCCCCTTAGTTGCGACATCAAACAGTGTGGTCTCATAGACTTTCTTATTATAGGTTCGAGTAAAAGCATCCAATAACATCGCTTCACTAAACCGTTGACGCTCAGTACGAAGTTTCCTAAAACGATTGATATTAATTTGAACGAAGAAGATCACGATAGATAACAAAAACCACAGGGGCAAATTCCACACAATGAAACGAAATATACTGATTTTATATGTCAGTGAAGTCATGTTATCTAAATGATTTGTCATCGAATAAAACAAGAACTCCGGCGTCAATTCAGCCCAAAGGCTATCTGTCGTGATCACCAACTCAGTACCATAATCCGTTTTCTGCAATTCAACATGTTTATTACGCATAAAAACCGACGTCATTAGAGCCGTGTCGGCAATAACATCACCGATGAAATGATTAGGATCATTAGATGATGAAATCGGTGATGCCATCGATAAAATGACTTTTCCACTGACTTCATCTTGATAAGGAATGGATAATACGATTCCATCGGCTAAGGACTCTGGGGTCGCGTCTTTCGCGCAATAGTGCAGACTCTGACAAAACTCATTCGTTGAAGTACGGTCTTTAATCAGCCGCGCTTTTACGTCCTCAGGAATTGGGGAGGCAAAATACATGGCATCACTGCGATAAAGTCCCACATACAGGAATATATCTTCGACATTGGTCTTTTTACTGGTTTTACTGGAATAGAGATAATCAAAATAGCGTAATACTTGCTCTTCTTCTGCGGAAAGCACTCCCCCTTGCGGCAGCATTAATCTAGAAGGGTCAAGCTGAAAAAGCGCTAAAGAGGATTTATTGAAATCAATAATATCGTGCAGAGATAAGCTTTTACCAAGCAGTTCAATATAACTCGGTGTAAGTTGCTCGTTTTTTACAAAAGACACAAAGGATTTATGCTCTCTATCGATTTTAAACGGTAATAGAATAAGTAGGAGTACGACAAACAAGAGGGTCGCAAATTCAAATGATCGACGCAATAATAACCAGTTGAGAGCCGAATTTCCCATAATTCCTCTTAATCCCTGTTCTACCGACAATGTACCTTGCACAAAACGTAAAGTGCGATCAATAAAATTGCAAAATAAGCCAATAAAAACAACTTCAATAGATAATTATTATTTACCTTGTCCTAAACTTTAGCAGCTTAAGATAAAGTTGTTATTATTGTGTTGAACAAAAACAAAAAGGGAGCCTAGGCTCCCTTACTGACCACATCCGCTCAATTGAGCATCATCAACTCTGATTATTTAGCAACTTTGGCTATTTAGTACCAAAGATTTTATCGCCCGCATCACCCAGACCTGGCAGGATATAACCTTTCTCGTTTAAGCATCTATCGATAGCGGCAGTATATAATTCGATATCCGGATGCGCCGCTTCTAAGGCTTTAATGCCTTCAGGCGCAGCCACTAGCACTAAGGCCTTAATTGAAGTACAACCACGCTTTTTCAATAAATCGACGGTCGCAATCATAGAACCACCTGTCGCCAACATAGGATCGACAACTAAGGCGATACGTTCGTTCATGTCGCTGGCCAGCTTCTCAAAATAAGGTACTGGCTCAAGGGTCTCTTCATCACGGTAAATACCGACAACTGAGATACGCGCACTGGGAATGTGCTCGAGTACGCCGTCCATCATACCCAAACCCGCACGTAAAATTGGCACGACAGTGACTTTTTTACCTTTGATTTGATCGACTTCAACCGGACCATTCCAGCCTTCAATCGTCACCGTTTCAGTTTCGAAATCTGCGGTAGCTTCATAGGTTAATAAACTACCCACTTCGGCGGCTAGTTCACGGAAACGTTTAGTGCTAATGTCACCTTCGCGCATTAAACCGATTTTGTGACGCACTAAAGGATGTTTAACCTCGACAACTTTCATTTTTCTCTCCTGCTTATTTTTCGGCGTATTATTTTAGGCAAATTTTTCAGATTCTAGTTGATTTGTTTATTAGGTAAAACAGAAAGTTTTGCCATTCGGTCTAATCGTGAGCTATCTCGCAAGAATAGTCCCCAATCGTCTAAGATACCTACTGTGATTTACTATTTTGTGACCAAACTCAAGACCTCTAAAAATAGAATATCTCGCATTCAGACCAAAAAAACTCCGCCGAGGGGCATAAATCCAAATCATGACTTTCGACCCCTAGCACAAGCTGGTAGAATACCGCCGCATAAAATCCAATAACGATGTACCCGAGAGGATCCCTCCGTGAGCACACCTACCCCACTGAGCTATAAAGATGCCGGCGTTGATATTGATGCAGGTAATGCACTGGTAAGTAACATTAAAGCAGCCGTTAAACGTACCCGTCGTCCAGAAGTTATGGGCAACTTAGGTGGTTTTGGCGCCCTGTGTGAAATCCCCACTAAATACAAGCAACCGGTTTTAGTGTCTGGCACCGATGGTGTTGGGACTAAATTGCGTTTAGCTATCGACTATAAAAAACATGACACTGTCGGCATCGACTTAGTCGCCATGTGTGTGAACGATCTGATCGTTCAAGGCGCTGAGCCACTGTTTTTCCTCGATTACTACGCAACAGGCAAGCTCGATGTAGAAACGGCAACGTCCGTCGTCAACGGCATCGGCGAAGGTTGTTTCCAATCTGGTTGTGCGTTAATTGGCGGTGAAACCGCTGAAATGCCAGGCATGTATGAAGGTGAAGATTACGACCTAGCGGGTTTCTGCGTGGGTGTAGTTGAAAAAGCCGACATTATTGACGGTAGCAAAGTGGCAGCGGGTGATGCACTTATTGCATTAGCCTCAAGCGGCCCTCATTCAAATGGTTACTCTTTAGTACGTAAAGTATTAGAAGTGAGCCAAGCAGACCCTCAACAAGATCTCAACGGCAAACCGCTGATTGAACATCTACTTGAGCCAACCAAAATTTATGTAAAATCATTGCTAAAACTGATTGAAGCATCTGATGTCCATGCGATGGCGCACATTACTGGCGGCGGCTTCTGGGAAAACATCCCGCGCGTACTGCCAGATAATTTAAAAGCGGTTATCCAAGGCGATTCATGGCAATGGCCCGCTGTTTTCAGTTGGTTAATGGAAAATGGCAACATTGCAGAATACGAAATGTATCGCACCTTCAACTGTGGCGTCGGCATGTTAGTCGCGCTGCCAGCCGATAAAGTGGATGCAGCACTTGCATTACTGGCTGCAGAAGGCGAACAAGCATGGCTTATCGGTGCTATCGCACATCGTGAAGGCAATGAAGAGCAAGTGGAGATCCTGTAATGCCCCAGAGCTGTCATGTAGTTGTATTAATTTCCGGAAATGGCAGTAACCTGCAAGCGGTTATCGACGGTTGCGACGATAATCTGCAGGCCGAAGTTGTCGGAGTCATCAGTAATAAACCCGATGCCTATGGCCTAGTGCGCGCCCATCATGGCGAAATTGATACCAGCTGTGTGATAGCTCACCAAGGTGAATCTCGCTCTGAATACGATGCACGTTTAATGACAGTGATTGAAAAGTATCAGCCCGATTTAATCGTGTTGGCGGGATTTATGCGGATCTTAACTGATGATTTCGTGAATCATTACCTAGGTCGCATGATCAATATTCATCCTTCGCTGCTACCTAAATACACTGGCTTAAACACCCATCAACGTGCCATAGACGCGAACGATAGCGAACATGGTGCTAGCGTGCATTTTGTCACGCCAGAGCTGGATGCAGGCCCGGTGATTTTACAGGCCAAAGTGCCTGTTTATGAAGACGATACGGCGGATATGCTCGCCGCCCGCGTGCATGAGCAAGAACATGCCATTTATCCGCTCGTGGTGAAATGGTTTAGTCAGCAACGTCTTAACATGCAAAATGGCCAAGCCTATCTCGATGGCAACCTTATCGGCCCAAGCGGTTACGCGCCCGATTAGTTCCACTTGATAGTAAGTTGTACCAATCAAAAAAATAGAGACCTTCTGGTCTCTATTTTTTTAACTATTTTCAACAAAAGCATTGTTTTCTTAGGCAATGTAGCATTAGATAACTTAACGAAAAAGTGATTTTTGATCGGCATGACAAGAGACTATTAGATGAAAAATATTATCTGCGATATCGATGGTGTACTACTGCACGACAATAAACTGATCCCCGGCAGCGACAAATTTATCCAGCGCATTTTAGAGCAAGGCAATCCGTTAGTGATATTGACTAACTATCCCGTACAAACGGGTAAGGATCTGCAAAACCGTTTAAGTGCCGCCGGTATTGATATTCCTGAAGAATGTTTTTACACCTCCGCCATGGCCACCGCCGACTTTTTAAAACACCAAGAAGGCAGCAAGGCCTATGTCATTGGCGAAGGCGCCCTCACCCACGAACTCTACAAAGCAGGCTTTACCATTACCGATATAAACCCCGATTTTGTGATTGTCGGTGAAACCCGCTCCTACAACTGGGAGATGATCCATAAAGCCGCAGGCTTCATCGCACGCGGCGCGCGCTTTATTGCCACTAACCCCGATACCCACGGTCCAGCCTACAGCCCTGCTTGTGGCGCACTCTGCTCACCCATCGAACGTATTACCGGTAAGAAACCTTTCTACGTGGGCAAACCGAGCGCTTGGATTATTCGCTCAGCACTTAATCATATCGATGGGCACTCGGAAGACACTGTCATCATAGGCGACAATATGCGTACCGATATTTTGGCGGGCTTCCAAGCAGGGCTTGAAACCATTCTGGTCACTAGCGGCGTGAGTAAGCTTGAAGATATCGACAAAGAGCCCTTCCGCCCGAACCATGTGTTTGCCTGCGCGGGCGATATTGACGTTGTTTAAACAGATGTCTAATCCTACGTCTAGCAATTCATCCTTGCCAGTCGCTTAAACATTACCTATGCAACACGCCTCGCCCAAAGGCGTATTGCATAGGGTAAAGCAACATTAAGTAACATATTCGCCTTCTTCTCAGCCTTGTGGCTCACAGCGGCTTGCTTCATGATAAGTCTCGCTTCTGATTGATTAACAGAAATCTAAAATACCTTAATTAAAACAACAGTAGGATTAACCTATGCGACGTCTGTATCCCCTCTGTGCGTTGGCCATGCTCAGTGCCTGTAGTCCGAATGCATCACAGCCTGATGGCAACAGCACTTTGGCTGAACTCAAACCAGTGCAGTTTAATGAAGCGCGCTTTAGAAATGATATTAAAGCCCTGTCATCCGATGAATTTGAAGGTCGTGCGCCCACCACTCACGGTGAAAAACTCACCTTGGATTATTTGACCAAAGCCTTTACAGAGATGGGACTAAAGGGTGCTTACCAAGGCAGCTTTTTACAACCAGTGCCTATGGTGAGTTATACCGCAGATGAAGCGCAGCAAGTTACGCTGGCAGGATTACCCTTTAAATACCGAAAAGATCTAGTGCTCAGCAGTCGCCACGATAACGGTGGTATTAGTATTGAGAACGCACCATTAGTCTTCGTCGGCTATGGGGTGAATGCCCCCGAATATGGTTGGAATGATTACCAAGATCTCGACATGAAAGGCAAAATCGCGGTGATCTTAGTGAACGATCCCGGCTTTGCTCGCCCTGACTCGGGTAAATTCAACGGCAAAGCCATGACCTATTACGGCCGTTGGAGCTACAAATTTGAAGAAGCCAGTCGTCAAGGCGCACTCGGCGCACTGATTATCCATGATACCGAGCCCGCCTCTTACCCTTGGTCCGTGATAGAAAATAGTTGGACTGGACCACAGCAAGATCTGGTCCTCAGTAAAGCAGAACAAGATAGCCGTATCCAAGTCGAAGGCTGGCTTACATTGGACGCGGCTACGCAACTGTTCGATAAAGCCGGTTTATCACTGCCTAATTTAATGGCGCGCGCCGCCGACAGCTCAATCAATTTACCCCTTGAACAAACGGCCAACATCGCCTTTAAAAATAAAGCCGAATACGCGAATAGCTACAATGTGGTCGCCACACTCCCCGGCAGCACACAAGCCGACGAGCAAATCTTGTTTACCGCCCATTGGGATCACATAGGTAAAGACGAGACGAAAACAGGCGATAAAATTTATAACGGCGCCATGGATAATGCCTCAGGCACTGCCGGCATTCTCGAAATCGCCAGACAATTAGCCGACAATGCCAAACAAGGCCATGGTTTAGCGCGCTCGGTCACCTTTATTGCCACCACAGGTGAAGAACAGGGCTTACTCGGTTCGCGCTATTACGCCGCCAATCCACTTTACCCTATCGACAAAACCGTGGCAGTGTTAAACCTCGACAGCACGAATATCTATGGCAAAACCAATGACTTTACCATTGTCGGCAAAGGTAAATCCGAGTTAGAAACTTATCTTATCGATGCGGCGAAACAACAAAACCGCATCGCCATGGGTGAGAAAAATCCCGCTTCGGGCGGTTTCTTCCGTTCAGATCATTTCAGCTTTGCCAAACTTGGCGTGCCAGCGGTATTTGCTGGCGGCGGTAGCAACCCCGTTGACGAAGCCACGGCTGCTTATAAAACCCAGATGCAAGCCACGATGAAAGGCTGTTATCACAATGTCTGCGATGAATACCGTGAAGATTGGGATTTAAGCGGCGCGCTGCAAGACTTGCAAATCTACTACCAAGTCACGCGCACATTGGGCAACAGTGAAGATTGGCCGGGATATTATCAAGGCACAGAATTCAATAGCCTGCGCCCAGCCAAAACAACGCTGGTAACAGACGCAAAATAACAGGCTAAGTCAGTGGCTTCTTGCGAGAGGCAGCTGGGTTAGCCGTCTCTTATTGACGTCTGGCTAGTCGCATCTGCGAAATAAAGCGCCAGCTGAATAGAGCGCCTCCTACGCCGGCCAAAGCGCCAAACAAGACCTACAAGCACGTGAACCATTCACGTGCTTTTTTGTTTTCAGCTCACAAACAATGCCGTTATCGCGAAATATCCATCCTGCCACACCATTCTGAATAGTCTTATGCCATTGGTTGATGTCAAACTCGGCGCATTAATTGATTAAAAATAAAACACTTAAACGAGCCAACTCATTATTTATGGTCTTTTTTAGCGGTTTTTCTATCATCGATACTTTTTTAAAACACATTGTGAATTCCCCAAAACCCCTCATGCCAAATCAGATAATAAAAACAAATCATCAAAAATAACGCAAATTAAATGGATTATTCTCAAATAAAAGCATTAAACACAAACATCTAAATCAATAAAAACACCAATAAACAGATAAAACATCAAAAATAGTATTTGGCAAATACCTAAATTGCTGGCACATTAAACCTCAATTGAGACATCCTCAAATGACAGACAGTGTGGGAGTTGTACTATGTGTTCAATCTTTTCGATTTTAGATATCCAATCTGATGCCAAAGAACTGCGCCAAGTCGCGCTAGAAATGTCTAAGCTCATGCGCCACCGTGGCCCTGACTGGTCAGGTATTTATGCCAGTGATAAGGCAATTCTTGCCCACGAACGTTTAGCGATTGTTGACATTGAACACGGTGCTCAGCCACTGCTGACCGAAGATGGCAGTTTGATCCTCGCGGTCAACGGCGAAATCTATAACCACAAAGAATTGAAAGCCCAGCTAGGCGATAAGTACAGCTATCAAACCAACTCTGACTGCGAAGTAATCTTGGCGCTGTATCAAGAATACGGCACTGAATTTCTTGATAAATTAAACGGTATCTTCGCCTTTGTGTTATATGACAAAGCCCAAGACAGATACCTTATCGGCCGCGATCACATGGGTATCATCCCGCTATACACAGGCCGTGACGCTGCGGGTAACTTCTATGTTGCCTCCGAAATGAAAGCCTTGATGCCAGTGTGTAAAACGGTAGAAGAATTCTTACCGGGCCAATATTTGTACTCAAGCGATGCCGCTGCGGTGAAATACTACACTCGCGATTGGCAAAGCTATGATGCGGTTAAAGATAATCCAGCCAGCCAAGAAGAATTGCGTGACGCATTAGAAGCGGCGGTCAAACGTCAATTAATGTCAGACGTGCCCTATGGTGTGTTGCTGTCGGGCGGCTTAGATTCATCTATCATTTCCGCCGTGACACAAACCTTTGCTAAACGCCGCATTGAAGACGATGGCGAAACCAACGCTTGGTGGCCACAGTTACATTCCTTTGCCGTCGGCCTTGAAGGTGCGCCAGATTTAATCGCCGCCAAAAAGGTCGCCGAAGCGATTGGTACGATTCACCATGAGATCCATTTCACCTTCCAAGAAGGCTTAGATGCGATTAAAGAAGTGATCTATCACTTAGAAACCTACGATGTCACCACCATACGTGCCGCGACACCGATGTATTTAATGGCGCGTAAAATCAAAGCGATGGGCATTAAGATGGTGTTATCGGGTGAAGGTGCTGACGAGCTATTTGGCGGCTATTTATACTTCCATAAAGCGCCAAACGCGCAGGCATTCCACGAGGAGTTAGTCCGCAAACTCGATAAACTGCATCTGTTCGATTGTCTGCGTGCCAACAAAGCCATGGCCGCTTGGGGATTAGAAGCCCGTGTGCCCTTCCTTGATAAAGAGTTTATTGATGTGGCGATGCGCATCAACCCTGAAGCGAAAATGTCTAAGGAAGGCCGTATTGAGAAACATATTCTGCGTAAAGCCTTTGAGCACAAGTTGCCAAAAGAAGTGGCGTGGCGTCAAAAGGAACAATTCAGTGACGGCGTGGGCTACTCTTGGATTGACGGTTTGAAAGAACAAGCGGCAGCGCGGGTGGATGATTTACAATTGGCAAACGCGAAATTCCGTTTCCCATACAACACGCCAGAAACCAAAGAAGCCTATTTCTATCGCTGCTTCTTTGAGGAACATTATCCACTGAGCGGCGCTGCAGAAACGGTTCCAGGCGGTAAATCCGTCGCCTGTTCAACGCCAGAAGCATTGGCTTGGGACGAAAGCTTACGCGGCATTATCGACCCATCGGGCCGAGCTGTACGCTCTGTGCATACCTCAAGTTATTAATGACTTAACCTTGAAGGCCTAGGTTAATAAACTGGGCTGATGAGCTAGATTAATCATATAAATTAATTAGATTGATGAACCGGTTAATACAGCCAACCACAAGCGCCACCCTAGGGTGGCGCTTGTATTTTAATGCTTTTTACTTTTATTGCTTACTCGCGTACAAAATGGTGACTTAGCTAAAATACCAAACTAGGCCGACAGCGCACTGAATGGCTGGATTTGAGCCTGAGTATGAGCGTTAGTATGAATTTGAGTCTTGTCGTTGATTTGCACTTGAGTTTGAAAATGAACATTCATCTGCGTCAACGCCATCGAATCTAAGCTTAAAAACTGCTTTCCGGCACTCAGCCCCGCATGATAATCATGGCGTAAATTCGCATCGGTACTGCCCAGCAATTTACTTTGCAAATTTTCAGCAGCAAAAATCTGCACTATCTCCACATCCTCTGGCGGATTAGCGATAAAGTCCAATTCATCCTGATAGGCTTGTTCGTGCTGCACTAAGTAATCTATGGTTTTCGGGCAAAAGCCAGAAACACAAATCCAAGATTTTAATTTGTGAACCCAAGCCGATTGCGCCTGAAAATCCTCGCTCACAGTACGGATCACCACAATTTTGCGGGCACCACGACGATAGGCCTCACGCACAGGTAAAGGCGCTGCTAAACCGCCGTCGAGATAAAAATCACTATCAATACCTTCGCTTAATGCTGCGCCGTGATCAGAGGCGCTATGATTAGCCGCGCCGTTATTACAGGCCTTGTCACTATTACAGGCGTTGTCACTCAGCCAAGGCGTGAGTTTCACCCCTTGTTTATACAAAAATGGTAATGCGCTAGAAGCTTTTAGCAATTCGCGCCACTGGCTTTTACTGCTTGGACTTAAAAAATAACCCTTGCGATCACTGGCATTGGTGGTGGTGATCAGTAACTGCCGATGACCGAGTGAAGCTGTCGCCGCGTTAAGATCTAATTTAAACATCCCTTGTCGCGTCTGCTCAAAATACCAATCTAAGTCGACCACATTGCCGCCGACTAACCCGCGACCGAGTCGATAGAAACGTTTATGGCGCGATAAACTGCGGATTAAGCGTTTGGCATAACCCTTTTGGCGGGCCAAAAAACTGCTGAGATTCTGTGAACCTGCTGAGGTACCGATAAATAAATCAAAGGGATCGAATCCGCCATCAAGCCAAGCATCGAGCACGCCTGCGGTGAATATACCGCGCTGACCACCACCTTCTGCAATCAGGGCCACCTGTGGGCTAGCGTTAGATTGAGTGTCTTTGGAGGCTAAGTGGCTGACGGCGTGCATAGGAAAACCTTATCGAATAATTCATATAAGGCGAGTCTAAACAAGCTGAATCAGAAAGGATAACGGATAGAAACTATCATCTTAATAGGTAAACACTATTAAGATGATAAGTCACACAAGGTTAATCCATGCTAAATGCACGAATACAGACAGAGAGCTACGGCGGTTATTCGCGCAAGATTAACCCATTCGCTCCAGCTTGCTCATAATCCTTAACGAACAAGCTATTTTTACATCAATACATTAAAACTTATGACTCAGTTCAAGCGTGATATTACGCGGCTCACCGGGGAAATGGCCATTACGCTCGCTAAAACCACTGACGGCATATTCTTTATCGAAGATATTTTTAAGATTTAAGCGAACTTGAGTTTGATCCCACTGGGTCGTCCAGCTCATGTCAAAAATCGTATGGGGCTTCACCGTTTGGCCATCGAGGCTGAACTGCTCGCCCACATAGTCCATACCAAAAGCAATCGCCGAATCGAGTGCATTGATATCGTAACGGGTCCATATCCCTGCTTGATGGCGCGGCGCATTGGCAAAGTGCTTACTATCAAAAGTATTGGTTAAACTATCGTTTGTTACCCCTTTAACCACTTCGGTCTCGTTATAGGCATAGTTTGCCGTGACGGTCAGGTTATCGGTTAAATCCCCCACCAGCGTCCATTCAAGGCCTTGACTGTGTACTTCACCCAAATTAAGTAAAGCGGGAATACCATCGTCATCGCCAGTATCTAAAGGGTTAGCTTGGGCGACATTTTGTTTTTCAATGCGATACACAGCAAGCGTGGTCATAAACTGGCCATCAAGCCATTCATTTTTCATCCCAAGTTCAATTTGATTGCCCGTTTCTGGATCGAGGAAACCATCACCAATATCTTCCGCTTGATTGGTTAAAGATGCTGGATTAAAGCTCTCTGAGTAATTCAAATAAAAGGACATTGAATCAATTGGGCGATAATTAAGCCCTGCTCTTGGCGTTATCGCGTTATCGCTGAAGGAGAAACCAGTATTTTTATCATAATCATCAAACTGGCTAAAACGCAGACCAGCAATTAATGACCACTGTTCATTAAAGTGCAGATGTTCCTGTACATAAATGCCGTAACGGTTAGCGCGGGTACCATCGGTATTTTTATCCTTCAAGTTGTAACTATTAGGGTTGGTTTCACCATAGTTAAGGTCAAAAATATTCAGGTTACCAACACCATCCTTATCAGTCGCCAATTTGTACTGATATTCGGTTTCGACATAGTGATAGTCGCCGCCGAACAGGAATTCATGTTCAAAACCTAAAACATCGAATGCATAGACAAAATCATTGGTTAAACTGATTTCATCATTAGCCCGTGCTTGAACTCGGTATTCACGCTTAATGGTGCCATCACCCATAATGGGCTTTTTATTGGCATCTAAGGTCGCCCAACCTCTCGATTCATGATATTGCTGCGTGGAATCATTATTCAGATAACGGATCTGAGTCTTGACCGAGAAATTATCGGTAAATTGATGATCGAGAATCGATTGCAGCACCAGTGCATCCATCTTCTGGAAGTCACTCTTCTCATTGGCATTATAGGATGGCGCAACCAGGAAGTTACCGTCATTATCGACAGGAACGCCGCGCAGTCGATTGCCACCTAAATCCTGCTTAATAATATCGAAAGTGGTAGTGAGCTTAGTATCATCACTGATTTCGTAGAGTAACCCACCCGCCACTTCGGCATTTTGGCTATCGGCATTATTTCGAAAGCTATCTTCCTGCTGATAATAGGCGCCAAAGCGATAGGCAAGATTTTGGGTTAAGCCACCGGTGAAATCCAGCGAGCCGCCCATCATATCCTCGCTGCCCGTACTTAAGGTCAGCTCTTTACTCTCGACAAAGGTTGGTTTTTTAGTGACATAGTTGATCATGCCGCCGGGTTCACCGCCGCCATAAAGTGCGGATGCAGGGCCTTTTAACACTTCAACCCGCTGCACATTAAACAGTTGCGGCACAGAAAATCCCGAATAGGGATCGCCCCTTACCCCATCATAAAAGACGTTGGCATCGTCACGGAAACCGCGAAAGGTCACGCCAGAATAACTGAACTCACTTACGCCAGCGATTGAGCGGTATAAATCGGTAATATTGCGCGCTGCTTGGTCAACGATTAACTGCTCGGTCAGCACTTGCACCGACTGCGGCAATTCCATCACATTAATCGCCGTCTTAGTGCCAACCGTTGTTTCTTTATCGACGTACATTTGCATCGCGCGGCCATGAACGGCAATTCGCTCAGGTGCAGCCAATTTAACTTGCTCATAGGCTGCAGGCTCAGTCGATGCAGGACTTGCAACGGGTGAGCTTGTAGACAAGGTCTGCTGTGGAGCCTCTTTATCGAGTACGGTTTCAGCGGCGAATGCCGACTGATATTGAGCGAGTGCAAGTGCAATTAATGAGTAGGCGAAACGAGTCTTCACAGAATGTCCCCAGCGCGAGCGCATAAAAATGGCATAAACCAAAGGGTTTACAAATGTATTCAAACGAATTGGCCGTCATTATAAAGAATGATTTACGAATAACAACGATTATCATTTGAATTTACATAAGTGTGAAATCAGTTAGGTAAATAGCTAGCGTCAGCTCACATAACCCTTGTTGTGTTTGGTTATGACTAAAACGAAAAGAGCGTCAGTCGCACAGACCTTAGATAGAAGTTTTAATGTGGGACAAGCAAGAGACTCACAGTATCGAGCTCAATACTGGCGTGGAACCTAAGAATGAAAACAAGTTAAAGATTTAAACTATGCAAAAATAAAAACCAGCGACAATGCGCTGGTTTTTGAGCTGTTCTTAAGCAAAGGCTTCACTCAGCCTATAAGGTGAATGCTTAAAAGATTGCTTCATCCAATTGCGTTAGCATTTCACTCGCCTGCTCGATTTGCTTACGCAGACTGCGACCTTGCACCGCCCAGTAAGCCATGTAGAAATCAGCAGTTTTCAATTTAGCTTGGTAAAACGCGGTTTCTTCAGTGCCCTGCTCCAGTGCCGCTAATGCCACCGCGGCACTTCTGGCCCACATCCACGCCAGTGCCGTCACCCCAAACAACTCCAGATAAGCCATTGAAGCTGCGCCAATAATGTCAGGATTAGTCGCCGCATGGGTCGCTAAATAACCACTGGCCTTTTGCAAATCACCCGCACAATCCATTAAACCACTCACGTAAGGTTGCATCGCCGCATTCGTGCTATGCGACTTAATGAACTCAGTCACTAATGCCGACCATTGCTGCATCGCCGCGCCGCGGTCGCTAAGTAACTTACGCCCCACTAAATCCAGCGCCTGAATGCCGTTAGTGCCTTCATAAATCAGCGCAATACGGCTATCACGCACAAATTGCTCCATGCCCCACTCATGGATATAACCATGTCCACCAAACACTTGCTGCGCATCGACACAGGCATTAAAACCACGGTTAGTGATAAAACCTTTCACAACGGGCGTGAACAGGGCCACTAACTGGGATGCCGCTTTCGCTTTGGCGGGATCGGTATGGCGCTCAGCTTCATCGAGCCACAAAGCTTGTTGTCCAACTAAGGCTCTTGCGCCTTCATTAAAGGCTTTTTGCGACAGCAACATACGGCGCACATCGCCGTGAACCAAAATCGGATCGGCGGCTTTTTCGGGTGCTTTGGCACCGCTTAAGGCGCGGCTCTGTAATCTATCTTTGGCATAGGCCAGCGCATTTTGATAGGCAATCTCAGAGACGCCCAGCCCTTGCACGCCCACACCTAAACGCGCTTGGTTCATCATAGTAAACATGGCTCGCAGTCCTTGGTGTGGCTCGCCGACAAGCTCACCCAATGCACCTTCAAATACCATTACACAAGTTGAGTTACCGTGAATGCCCATCTTATGTTCAAGGCCACTGGCATATAAAGTGTTCGGTGCGCCTAAACTACCATCGTTATTCACTAATACTTTAGGCACGGCGAACAAAGATATGCCCTTCACGCCTTCAGGCGCATCCGGCAAACGAGCTAATACGAGGTGCACTATGTTGTCGGTGAGTTGATGATCGCCTGAGGAGATAAAAATCTTCTCGCCAGTAATGGCAAAAACGCCTTCGGATACTGGCACGGCTTTGGTGCGTAATAAGGCTAAGTCAGTACCGGCGTGGGACTCAGTCAAGTTCATGGTTCCCGTCCATTCACCGCTGACTAATTTGCTTAAATATTTTTGCTTGAGCGCATCACTGCCGTGGGCATGGATGGCGGCATAGGCGCCATGGGTCAAACCGGGATACATGGCAAAGGCCATATTGGTTGCCGTTTGTATCTCAGTGGCAAAAATCCCCACCACTTCGGGTAAGCCTTGGCCGCCATATTCAGGATCGCAGGTCAGCGTCGGCCAGCCATTATCAACAAACTGCCGATAGGCATTATCAAATCCTTCCGGTGTAATCACCTTACCATCGACCAACTTACAGCCTTGCAGATCGCCGACACTATTGAGCGGTAACATCACTTCAGTACTAAAGTCGGCCATACCTTGCAGGATCGCATCGACAAGATCTGGATCGATTTCATCGAACCCCTTGAGTGCATCTTGCTGATAAATATGTAACATTTCATCGAGGATAAATTGATAGTCGCGCAGCGGCGCTTGATAAACTGGCATAATCGCTTCCCTTTTCTTGTTAGACTGCAACTCAACTAAGTGATCTGACCACTTTGGTGCTCTGACCACTTTAGCTAAATCTGCCGAAAAAGAAAGCACCTCAGTATCCGCCACAGACTTTTGTTTACACAAACGAACAGCGAAACCGTAAATTGATCGCAACAAAGCCTTATGTTATCGCGGAAAACTTTGTAAGCTAACTGCCTGTTTTTCTGATATGTCAGCAGAGTTAAGGATATTGTTACTATGGGTTCTGTCACTACTAAAAAGCACGCCAACGGGCTCGATTATGTCGAAGTGAATACTGCGTTATGTCAGGCAAGAATTTTTTTGCAGGGCGCGCAAATAGACTATTTTCAACCCGTAGGCAAACCACCTTTGCTGTGGGTTTCATCGGCTGACGATTATCAACCCGGTAATGGGATCCGTGGTGGTGTACCCGTATGCTGGCCTTGGTTTGGCATGAGTAGTGAAGCGAACTTTCCCCAACACGGTTTCGCCCGTACCCGTATTTGGGCGCTGGAATCGGTAGAAATGCGTAATCAGTTAGTGGATTTACGTTTTAGCTTAAAAATCAGTGAGCAAGATAAAATCTATTGGCCGCATAACACTGAGGTCAGCGTGTTATTCACCCTAGGCGACACTCTAAGCATTAGCCTTGTGAATACCAACGTAGGCGATGAAACCGTCACGCTTACCCAAGCGCTGCACAGCTATTTCCCGATTGAGGATATCCACCAACTCAAAGCCAGCGGTTTTAGTGGGTCAAAATACATCGAATTTGCACAAGGGCCTTACCCGCAAACCACGGATGAAGTGCTGTTTAATCGCGAGACAGATCGTGTCTATACCGATCTCGGCCCAGTGCAGTTATTGCATACGCCGCAGGGGATAATCGAAGTCAGCCGCGAGAACAGCCAATCAGCGGTATTATGGAACCCATGGATTGAAAAGTCACAACGCCTGGGCCGATTTAATCCAGAGGATTATCTGACCATGGTCTGCCTAGAAGCGGCCAATGTATTAGAAGATAAAGTCATGCTTGCTCCAGGTGAAACCCACAGTTTAGTGACCCATATTCGCTGGAAAGACTAACGATTAAATATCCTAGCACTTAATGTCCTAGTCAAAAAACGATACACACAAAAATGCCCAGTCCTATTTGCCAACGCGATCGAAACTGGGCATTTTTATCATTGCAAAAGCTATCACTGCGAAAGCTAAGTTTTTATAACGATAAAACTTAAGGTAAAACTTATTTCGCCGATTTCTCTAAGCGCGCCAGCAAACTAGACGTATCCCAACGGTTACCGCCCATGCCCTGAACTTCTGAATAGAATTGATCCACCAAAGCGGTCAATGGCAAGTGTGAACCATTGCGGCGGGCTTCTTCTAAGGCTATGCCTAAGTCTTTACGCATCCAATCGACGGCAAAACCAAAATCATAGCTTTGGCCCCACATCGTCTTGTAGCGATTTTCCATTTGCCAGCTTTGCGCCGCGCCTTTGCTGATCACTTCAATGACTTTCTCGCCATCGAGTCCTGCTTTACGGGCAAACTGTAATGCTTCCGCCAAACCTTGCACCACACCCGCGATACAAATTTGGTTCACCATCTTAGTTAACTGACCTGCACCAACCTCACCTAAACGCTCGGCGCAGCGGGCAAAGGCTTCAATCACGGGTTTAACACGCTCAAATACCGCTTCATCGCCGCCGACCATCACAGTCAAGGCGCCATTTTCAGCGCCCGCTTGACCGCCAGACACGGGCGCATCGAGGAAATCAATGCCCTTTTCGGCTAAGACTTTGGCAAGCTCACGAGCGACATCGGCCGAAGCCGTAGTATGGTCAACCAGCACTGCGCCCTTTTCCATCCCATGAATAACGCCATCACTGCCTAATACCACTTCACGCAGATCGTTATCATTGCCCACGCAAGTAAACACAATATCTTGACCCTCTGCCGCTTCCTTTGGTGTTGGACAGCAGCGACCGCCATAGGTGTCGACCCAAGTTTGCGCCTTGGCAAAAGTACGATTATAAACAGTGACCTCATGGCCTTTGTTCAGTAAATGCCTCGCCATGGGATATCCCATTACGCCTAAACCAATAAATGCAACTTTTGCCATGAGCTGATCCTTAAATAGATAAACAAAGTGAATCGATTCAAAATAGTGGCCGCAGTTTAACATTCATCAACGGTAACGTCAGAGTGAAATCGGAGCGAGTGATAAACGCACTTTTCGCTACAAACAACAAAGGCGCCTTAAGCGCCTTTGCTGATTTAATTTATGGAGCTATTTCACCACATGGGCTTCCATTTCGGCGCCAATCTTTTTACGCATTTCCATCAAGCGCAGTGCAGAATCCCGCAAATGAATATCATGTTCCGTCTGTGGTATCCACTCAGGCACTGGCGTAGGTAGGCCATCTTCATCAACTGCTACCATGATCACAATACAATGGGTGGTGAGATGACGCTCAGAAACTTTAGGATCGCCTGCTCGCACATCGATACCGATATGCATAGAGGTTTTACCCGTATAAATCACTTTTGCGCTGACTTCAACGATATTGCCCACCAAAATGGGTTGCACAAAACGAATACCGCCCGCATAAGCAGTAATACAATATTTACCGCTCCAGCCCGCTGCACAGGCATAGGCCGCGAGATCGATCCACTTCATCACAGCACCGCCGTGAACTTTACCACCAAAATTCACATCCGCAGGCTCTGACAAAAATCTCAGGGTACTTTGTCTATCTATACCAGCCATATAACCTCAACTTATTCAGCCACTGTGGCTCAATGTTTCGTGCAATAGGCTGAGTTTACGATAGAAAGCGCCATTAGCGTAAAAATAATTACGATTGACCTCGTCAAAAAATTCGATTTAACCAAAGTGGCTAATAAGCACGCAGCAAAGCAATAAACTCGGCAACGCTAAACGATAAATCCATAGCTGAAATTCACTACTGACGAAACGTGTACCCTTAGCAAAAGTGTAAACGCCTAAGCCAAACATAAAGAAACCAAGCACTTCGAGGCCCGAAGACATATTGCTATCGCCACCGACGTTAATCGCCGTCACCAATAAGGCAAACCAAACCACCACGTAAGCAGCGATTGCTAAGGTAAAAGTCTTGATCCCAATGTCCATGTTTGGATGCCACACTTTAAACTCACCACGGATCAATTCGGTCAGATTGGCAGTTAATGCGCCAATGAGGGGAACAAGCGGGATCACCGCAGGATTTAACATGACACACTCCATTAAGATTGAATATGTCTGTCATTATCTGTGGTCACTAGAATTAAACAAGCTTGATGAACAAATGTTAACACTATGGATATCATACAGTTAGAAAGTGACATCCATCACAATAAAGTCATAAGATAACGGAGTTCAACTCACATGAGCAATGAATTTGACCCATAAAAAATGCGCCCTCAGGCGCATTTTTTCACCGTTTTTTACACCATAAATGCGTGTTTTACACTTTCTTGAACAGTAATGAACCGTTAGTCCCACCAAAACCGAAGGAATTACACAGAGCATAATCCATCTTCACGTCACGGGCTGTATGGGCAACAAAATCTAAGTCACAACCTTCATCTGGATTATCCAAGTTAATCGTTGGCGGTACGGCTTGGTCGCGCAGTGCTAATAAGGTGAAAATCGCTTCAACCGCACCCGCAGCACCTAACAGGTGACCCGTCATCGATTTAGTCGAGCTAACCAGTACTTTATAAGCGTGGTCGCCAAATACTGACTTAACCGCTGCCGCTTCCGCTTTATCACCTGCTGGCGTCGACGTACCGTGGGCATTGATATAACCAATTTGCTCCAGTGATAACTTAGCGTCATTAATAGCATTGACCATAGCCGCCGCAGCGCCTGCTCCGTCACTTGGAGGCGATGTCATATGGAACGCATCACCGCTCATACCAAAACCGACTAATTCGCCGTAAATGGTCGCACCGCGCGCTTTTGCGTGTTCGTACTCTTCCATCACCATCACACCAGCGCCATCACCGATCACAAAACCATCACGGTCTTTATCCCATGGACGGCTCGCCGCAGTCGGATCGTCATTGCGTGTCGATAACGCTTTCGCTGCACCAAAACCTGCCACGCCTAAAGGAGAAGTGACATCCTCAGCACCGCCCGCAACCATCACGTCTGCATCGCCATAGGCAATGGTACGCGCCGCGAAACCGATATTATGCACACCCGTAGTACAAGCGGTCGTCACGGCAAAATTTGGGCCTTTCATGCCAAACATGATCGACAAGTGGCCCGAAATCATATTGATAATGGTACTAGGTACGAAGAAAGGAGAAACCTTACGCGGGCCACCATTCATCAATGCGCTGTGACCTTGTTCAATCAACCACATACCGCCCATACCCGCACCAATAGCAGTACCGACACGACCAGGGTTTTCTTTGCTCATGTCCAGACCTGAGTCTTGGATAGCTTGGATGCCAGCCGCCATACCGTATTGAATAAAGAGGTCCATCTTACGGGCGTCTTTTTTCGTTACGTATTGCTCAACATCGAAATCTTTTACTGAACCACTGAAACGAGTGGTAAATTCACTGGCATCAAATTTGGTTATCGGTGCAATACCACTCTTACCCGAAAGCAAAGCCTTCCAAGTAGTATCGACAGTATTGCCCACTGGAGTTACTAACCCCAAACCGGTTACCACTACACGACGTTTAGACACGGCAGTCACCTTTAAATGCTAATTTGTTAATTCAGATAGAGGACACAGGGTTTTCTATCATTAGACAATTTCTTAAATAATTTTTATTTAGAAAAATTCGCCAATCTGCGGCGAGCATCTCGTGGATAACAATTAAAACACGATCCAGAGACGATTGAATGGCACGGAGGCAGAATTTGACGGGGGTAAAACAAAAACAGGCGGCAAAAATGCCGCCTGTCTTCAAGAATTCAGAATTACTGATTCTTAGAAACGTAGTCGATCGCTGCTTGAACAGTAGTGATCTTTTCAGCTTCTTCATCAGGGATCTCGGTATCAAACTCTTCTTCCAGAGCCATAACCAACTCAACAGTGTCCAGAGAATCTGCACCCAGATCGTCAACGAAAGATGCCGCTGGCTTAACGTCTTCTTCTTTAACGCCCAGTTGCTCTACAATGATTTTCTTTACACGTTCTTCGATGTTGCTCATTAGTTTTCTTTCCTATTCAAATTACGCACTTGCGTAAGATTGCGAGTAGTTTATTAGATTTGGCTGACAATGCAAGCTTAGTTTTCGTGGTCTAACCACGAAATTTCACTATCAATTGATACAGATCACTACTCAGTTGCGACAGAAATCCCTGCCATTCGCCCTTAAACCATGTACATGCCGCCATTCACATGCAAAGTTTCGCCTGTGATGTAAGCGGCTGAGTCCGAGGCCAAAAAGAGCACTGCATTGGCAATTTCTTGCGCTTGCCCTAATCGTTCCATCGGAACCTGTGACATGATAGCTTTTTGCTGCTCTTCGGTCAGCTCATCTGTCATATCGGTCTGGATAAATCCAGGAGCGATAGCATTAACTGTAATTTGACGAGATGCAACCTCTCTTGCAAGAGATTTTGTAAATCCAATCAAACCCGCCTTTGCTGCCGAGTAGTTAACTTGACCTGCATTGCCCATGGTGCCTACCACTGAACCGATATTGATGATTCGGCCAAAGCGCTTTTTCATCATGGTACGCATCACAGGTTTTGACAGTCTAAATAACGATGTCAGGTTGGTGTCGATAATATCCTGCCATTCATCATCTTTCATCCGCATTAGCAGATTATCACGGGTTATACCCGCGTTGTTGACTAGAATATCAACATCACCCGCTTTTTCTTTGATCGAGGCGAATAAATGTGTAACAGATTCACTATCTGTGACATTAAGCACTAAACCAAAACCTTTGTCACCCAGATATTCTTGGATCGCCGCAGCGCCCTTCTCACTGGTTGCGGTTCCAATAACCACAGCGCCCGCTTCGACCAGTGTCTCAGCGATCGCACGGCCAATACCGCGGCTCGCACCTGTCACCAAAGCCACTTTGCCTGTTAAATTCAGGTTGAAACTCATATAAACTCCTTACTCAGTTAATGCTGCTAATGAAGCAACATCATTAACCGCTTGGGCTGATAGTGATTTATTAATTCGTTTTGCTAATCCAGTCAATACTTTACCAGGACCACATTCCACCAGTTGGGTAATGCCTTTTTGGGCCATTAGCTCAACAGTTTCGCTCCAGCGGACAGGACAATATAACTGACGCACTAACGCATCTTTAATGTCATCAGCAGAGGTGGGTGATGCCACATCAACGTTATTAATCACTGTAATTGTTGGGGTATTAAACTGTACATCGTTTAATGCCACGGCCAGTTTATCCGCCGCAGGTTTCATTAATGCACAGTGTGATGGCACGCTGACAGGTAGAGCCACCGCAATTTTAGCGCCTGCTGCTTTACAAGCTGCTGCAGCGCGCTCAACTGCGTCTTTTTGACCTGCAATGACCACTTGACCAGGACTGTTAAAGTTAACTGGACTCACCACGTCACCTTGAGCCACTTCGGCGCAGGCATTAGCGATACTCTCGTTGTCCAAACCGATAATCGCATACATAGCACCCGTGCCAGCTGGAACCGCTTGCTGCATCAGTTGACCACGTAATTCCACCAACTTAATCGCGTCTTTAAAATCCATCACACCGGCGCAAACTAAAGCAGAATACTCGCCTAAGCTGTGACCCGCTAGTATAGCAGGCATAGGTTTGCCTGAAGCCACGTAGGTACGCCAAATCGCCACGCTCGCAGCTAATAGGGCTGGTTGAGTTTTATCGGTTTCATTTAAGCTTTCAACAGGACCTTGCTGAACCAATGCCCACAGATCATAACCTAAGACGTCACTCGCCTCAGCAAAAGTTTGTCCAACAACAGCATGAGATTCGGCAAGCTCGGCTAACATGCCTAGGGCTTGTGAACCTTGGCCCGGAAATACAAAAGCAACATTTTCCATATTCAAATTACCTATGGCTAACTTAATTTATTGAAAAATCATGTGGAACACACATGTAGAACTTAGAAACGAATGAGCGCACTGCCCCACGCAAATCCAGCACCAAAGGCCTCAAGCAGCAGTAGTTGTCCGCGCTGAATTCGGCCATCACGTACGGCTTCATCCAATGCAATGGGCACTGACGCGGCAGAAGTATTACCGTGTTTAGCTAAGGTCAATACGACTTTATCAAGACTCATATCGAGCTTTTTAGCGGTAGCATTGATAATTCGGAAGTTGGCTTGATGTGGCACTAACCAGTCAATTTCTGACTTATCGATATTGTTAATGCGTAACGTCTCAGTCACGACATGGGACAATTGAGTCACAGCCACTTTAAAGACATCGTTGCCTTTCATGGTCATAAAACCGACCGCTTCAGAGGTTTCGCCTTTACGTGGTGGGAAAGCGCATTTCAATAAGTCACCTTGGCGACCGTCGGCATAAATGTGGGTCGAAATGATCCCTGGCGTTTCGGATGCGCCTATCACTACCGCGCCCGCACCATCACCAAATAAAATAATCGTTGAACGATCTTCTGGCTCACATAAGCGAGACAGTACATCGGCACCAATCACTAATACTTTTTTAGCCGCGCCCGTTTTTACAAATTGATCGGCAACAGATAAAGCATAAACAAAGCCTGAACACGCCGCTGCGATATCAAAAGCTGGAATGGTATGCACGCCAAGCATGGCTTGAATTTCACAGGCCGCAGCCGGAAAAGCATTGGGAGCACTGGTAGTGCCGCAAACGATCATGTCTAAATCTGATGCTTCTATGCCAGCCATTTCTAGCGCTTTTAATGCCGCTTGATAGCCCATAGTTGAAACGGTTTCATCGAAAGCCGCAATGCGACGTTCTGATATACCTGTACGTTCAACAATCCATTGGTCAGTGGTTTCCACCATTTTTTCCAAATCTTGATTGCTACGCACCTGCACCGGTAGATAACTACCAGTTCCGAGAATTTTTGTATGCATAAGGAGGGATCAGTTATTTATATCTAAAAGAATCGACTCCAAACGATCTTTTATCATTTCAGGGAGTCGACGTTGAGCTTCCGTTACTGCCAAACTAATTGCTTGTAAATAGGCAGTTTCATCCGCGTTTCCATGGCTTTTTACAACTATTCCGCGCAATCCTATCAGACTTGCACCGTTATAGTGGTCGGGGTTCATCTGACTAAGGACCGCCTGGATACGAGGGGCGATAAGTTTAGCCAGAAAACGAACGAATAAACCTTGGGTTAGTCCCCGTTTTAACTGATGTACTAATAACTTGGCAATACCTTCTGAGGTCTTGAGCGTGATGTTACCCACAAACCCATCACAAACAATCACATCCACATTACCGGAATAGATTTCATCCCCTTCGATAAAACCTGTGTAATTGATTTGTTCTGTGTGTTGCAGCAACTGCGCGGCTTGCTGAACTTGGTCATTACCTTTAATTTCTTCAACGCCCACATTGAGCAAGGCGACTTTTGGCCGAGATTTCTTATCTACCGCTTCGCACAGGACTGAGCCCATCACGGCAAACTGAAATAAGGTTTCAGAGTCACAGGAAATATTCGCGCCCAAATCCAACAAATAAACCGGTTTTTGAGTCACCGCAGGTAAACAACTGACTAATGCTGGTCGATCAACACCAGGCAAGGTCTTCAGCAATACTTTCGCCATTGCCATCAGCGCCCCTGTGTTACCGGCACTCACACACGCTTGTGCGCGGTCGTCACGCACTAACTCAATAGCCAATCGCATGGAACTGTTTTTACGTGTACGCAAGGCATGCACAGGCCTATCGGACATACTAACGACTTCATCGGTATGAATGATTTCTATGCGCGAAAGTAAACTCGCTTCGGCTTGACGTAGATAGACATCAATTTCAGTCTTGTCACCGACTAAAATGATTTTAAGAAAAGAATGTAATTGTAGTGCCCGCAAGGCTGCAGGCACCGTGACGTGGGGGCCATGATCACCACCCATTGCATCTAACGCAAGCGTCAGATTCGTCATTAGGAAACCAACAAATTACTTGTTGATTACCTTTTTACCGCGATAGAAGCCATCTGCAGTCACATTGTGACGCATATGGATTTCACCGCTGGTAGCGTCTACAGACAGCTGAGCAGTGCTCAGTGCGTCATGTGAACGGCGCATTCCGCGCTTTGAACGTGATTTTTTGTTCTGTTGTACAGCCATTGGCCTGTCTCCTCGATTACTTGCTCTTCAGTTTTTCTAACACTGCAAACGGATTTGGACGCTCCTCTTGAGCGGGTTCTATCTCGCCTACAACCATGTCTTTAGATCCTGCACTGCAATCAATTTCTTGATGCATTGGGATTATCGGCATAGCGACTATCAATTCATCTTCGATCAATTGATGTAGACGCACTTCGCCAATTTCATTGCACTCAATTGGGTCATACGCATCCGGGAGCTCATCGATTTCTGCTTTAGTCCGACATGGACCAAAACAAAACTCGACCGTAACCTCAGTGGTAAATAGTGTCATGCAACGTTGACATATCAGAGTGAGCTCCGTCACAGCCTTCCCTTTCAGGTAGACTATCCCCTGTAAATCTACGCCACATTCAAGCGACACTGCCACATCGGAACAGTCGCCGGCACATAACTCAGTTAATCTTTTCAGTTGCACACCAGGAACAACGCCCTGATAAACTAGGCGACTCGAGGCGGCGCGAAATGGATCAATTGAAACCGGTATCTTTACTGTTTGCATAAGGCGCGCATATTATAGTTTGAAAACGCTAGAGTCAAAGAAAAAATACTAACTTAAGTCCCAGTTTGCGACTTAAGCCTTTCCCCTGCCCCAACATTGAAATTGACGGAAGCGAAATAGTACCCAAGCATGGGGCCGCATACAAGCGCAAGCCGCCTAAAATAGTCGCATTCATTGAAAAGAAACCGTAAAAGACGAAACTCTTGCACTCTCGCGCATTGATTGGTCACAATATGAGTCACTCTTTTGCGGATATCTCATTATGCCAACCCCATTAATCTTAGCTTCGACGTCTATATATCGACAATCTTTACTGCGAAAACTCGGGTTACCCTTCGAATGCTGCAGTCCTAATATTGACGAAACGGCGTATCTCGAAGAATCGGCCCATGCTTTAGTGCTGCGATTAGCCAAAGCAAAAGCCGTCGCGGGAGCAGAACAATTCCCCGATGGTCTGATTATTGGCTCCGATCAAGTTGCCGTCATTGATGGCAAGATTATCGGTAAACCCCATCATTTTAATAATGCCGTCGCGCAGCTCACTCAAGCCTCAGGCAAGGCCATCACCTTTTATACTGGTCTTGCACTCTATAATGCCAAAACTGGCGCTATGGCCGCCGAGGTTGAACCCTTCACGGTTCATTTTAGGCACCTTAGCCATGCGCAGATTGTGGCTTACATTGAAAAAGAAGAGCCTTATTATTGCGCGGGGAGTTTTAAGAGCGAAGGTTTAGGTATCGCGTTATTTACAGAGCTCGAAGGGCGCGATCCCAATACCTTAGTTGGCTTACCACTGATATTACTGACGGAAATGCTGTTAGCCCAAGGTGTAGACGTTCTTGCTTAAACGTTTGCCAAGGCTTTGTTCTGTTTATTGAATCGATGACACGCATCAAAAATACCGAGCTACTGAGTCGTTTCATCGACGAGAAGATGAGACGTAAATAAAAGTGATAAGGAAGTCTCATGCGCAGCGGCATGTATTGCCGCTCCAGCATTAAATAGCAGTGTTAGAGGTATTGCAGTAATTGCTTTGGTGAATCTATCAAGGCGATAGGTTTTGCCCGCAGCAACTTTTCGGCACTGTGAGCGCCATAGGTCACACCAACGCTATCAATCCCTGCATTGGCCGCCATGGTTAAATCCAGCAGAGAATCACCCACCATTAAGGCTCTGTTCGGTGCAATATTCAATTCTTTCAGCAAGCTTGAGATCATTTCAGGATGGGGTTTGCTGTGCACTTCATCGGCGCAGCGTGATGCAACAAAGTATCGACCTAAGCCTGTTTGCTCAAAGACGCGATCAAGTCCCGCACGGGCTTTACCAGTTGCGACGGCTAACTTATAGCCTTGGCTATGCAAGTCATCAATTAAAGCTGGAGTTTGTACAAACAAGGGAGTTGGCGTGGTGTCTAAATGCAAATACTGTGCTTTAAACTCAGCGCGCATTTGCTGATATTGATCATTTTCGCCTTGGCTGAATGCACTATTAGAATGCTGCTGATGCTGAGAATTGGCAGAAGAAGCGCTGCAATTAAGTCCCTGTGGGAACAGGACTCGCAGCGCTTCTGTCATAGAAAGACCAATAATATCGCGAATGTCACTTTCAGTTGGGATAGGTAACTGCAATGCCTTAGCCATATTTTCAATACAAGTGATAATTTTACCGATGGAATCCATCAGAGTGCCATCCCAATCGAAAATCACTAAATCGTATTGCTTTATCTTCATCCTTGAAACCTATCCCCGTCGATTACGCACGCTTTAACTTATCGAGTAATTGCGACAAATTTTCATCTAAAGGCGCTGAAACCCGCATCACTTCATCATTTTCTGGATGAATGAACATCAATTCAGCGGCATGTAAAAAGAGTCGAGTTAAGCCTAATGCACGCATGCTATCGTCAAATCCTTGCTCGCTGTACTTATCATCACAGGCGATTGGATGACCGGCAAATTGACAATGCACCCGAATTTGATGAGTACGTCCAGTGACAGGGCTTGCCTTCACTAAAGTACAACCTTGGTAACGCTGCATAATTTTAAAGCGCGTTTCTGAAGGTTTACCCTCAGCATTAACACGCACAATGCGCTCACCGGATTTGAGGGTGATTTTCAATAAAGGCTGTTTAACGGCTTTATCTTGAGCAGACCATTCACCTTTAACTAAGGCCAAATAGTCTTTCTGCATCTTTTTATACCGAAGCTGATCATGCAGATGTTTAAGCGCGCTACGCTTTTTCGCCACCAACAACACACCCGAAGTATCTTTATCGAGACGATGTACTAGCTCTAAAAACTTTTGTTGAGGACGCAGTGAACGCAATGCTTCAATCACACCGTAATCGACTCCACTACCACCATGCACGGCAATGCCAGCAGGTTTATTCAGCACGATCAAATGATTGTCTTCATGCAAAATACGATCTTCGAGTTGCGAGACTTTACTTAAGTTCGCCGATGGTGCGGTACGGTTATCCGGCTCTGCCACGCGGACTGGCGGAATACGTACTATGTCGCCAATCTGCAACTTGTACTCGGGTTTGATGCGTTTCTTATTCACTCGAACCTCGCCCTTGCGGACAATGCGATAGATCATGCTTTTCGGCACGCCCTTCAGCTTGGTCATTAAGTAGTTATCGATACGCTGTTCGAAGTGATCTTCATCAATCGTGATCAACTGAACCTGTTGTGGGGTGGATTCTATATTCATGATGCGCCATCTAATTATAACGGTCGCCATTGTACAACAACTGAGAAGAATTGTGCCTTTCCATTGCTGAATTTTTTGATTATTGCTATATTTCACCAGCGATTAGGGATAAGCCGTGAATAAAGTGTTCACAACGCCCTGATCCCAAGCGGAAAATTTAACGGATAAAAAAAGATTTTCTTGATAGCAAATCATTGATTTGCAAATCGTATACAGAGTAAAAATACCACAAATGCGTTTTTTACGATTAAATCGAGAAAGTCACCTTACTTTAATAAGGTTTACCCTAGGTTTTCCTCCCCGATTTCGAAGGATATTTTGACCTGTCGTCAGACAAACCGATTCGACTTGGGCATTACCGGAACGAAACTAAAGAATTTATGGGGTTGGTTGATGTTTTACAACGAATTCCTTGTTTTTGTAATCATTAAAAAATAAGCCATAAATAGGATGCGACACGCAGCGACTGCGTCTAACAGTAATGCGCACCTCTTGCCTAGCCACCAGCCGTGAGGCTCAGTTGATCTACTGCTAGGCCCGTAATGCAGCGAAGCGCGATGTTTGATGACCTCTATTTAAAGAAGAATGACGTCATCATGAAACGTATGTTAATCAATGCAACTCAATCAGAAGAGTTGCGTGTTGCCCTTGTTGATGGGCAACAACTGTATGATCTAGACATTGAAAGCCCAGGTCATGAGCAAAAAAAATCAAACATTTACAAAGGTAAAATTACCCGCGTAGAACCGTCTTTAGAAGCCGCTTTCGTCGACTACGGTGCCGATCGTCACGGCTTTTTGCCACTGAAAGAAATCGCTAGAGAATATTTCCCGAAGGGATATTCGTTCCAAGGTCGCCCAAACATCAAAGAAGTGGTCAGTGAAGGACAGGAAGTTATTGTCCAAATTGACAAAGAAGAACGCGGCAATAAAGGTGCAGCCTTAACGACCTTCATCAGCCTTGCAGGCTCTTACTTAGTATTAATGCCAAACAACCCACGTGCTGGCGGGATTTCTCGTCGTATCGAAGGTGATGAACGCACTGAGCTAAAAGAAGCGATGGCTGACTTAGAAGTGCCTGCGGGCATGGGTCTTATCGTGCGTACTGCGGGTGTAGGCAAAGAATCTGCCGAGTTAAAGTGGGACTTAAAAGTTCTACAACACCACTGGGCGGCGATCACCGAAGCTTCACAAGTTAAAGGCGCACCTTTCTTAATTCACCAAGAAAGCAATGTGATAGTTCGCGCTATTCGTGACTATTTACGCCGTGACGTGGGCGAAATCCTTATCGATCATCCACGTATTTTTGAAGAAGCGAAGCAACATATCGCCTTAGTTCGCCCTGATTTCGTTGAGCGCGTAAAACTGTACGAAGCTGAAGTGCCATTATTCACTCACTTCCAAATCGAATCACAAATTGAATCCGCCTTCCAACGCGAAGTACGTCTGCCATCTGGCGGTTCGATTGTTATCGACCCAACTGAAGCGTTAACCTCAATCGATATCAACTCTGCCCGTGCCACTAAAGGCGGCGATATTGAAGAAACAGCACTTAACACTAACCTCGAAGCCGCCGATGAAATTGCCCGTCAATTGCGTCTCCGCGACTTAGGGGGCTTAGTGGTTATTGACTTTATCGATATGACGCCAGTGCGTCATCAGCGTGAAGTTGAAAACCGTTTACGTGATGCTGTGCACCATGATCGTGCTCGCGTGCAGTTAGGTCGCATTTCTCGTTTCGGTTTGATGGAAATGTCGCGTCAACGTCTGCGCCCCTCTTTAGAAGAATCTGCAGCGCATATCTGCCCTCGCTGTCATGGCCAAGGCACGATTCGCAGTACCGAGTCTTTAGCACTGTCAATTTTACGTTTGATGGAAGAAGAAGCCATCAAAGAAAACACCTCACAAATCGAAGCGATTGTGCCTGTGGATGTTGCAGCTTTCTTGTTAAACGAGAAACGCAAAGCCATTCGCATCACAGAACAGCGTCACGATGTCGAAGTGTATGTGATACCTGACGCACACATGATGACGCCTGATTACCGCGTGATCCGTCACCGTAGTGATGATGAAATCAGTGAATCAAGCTATAAGCGTATAGAGCATCCTGAAGCCAAATTGTATGAGCCACGCAAACTGGAACGTACTGCGGCGCCTATTCCGGCATTAAAAGGTTTTGCAGCGCCACAAAAAGTAGAACAAGCCCCATCACCAACGGTGAAAGTTGAAGCGCCACAACCAGGATTCTTCAGCAAGCTTGTGAGTGCAATCAGTGCCATGTTTGCGCCAAGTGAACAAGCTGAACCCGTAAAAGTTGTTGAAACTAAATCAACGGATATCAGTGCGGCTAACGCAAATCGCCGTAACCGTCGTAATGACACTCGCCGCCCACGCAATGCCCAAGATGCCGACAAAGCAAAAGAAGGCACTCGTGAGCCGCGTAGCCGCAATCCAAAAAAGCCGACTGATGCAGTAGTCAGCACACAAGAACGTCCAGTTCGCGAAAAAGAAGAAACGGCTAAACGTCCAGCTAAAGCTGAACCGAAGCCACGCGTACAAGCGCCAAAAGATGTTGTTGCCGACATTGAAGCAGATGATGCCCCTAAGCAAGAAGTCGCCCGCGAGCGTCGTCAGCGCCGTAACATGCGTCGTAAGGTGCGTATCGATAATGGCCATAATACGCCAGATAATGCGATCCCAATTGCACCTGAAGATGCCGCAGAAGTGTTAGCGGAAATTGCAGCCCTTAACGCCGCAGCGGCAAGTACTATCAGTGTTAATGCCAAAGCTGAAGTCATTGCCCAAACGCCAGTAGAAACTAAAGCGCCAAGAACACGTCGCCAGCCTCGTAAGGAAGCTGCACCTGCTCAAGAAGCGCAAGAAAATATTGTGCTAGAAGAGACAACTGTAATTTCTACTGTAGTAGAAACACCTGCTGTTGATGCTGTTAACGTAGCTGAAAACACCTTGGTTGACACAGCAGCTCATACTGTAGCAGCGGATGCTGTATCGCAAGATAGCGAAGTTGATGCAGACAACGAAAATGCGAATGCTGATGATCAATCAAAACGCGAGCAAAGAGATGGTCAACGTCGTAGCCGTCGTAGCCCTCGCCACCTTCGTGCAGCGGGTCAACGTCGTCGTCGCGACGAAGATGACCAAGGGACATCAACGCCAGCGCAATTCGTTCCTAATGACGAATTAGGTGCGGACCAAGAGTACCCAAGCGAAATCGTCAGTGTTCGAGTGGAAACTCCTGTTGTTGCAACTCAAACAACAGCGGTAACTGAACCGGCCGTTAAAACTGCTGACGTCGAAATAGCTGAAACCAGTTCAACTCCAGCTGTTGAAGCTCCTGCTGTTGTTAAAGTAGAAGCAAAAGTTGAGCCTCAGCCTCAAGCAAATGACGTTGCAGCAGTTGAAACTCAGCAAGTTGAAACTAAACCTGTTGTGACTAAAACCACTGAAACGAAAGCGGAAGAGCCAAAGGCTGCTGACGTAAAAGTTGACCTTGCGTCAATCGTTGAAACTCAGGTGACCAGCGTGACTGCTGAAGCCGTAGTCGTTGCAGTCCCATCAGTTGAAAGCTCAGTGACTAAATCAGTAGCAGTACCCAAAACTGAAGCAGCTAAACCCGAAACACTTGTCGAGCCAAGTGTTGCACCGAGCGCTGAAGTAAAAGAAGCCGTGAAAGCAACAGCCTCTGCGCCAATGGCCAGACCGGCTGCTATCGCTAAGCCTCAAGCCACAGTACAAACAGCTCCAACAACACCGCAAATCACGGATGCAGTTGTTGTCAGCAAGCCGAAAGCGGCCAGCCGCTTTGGCTCTATGGTGTCTTCGGATATGACCAAGCCTGTCGTTGAAGTGAGAGAACAAGTGGCAGTCCCTAAAGGACGAGAGTATGAGAATACTGCGAACGAAGAGTCTACTGCCAAAATCAAACTCGCTAATGGTGCAGAGTCTGATATGGCACGTCCATAATCACTTAAGCTAAACCAGAAAAGCCATGCAATTGCATGGCTTTTTTATTTACACTTAATACTCCACAATATTTAAATTTAGCTCTATCCATTTTTCGGCTTAATCGTAGTCCCTTGAATAACATAACCCATCAAAAGATCCTCGGTATATAGTTCTCAACTTTAAGTATTCTTGTATTGTCACTAACGTCACATTAGAAGCAATAAACATGCTAACAAAATATTAGGTCAATACCGCCAGTAGAAAGGGCACTTAATCCATTTAGTGCTAACTGTAGACCTCTCCTTTATAAGTTAGGGAAACTAGTCGAGGGAGAACATTATTCCGCTATAAAGTAGCCGATAATTAAGTTGGATTAGCAACCTAAAGCTTCTGTCGGAAATGCTTAAATGTACGAAATGCAAGGCATCTCAATAGCAATATTCATTTTTTGGTCGGCTCCAAACTACATCATAAATAAGCTAGTGTTCTTTAATATCAAGCACTAAATGCTTTGCCAGCCTCAACTCTTTACTACAAGGCTTTCAGCCTTAGGTGCAGCTTAGTATATGTAGGATAACTAAGTGCAAGAAATGTAAATGCACCAATCATATTCGGCAATATCTGAAGCCACTGATTTACAAAAAATGAATGATTAGACACATTCGCGTTTGACATTGAATATAAGATTACGCAAAAAATAAACTCGATAAGAGCAAGCGTTAAGAGTTAGCATATAATGGAATTGAATGTTACAGGGGTAAAAATAAGGAGAGTGTATCAAATGGTTTTATTGAAAATTTTGGAGATATCAAAATTGGGATCTAACAGAGAAAGATTAGATGATTAACTTCAGATTTAAGCATTAAATTAATGCGACATGTTAAGTGGATCTCGTCGCTTATACTGGATTCAACAATCTAAACTAAATGAAATCTTATTTTCGCACAAATAAAAAGAGCCACGGAATTAACCATAGCCCTTTAATCCATTGCTATCAGCTCTAGGCTAACAGCACTGAAAATTAACCAATGATAGTTACGTTTTCAGCTTGTGGACCTTTTTGACCTTGAGTCACAGTGAAAGACACTTTTTGGCCTTCATCAAGAGTTTTGAAACCGTCAGAGTTGATCGCACGGAAGTGTACGAATACATCTGGACCAGATTCTTGCTCAATGAATCCGAAACCTTTGTCAGAGTTGAACCACTTAACAACACCAGTAACTTGAGACATAATATAAATCCTGTAAATAAAAAATTAAAGCCTTAACGGCGGGTGGAGCTGGAAAATGCCGGTATTACTTATGTTTACAGGACGAACTGGTCGTATTGAACACATAAATATAAGCCCAACCTTCAAGCTGATAAGACTATAAACCATTCTAAAGATAAGTCAACACACTGCGACACTTTGGATTATTTATTTTGCCTAAATCTACTTTACGGTTTTGCAACCGGCTAGCAGAACACTAGGTTCATGCTGTTTAGCCGGTACAGTTAAGCATTTTAAATAATTTATTTCAATAGCTTAATCTTATCGCTTACTTTGAAATCCGATGCACTTCAATTTGGAAATCCAATTCACAGTTCAGTCCTTGCAACGCAAATGCTTGCTTTTGGGCATGAGTAAACTTCCAGGCATAGGGCGTCATTTCTAAAAAATGAGCGATATGTTCACTATTTGCCAGCTCTAACTGGGAGATTAAGCGTTCCTGATGAAGACACTCAAATCCAGCAATATGCGCTGTGGAAACGGGATGTAATCTTGGCTCAGCATAAATTTGTTGTTTCAACGCAAAATGGTGTAAAGGTCCCGGAGAAACCGTTATCAGTAAGCCTCCATCAGCCATAATTCGTTGTAACTCTTCTACTTTTGAAGGGGCATAAATACGAATGGCAAGATCGACACTTTGGGATGCGATTGGCATTTCATAGGCACTTGCGACACAAAATTGCAAATTAGGGTAACGTTTAGCTGCATATTTAATCGCAGACTTAGAAATATCTATACCTTGTAAATTGCAATCATGGTGCTGGCTCAACACATGGAATAAACGTTGACTGTAGTACCCTTCCCCACAGCCTATATCGAGGATTTGTTTTGCTTCGGCACCAAACTCAAGTGCGAGCTCATTCACTCTATCACTCAAACCTTGATAGTAACCCGCGTTTAAAAATTCACGCCGAGCAAACATCATCTGTTTATTATCACCAGGATCTTTTGAGTTTTTCTTCTGTACAGGCAATAAGTTGACATAGCCTTCTTTGGCCATATCAAACTTATGTTGCTGTGAACAACCCCAAGTTCGCTCCGTTAACGTCAGTGGGGCGGCACACAGGGGACATAAATAATACATAATGGACTCTTATCATTTAGCTAAATTTGGGTAAAAAGTTTATGTTTCGTCTTCCATCAATCGATCTACCATCAGGGTCAATTCCGGTGAAGCGAGTAATTCATAACACTCTAATTTTCTTAATAGCTTATCAGTGTTATCAACATCATTAGCAGCGCGGCTGTAGTTTGGTCGCTCAAACATATGGGTATAGGTTCTAAATAACCATTGTTGTTTCTGCAGTAGCAAGGGATCGATCCTTAATACTTCATCAGCAAGACTGGCGTGACATTGACCAAGCTCCCCGCGCATAAACGACTGCAATTCTAATCTAACCTGCTCGATTTCGGTCATGTAAATTGCAAGAGATTCAGATGATGCGGCATAGTCGTAGTGCCTTGCTAACAGTGCTTTAGCAACCATTAACGCTTTGGGCTCATGCAAAACCCGCAAATCCGCTTCTAAGGGTACTAACTCAAACTTTGAATTGGCTTGTAAGGCAAAAGTTAAGTAACTATCTGCACCTATTAAGTCATTATCTGCATCTAAATGACGAGTCGTATCTAAGGTAAAAGATACACCTCGCCTCAATTCAGCCGCACAAAATTTCGCAGCAGTTCCCATCCGTGTATAAAGCCTAAAACCTTGCCCAAGGCTGCGGGTTATTGGTGTATTGAAAGCCTGAGGACTTTGCGGTAACGATTCGACCTTAAGACCCATAAACGGCTGGAAGCGGATGACTATATTTTGCTGAATTCCGGCTTCAGCTATAACGATAATCTCTAGTAAAGGGGCATTGATCGCCTGTGACACAATAAAATCACTCACATCGTCGGGTAGCCGTAATGTGAGTATTGATGCCTTTTCAATATCAAGCACCATAGGTTCATTTAGAAATTGATGGTACATAAGACATTATTCTCCTATTTAACCGCAATTGTACCGTCCAATACCAATTAAAATCACCCCGTAAACCATTACCCTCGCAAGATATGACTTAATCTTCATGATGCCGTAAATCGGCATTCGAGAAATAGTAGTGACATTGCGTGGTAGCATATTTATGCCTCCAGTGATCTATAACGTTAAGCACAGGAAGATGTAAGTGACGTATACAATGAACTTCACGTAACCATTCACCCAATGTAAAACTCACGATGCACCCAGCCCAGAAAGTGGCGAGCCTAGTCAGCATTGTTAGACATTGCTCGGCTTAGCGCCAGAAAACCATTCTGTATGCTGGTCACCTTGACGGCCAAAATAGGTTACACGTTTACCTCGCAAAAACACGAAATAACCTTGAACTCCAGCATTCATAGCGCGCTGGCAGAAAAGCCGAAATGTTTGCCCATGCTGCTGACTATCCAAGATGGCGGCTCTGAGTTCAATCACATTAAAATTTTCAGCAATTAATGGAAGCCCCTCAAATGATAAAGGTGCTTGCACTGTAGAACCTGCTGCGCTATAGAAAGTAAATGACTTCGTGGCATAGTCTACATAGTAATACTCGACACCTTCAGCAATAAGATTGCCGACAATTTGAGGAAATGGTGTTAACCCAGACAAGGTTGCTTGCGCAGATTCTAAAATTTTATCTGAGTTCATTGATGTCCTCTCTGGGTCTTGAGTGGTCAATTTATATGTTTAACATCAGCAGTAGAGCCAAAGTGATAGCACTGTAAAAACGTGGAGCATGCGCCAGCGCTGGTTAAACGCTCAAAGCACGTACTCATAAATGATTAACGCAATAAACACGACCTTCAAACTTCCCCAAAATCGTTGCCAGACTACAAACACGTTTATGCATATATAACGTAAAGCCATATTAAAAACACTATGGCCAAACAACATAAGGACTTTAAAATATTCTGCGAGCCACTCGCACCCAGTGCCAACACCGTTGGGCTGTCTAAATTGATTTACAACTCACATAAACCCAAACTAAAAAAATGTATCATTTACGCTCATCATCAGTTTCTTTATCCCGCAAGCCACCTAGGCTACTGCTAAAATAAGCACACCGAATCAATTTCAACCTCTAGTAATGAGTTTATTGATGGATAATTTACAGCGACTGGGCATTATTTTTTGTATTCTTTCCCTGTGGGTCTTGGCAAACATACCCGTCACTTATGCTAATGATCAATTCATTATCAATCAGTCAGAATCCAAGCTTGATCACAGATATCAGTATACTTATGACCTTTTACAATTAGTTATTGATGCAACCAAAGCCGATTTTGGTGAAGCATCACTGCAAGTCTCAGATCTAATAATGAGTCGAAATCGTATCTTCAGAGCATTACAAGAGGGTGAAACCATCAATGTTATTGCAGAAGCCTCTAACCTACAGTGGAATAAACAGCTTATTCCAATAAAAATTCCTATTAGAAAAGGCATTCAGGGATTTAGAATTTTTATTATTAAAAAGGAAAATGTACCTAGGTTAGCCCAAATCACCTCGCTAGCGCAGTTAACTGCTCTTGATACTGGTTCAGGTAGCCAATGGTCAACTAAAGTTGCCATGCAACAAGCAGGATTTAAGATTATAGAAAGCAATCAATATGACAGTTTATTTAATATGTTATCAAAAGGACGGTTTATAACATTTGGCCGCGGAGTGAATGAAGTCTTTCAAGAGGTTAAGCAGTTTAATCAACAATATCCAGATCTCGTTGTTGATGAAAGCATCATGCTACATATTCCGCTAGCGACATATTATTATGTTTCACCTAACAAACCTCGCTTAGCTCAGCGAATACAAATTGGCCTCCAGAGAATTATCGATAATGGTCAATTTGACCAGTTATTTTATCAACGCCATTGCGATTTTTTGATAAAAAGTAAATTTAATCAACGATTAGTTTTAAAAATTGACAATCCTTTTATATCTGAATCAGAAATGACTTCCATTGTCGGTAAAGATTTCTTACTCAATCCAATGGATGACTTTTCCATATTATGTAAGAAATATCATTGAATAGGCTTCATCAGATAAACGCTTTGGGTCCGTCATGACTTAAAAAAATCTCTCGGAAAATGGGATAAAAAACAGCAAGTCGCGGCTTGAATTGAAGGAGGTTAGATTTTTGGCCTTGGGTATCTAGAAATCAAACGAAAACCTTCAAGGCCATTAGCCTTGAAGGAAACTTTTTAGAATTGCACTCTGACACCAATAGCCACTGAGCGACCTGGCATAGGGGATAAATGCCTTAGGAAACTGTTATGTGGGCGCGCATCTACATCGGTAAGATTATCCCCGAATTCAACTCCGAAGTGCGACACTCGACAATTAAGCAGCTAACTGGTGAAACACCACCGCAGGCTGCTTAAACTTCAAACACTTTTTGGGTCGATAGTTAATTCTATTCTGAGCAAATTCGATTAATTCATTACTCACTAGCCTCAAATCAACCCCTTTTTTGACGTACTGCCGCAGTAATCCATTGGCGTTTTCATTCGCACCACGTTCACAAGAACGATAAGGGTGCGCAAAATACACCTG